>JAJDNS010000050.1 GCA_022340585.1 Acidobacteriota bacterium
ACGATCAGGTCCCGGTGCTCCTCGGGGCGGGCCTGGGCCTCCCGCAGCGTCTCGGCCCGGACCACGTTGAACTGCACGTGGTGCCCGTCCATCTTGAAGTAGCCCCGGACGAGATGGCCCAGCTTGTCGATGCCGTCCTCGGTGGCGAGGAGCGACGGCGTGAGCTTCATGTTGAGGAGGGTGCCGCCAGTGCGGACGTGGTCCATCTTCGCCGCGGATTGGACCACTGCGGTGGGTCCCCGGCGGTCCGCGCCCTGCACCGGGGAGATGCCCTCGGAGACCGGCCGCGTCGCGCGCCGACCGTCGGGGGTCGCCCCGGTCACCGAGCCGAAGTACACGTGGCAGGTGGTGGGGAGCATCTGGATGCGGTACGTGCCTCCCCGGGCGCTCGGGCGGCCGTCGACGGCGGCGAAGAACGCCTCGAAGGCACGCTGCATCAAGGCGTCAGCCCGGTCGTCGTCGTTGCCGTACTTCGGCATCCGGTTGACGAGGCGGAGACGGAGCGGCTCGTGGCCGCCGAAGTCGTCGTCGAGGGCGGACACCAGCTCCCCGAGGGTGAGCCGTCCCTCTTCGAAGACCGCGGAGTGGATCGCGGCCAGGCTGTCGGTCAGGGTGCCGATGCCCACCCCCTGGATGTAGGTGTTGTTGTAGCGGGCGCCGCCGGCGTTGTAGTCGCGGCCCTTGCGGATGCAGTCGTCGATGAGGACGGAGAGGAACGGCGCGGGCATGAGCCGGGCGTACATCCGCTCGATGATCTGGTTGCCGGCGATCTTGACCTCGAGGACGTGACGCATCTGGGTCTCGAAGGCCGCGAAGACGTCGTCCAAGCTCGTGTGGGTGCCCGGTGCGCCGGTGGCCGGGCCCAGCCGGCGGCCCGAGCGTGGGTCGACGCCGTCGTGCAACGCCAGCTCCAGGACCTTCGGGAGGTTGAAGTACCCGGTGAGGATGTAGGCCTCCTTGCCGAACGCCCCCACCTCGACGCAGCCGGAGCAGCCCCCGGCCCGGGCGTCGGCGAGGGCCTTCCCCTGCCGCAGCTGCTCCTCGACCACCGCGTCGGCGTTGAAGAGCGACGGGAACCCATAGCCCTGCCGGATGACCCGTAGCGCCTGCTTCAGGAGGGCGTCCGGGGTCTTCCGGGAGACCTGCACGTTGGACGAGGGCTGGAGGAGGTGCATCTCGTCGATGACCTCGAGGAGGAGGCGGGAGACCTCGTTGGATCCGTCGGTGCCGTCGGTGAGGAGGCCCCCCAGGTTGATGTTGGCGAAGTCGGTGTAGGTGCCGCTCTCGGCGGCGGTGACGCCCACCTTGGGGGGAGCGGGGTGGTTGTTGAACTTGACGAAGAAGCACTCGAGGAGCTCCTTCGCCCCCTCCCGGGTCAGCGTCCCCTCGGCGAGACCGCGCTCGTAGAAGGGGAGGAGGTGCTGGTCCAGGTGACCGGGGTTGAACGAGTCCCACCCGTTCAGCTCGGTGACGACGCCCAGGTGGCAGAGCCAGTAGGACTGGAGCGCCTCGTGGAAGTCGCGGGGGGCGTGGGCGGGCACCCGACGGCAGGCCGCCGCGATCTTCTCGAGCTCGGCCCGGCGGCCGGGGTCCGCCTCGTGGCGGGCGAGCTCGCCCGCCCGGTCCACGTGGCGCTCGGCGAAGCGGAGGACGGCGTCGCACGCGACGCTCATGGCCCGGAGCTGCTCACGCTTGTCCCAGGCCTCGGGATCGCCGGCGAAGTCGAGGGCGGCGATGGCGGCCGCGATGTCGTCCTGGAAGTCGAGGAGCCCGCGCCGGTAGATCTTGTCGTCGAGGACGGTGTGGCCCGGTGCCCGCTGCTCCATGAACTCGGTGAAGAGCCCGGCCTCGTAGCCGGCGTGCCACTCCGGGGGCAGGGCCTCGAAGAGGCGGTCGCGCAGGGAGCGGCCGCGCCAGTAGGGGATCACCTCCTGCTCGTAGGCGGCGATGACCTCGGGAGCGACGCGGTAGCTGGTCTTCTCCCGGGAGTCGAGGATCCGCAGGTCCTCCACGCTGTGGCAGGTGAGCTCGGGGAACGTGGGGACCGCCTTGGGGGCCGGGCCGCGTTCGCCGACGATCAGCTCACCCTCGCCCAGGTAGATCTCCTTCTTCTCGCAGAGGTGGCGGAAGGACCGAGCGCGCATGAGCGGGACCGAGAAGCGTCCCTCGTTCTCGCGGTAGAACTCCGTCAGGAGCACCGCCCGCTCGGCGGAGATCGACGGCGGGGTGTCGAGACTCAGGCGGCGCAGGGCCTCGGTGCGGGGGTTCATCATCAGCCTCCGATGGACACGGCCAGGCCCCGCTCGCGAAACAGACCGGCCAGGGTCTCCATCCTCTCGGGCGGAGGGGGAGCGAGAGACTCGAGGGGGGCCGGGCGGCCGAGACGACGGGCCTTGGCGCCGCCGGTGGCGTGGAAGGGGAGCAGGCTCACGTGGTGGACGCGGGGAAGCTCGCCCACGAGGGCGGCGATGGCGGCCACGTCGGCCTCGTCGTCGGTGTGGCCGGGGACGATGGGAACCCGGATCCAGACCGACGGGTGGGCGTCGACGAGGGCGCGCAGGTTGTCGAGAATGGGGCCGGTGGGGAGACCGGTCAGGTCGCGGTGCCGGGCGTCGTCGATCAGCTTGACGTCGAACAGGAAGAGGTCGACGAGGGGGGCGAGGCCCAGGAGGTTCTCGCGCGGGGCGAAGCCACAGGTGTCCACCGCGGTGTGGAGGCCGTGGCCGCGTGAGGCGGTGAGCAGCGCCCGGAGGAACTCGGGCTGGGCGAGGGGCTCGCCCCCGGAGAAGGTGACGCCGCCGCCCGAGTCCTGGAAGAAGATGCGGTCGCGCAGGACGTCGACCATCACCTCGTCCACCGTGCTCTCGCGGCCGACCAGCTCCCGTGCTCCGGCCGGGCAGGCGTCGACGCACTCGCCGCAGGCCGTGCACAGCCCGGAGCCCGGGGGGGGCGCCCCGTGAGGGCAGACGGTCTCGCACGTGCCGCAGGAGGCGCAGCGGGTCTCCACCCGGATCACCTCCGGCCCAAAGGACTGGCTCTCCGGGTTGTGACACCAGAGGCAGCGGGCGGGACAGCCCTTGAGGAAGACGGTGGTGCGGATTCCGGGCCCGTCGTGCAGCGAGTACCGCTGCACGTTGAACACGCGCCCGGTGACGGTCGCGCTCACCCCTCGTCCCCCCGGGGTGGGTCCGCGAAGTAGTAGCGTCGGATGAACGGCTCCTGCACCGGGAAGGACCAGTGCACGTCGCGCAGGTGGTCGGCCGCGCCGGTGGCATCGCCCTCCGCCACCAGCCTCGTGAAGGCCGCGTGCTCCTCGAGTGAGGCCAGCTCCCACTCCTTCACGAAGCCACGGCGTCGGGGCCAGTCGTAGAGCCTCTGCTTGAGCCGACGGACGATCCTGACGAGCTGCTCGTTGCCACAGCGGTCGAGGAAGACGTCGTGGAAGGCGAGGTTGCGGTCGTAGTAGCGGTCGAAGTCGTCCGCGAGGAGGGCCTTCTTCATGTCCCGGTTCAACCGCCTCAGCGTCGCGAGCTCACCCCTGCCGAGGCTCGGGAAGGCGGAGAGGACCGCCGCGCCCTCCAGGGCGCCGACCACCTCGTACATGTGGCGGACGTCCTCCACGGTCAGGGCCTGGACCCGCACCCCCCGGCGCGGCAGGATCGCGACGAATCCCTCGGCCTCGAGCTGGAGCAGGGCATCGCGGAGGGGAGTCCGGCTGACCCCGAGCCGCGTGGCCAGCTCGTCCTGGTTGATGAAGGCCCCGGGCTGGATCTCACCACCGCTCATGAGGCGGCGCAGGTGGTGGTAGACCTGCTCGCGTAGCGACTTGAGAACGAGCGGGCTGGCGACGCTCACGGAGACCTCTCTCAAGACACTGATATATCAGATTTCTGATCGCCGGCCAATGCTCGCGGGAGGGCCACCCCCTGGCCAGGGCATCCGGCCGCAGGCCGGTTCGGTCCTCAGGAGATCCAGTCGAGAAGGCCGCGCACCGCGGACAGAATCTCCACGTCGGTGGTCCGTGCCTCCCCCCCGGACGGCCACGTCGCGGCCCGGGCCGCGCTGATCTGGGCGTCTCGTGCCGCCAGTCGGAGTCGGGCGCGCTCGTCCTCCAGGTCCTGCCGCTCCCGGTCCCGGGCCCGGCTCATGCCACCGTCCCGGATGAACTCGATGATGCGGCGCAGCTCTCCCTGGTTGAACCACACCCCGTGTCCCTTGCAGACGTCCACGATGATCCCCGAGACGCGGGCGAAGTTCTGTCGGTTCATCAGCCGGCGGCATTCGGGGCACGGCCAGTAGCGGGGCGAAACGGCGGACGGCGGTGTCTCGGGATCCGAGGAGATGCCTTCCAGCACCATCGTCTGCTCCTCGGTCTCCTGGCAGATGCGGTGGAACGCCGAGGAGTCGACCCACAGGCCCCCGCAGCGGGCGCACTCGTCGAGGACGACCGAGCCCACCTTGACCGGGCTGAAGGGTTGCTGGCACTCGGGGCAGGGGCGGCTCGGGCGAGACGGGGCCTCCTCCCGAACGGCCTCGGCTCCGCAGTGAGCGCAGAACCGGGTTCCCCGGAAGAGCTTGGCAAAGCACGAGGGGCACGCCACGAGAGCGAGGAGGGTGCCGCAGTAGGGACAGGCCGTCGAATCGGGAGTGGCGGGGGCGCCGCACGACGGACAGCGCAACGCTCCGGCAGTGTCCCCCATGAGTCGCACATTCTAGGGCAGATTCGAGGAAGCACTGTGCACAGCCTGTGGACAGGCTGTGCGCGCGCCGCGGATGGGCTGTGGAAGACGGGCCGTTGGGCCTACTTCGTGACCTTGAAGACCACGGACTCGGTACGCTCCCCGAGTCCGTTCTCGAGAGCCAGGGCGTAGTCTCCCGTATCGGCGTCTTCCGAGAGGTCGAGGAGCACCGTGATCAGGGTGTCGTTGACCCGCTTCTGGCGGACGACGGTGATTCCCCGGGGGGCCTTCCTGACCGGCAGGACCCGGACCCTGTGCTGCTCCTGGAACCCCTGCCCGCGCAGGTCGACGAGCACCTTCCCGGGGCGTTTCACCTCGAGCGGCGACACCGCGGTGAGGACGGCGGGCGGTAGCGTGGGCGGGGGCTCGGCCGGCGCCGGCGGGGCGGGTTGCACCTCCGCGCTCGGGGCGGGGGCCGCCGGCCGTGCGGCGCCCGACGTGTTCGGGGCGGGGCGCGGCGGAGCCACCGGCGCCGGCGCGACCACCGGCGGGGTGGCGGGCGCGGGACGGGACGTGGGCGGGGGCTCGGCGGGCGCGGGACGGGTCGAGGGTGGAGGCTCGGCCGGCGCCGTCTGAACCGGCGGCGGGGCCGCCGCGGGAGCCGGCGTGGTCGCCGGCGGTGGAGGCGGCGCGCTCTCGGTTTCGGGCGGGATCGCGGGTGCGGGTGCCGAGGGAGGCGGGACCTGGGGCGCGGCGGCCGCCGAGGCGACTTCCTCTTCTCCCGTCGTCCCCTCCGTCACGGGGGCCGCCGTCGGGGTGTCGACCGGAGGGAGCGCCGTGTCGACGGGAGGCACGGGCTCGGTGACCGGCGGTGCGGGGGGGGGCACTGCCGGCTCCGAGGCGGTCCGATTCCACGGGAAGCCGTCGATGCCCCCAAACTGCTGCCAGGCGAAGAAGGCCAGGCCGAGGACCACCACCAGGGCGGCGAGGAGAGGCCAGGTGCGTCGGCCCTCCCGGCGGCTCCTCGCTCGCCCGGGGCTCCGGCGAGGCGACCTCGTGGCCCGGCGTCGTTGGGCGGGGCGATCGCCGCTCTTCAGGCGGGCCGCGGCCATCTGGGCGAGGAAGGTGAGGTCCTTGGGGCGCCAGTCGGCCGAGCGTTCGAGACAGGCCATGATCGCGTCGGCCAGCTCCTTGGGGATGTCGGGTCGCACCTCGGCCAGGTGCCGGGGGGAATCGCCCGCGGAGCGGCCGGCCAGAACCTCCCACGCGATCATGCCCGCCGCGAAGACATCAGAGGCGGCGTCACCCTCCCCGTCGGGCGGGGCGTAGTCCGGCGAAGGGGAGCCCCCGGTCGCGCCGGAGATGTCGCAGTGACCGCCGGGGTCCACCTCGACTCGATCCGGCTGCAGCGCGCCCAGGGCTTCGCCCCGATCGTGGACCTCGTTCACTGCCTGGCAAAGACCCGCGATGAGCCGAAGGCGCTCGTCGAGGGGGTGATCCTGCTCCATCCAGGCGTCGAGCTTCATGCCGGTCGCTCCACGAAGAGTCCCATGGCCCTCGGCGCTATTGTGATTGCGCCAGGGGAGGGAAGCCACTCTTCTGGGCCTCCCTGTCCACCACCGCCACGAGATCGTTGACCCGGGGCAGCTTCTTGCCGTTGACGTAGAGAGTGGGCGTGGCCCGGACGTCGAGCCGACGTCCCTCCGCGATCTGGGCGGCCAGATCCGCCTTCGCTTGCGGATCCTCCAGGCAGCCCCGCATCGCGTCCGCGTTGAGGCCGGCTTCGCCGGCGAGGCGCACGACGTCCGAGGCCTGGGGGTTGTGCAGCCCCTCGGCCGCGAAGACCCGATTGTGATAGGCCGGGAACTTGCCCTGGTACTGGGCGCAGACGGCCCCGAGAGCGAGCTGGCACGAGCCGGGATGAGTGGAGCGGGGCAGCGCGTCGTTGCACTCCTGGTCGAGCGGGTAGTTCTTGAAGTAGAGCACGACCCGGCCGCCGGCCTGCGGCACGAACTGAGTGAGCCCGGCCGCCAGGTTGCGGCAGAACGGGCAGAGGAAGTCGGAGTACTCGACCACCTTCACCGGCGCGTCCGCTGGACCCTTCGCGGGCACGCCCTCGAGATCGATGTGCTGGACGGCCTCGGTCTCGAACTGCCGTTGGGCCTTGTCCGAGAAGTACTGCTGCAGCTTCTGGGGGTCGTCCAGGGTCTGCTGCAACTCGTTGGCCCGCTGCTCCCAGTACGCGGCGTCCTTCCCGCCGCTCTCGCTCGTCTGCTCCGGAAGCGGGCCGTCGTCCTCCGAACGGCTTACCTCGGTGGGCGTCCCCGCGGGCGAAGCGGAGACCGACTGGTCGCCGGGCCCCGTCGGTGACGGCCCGGTCGCGGGTGTAGGCGCTCCCAGCAGGGCGAGCTGGCGCCCCTGCTGCCGGTAGTCGAGCGCGGTCTCCGCGGCCACCACCGCGCCGGTGACGGCCAGGGTCCCGAGCACCCAGCCCACGAGCGCGAGACGCCCCTCGGACCGTCCGAGGGCCGCGGCGGGCGCGCGCAGCCCGTGCCGGGCCGGAAGGAGAACGAAGAGGGCCGCGGCACCGAGCACGTAGGTCAGCAGGCACAGAGTGCAGAACGCTCCTATCGAGATGGCCTGGACGCCCAGGAGAAAGAGGTCGACGACGAGCCCGAGGACGAGCCCGAGAAGCACGACTGCGGCCAGCGCCGGGCGCAACTCGCCGGGGAGGAACAGGGTGAGGGCGAGAAGCAGGGCCAGCGAGGCGTAGTAGACGAGACCGATTCCGGCGACGGGAAAGCCCCCCAGCGAGGACCAGGGGCTCTGAGCCACGGTGTCGCAGTCGCTGGGGGCTCCTTCCTCGCCCTCTCCGCAGACCTGATTGACCGCCGTGACCGCTCGTCCTTCCCCGTGGTGCTGGAGAAGGAGCAGCGAGGAGACCATCGCCCCGGCGACGCACAGGCAGAGTGCAACCACGACCCGCTTCGCGCCCATCGATGCCAAACCACGGCCCTCCAGTGTGCGAATGTAGCCGAGCACGGGTGCCTGGGCAAGCGCCGCGTCGACCGGGAGGCCCGCCGGCCACTCCGCACGCGGTCCCGGAGGATGTTAGGCTTGGCGCGATCGACGCGAGCTTCGGACCTGGGGGCGGGCGTCGACGTCGCCTGCGAGCCTCGGCAGCGTCCCGGCGCGGCCTCCGAGGGGGCTTGCGTGGAGTCGGGATGAAGAGAGTTCCCAAGGTCGTTCTCGACAGACTGGGTGGCCGGAGGCGGTCGCCGTGATCCTCCCTTTCGGCTCCGGCCAGGCCGCGCGGCGGGGGTGCGGCACCAAGGCCGCCCTGCTCGACCGGGCGGCCCGGGCCGGGCTGCCGGTGCCGACGGGAGTGATCGTCCTCGACGAGGGCTGGCAGTTCGCGGTCGAGCGCGGGCTGGTGCGGGTCGAACGGGCGGGCGCACGCCGGCCGATCTCGGTGCCCGACCCCTCCTTGCTCCTGCACCTCGTCGGCTTCCCGTCGTTCAAGGGCCCTCTCGCCGTCCGCGCGGCCTTCTCGGGGCAGAGGGGAGCGCGGGAGGAGCCTGACGAGAGCCTCGTGCCGGGCCTCTTCGTGGACGGCCGACGGTCGGCGGCCCTGGCCGCGGGCCTCGCCGGTGTCTGGTCGTCGGCGCTCGGCCTCCCGCGCAGCTTCCGTCGCGACCTCGTCGTCCAGGACATGGTCCAGGCCCGGTACGCCGGCGTCGCTTTCACCGAGCCGGGCTACGAAGACGACGTCGTCGACGTGACCGAGGCCCGGACCACCGACGGCGGCGAAGAGGGACCGGACGCGCCGGTCACCCTGCTCCTGCCGAAGCGCCGGCGGGGCGAGCGTTCGACGGAGCGGGATCCCGTGGCGGCTCGCCTTCAGGACCTGCTCCGGTGTCTGCGCCATGCGTTCGGCCCCGGGGGCTGGGTCGTCGAGTGGGCGGACGACGGTCAGCGCGTCTGGATCATCGAGCTTGGCCCGACCACGGAGGCGGTCGCCCGCAACGAGGCATTCACCGTCGCGAGCCACCGCGACATCCTGCCGGACCCTCCCTCGCGCTTCATGGCCAGCCTCATCGCCTCGTGTGCCCCCGGGATCTTCGACCACTACCGCCGCTTCGACCCCGCCCTTCCCGAGGGCCGCCCGCTCGTCGAGGTGCTCTACGGCCGACCCCTCCTCAACCTGTCACTCCTCACCGAGATGCTGCGCCGCTGGGGCCTGCCCACGCGGCTGGTGACCGACTCGATCGGGGGAACCGCCGACCGCGACTTCGGTCTGCAGCCGCGGCGGCTGGTCCCGAACGCCCGGGTGCTGGGTCGGCTCGGGAAGGCCCAGCTGTCGTCCGTGTCCTCCGCGCGGCTCGCCGAGGAGAAGATCCTCGCCCGCACGTCGTCGCCCCCGGCGCGCCTGGCCGACACCCTCGACGAGCTGCGCTGGGTCTACACCACGCTCGTTGCCGAGATGATCTCGCTGACCGCGGCGATGAGCGGACCCGTGGCACTGCTGCGTCGAACGGGGGCGCTGGTCGACGTGGCCGGCGGCTGGCGCACGACCGGGACGGAGATGCTCGAGGAGCTCGTGGCGCTCCGGGCCCGGGTCGCCGACCGCCCCGAGCTCTTCGCCGAGCTGGAGTCCGGCCTCCTTCCCGAGGACCCCGGACTGCGGCAGGCCATCGAGTCGTGGCTGGAGAGGTTTGGGCACCGAGGCGTGTACGAGAGCGACATCTCGCGGCCGAGGTACCGCGAGGCCCCGGAGCTGCTCCTGCGCAGCCTGGACGCCGCTCCCCCCGGGCCGCCAACCCCCCGCCGGCGGTCACTCCGGGCCGCCCTCCTCCGGCCGGTAGCCTGGCAGGCGGAGCGGACGCTTCGCGCCCGGGAGAGCCTCCGCTCGGCGGCCATGATCGGCTTCGAGCGTCTGCGGTGCGTGCTCCTCAGAAGGGCGCGGCTGCTCGTCGAGGACGGCGTGCTCCCCTCCGTCCACTCGCTCTTCGACCTCGACGTTGACGAGGCCCGTCGCCTCGAGGAGGGTTTCCGGCCGGACGGGGCGTTCTGGAGTGCGCGGAATGCGGAGATCGAGGCCGTCGGCGCCCTGGACGTGCCCGACGTCTTCCACCGACTCGACGACATCGACTCGCCTCCCTCTCCCGAGTCCGCGGAAGACCTGCCCCGACGGCTCGAGGGCATCGGTCTGACCAGGGGAGAGGTGGAGGGCCGCGCGTGGGTCCTCGGCGAACCCGCGGCCCGGCTTCCAGAGGGTCTGATCTCGTCCGAGACGATCCTGGTCGCCCGGGCCGTGGATCTGGGGTGGCTCCCGGTCTTCGCCCGGGTGGCCGGGGTGGCCGTCGAGGTCGGGGGAGACCTCTCGTACGGCTCGATCGTCCTCCGCGAGATGGGGCTCCCGGCGGTCACCAACGTCCGGGGTCTGACCCACGCCGTCCGCACCGGCGACCGCCTCGTCCTCCGCGCCGACGAGGGTGTGGTCGAGGTGCGGGAGCAGGGCGGCTCCCGCGTCTCCCACGAGAGCTTGCCTTCGTCGGGGCCTGGTCCTTAGCATCGGCGTGATGGATCGACAGGCGATGCTCGCGCGGGCGGCGGACCCGGGCCGCCCGTGGGACGTGCTCATCGTCGGGGGTGGTGCCACCGGCCTGGGCTGCGCCATCGAGTCGACGTCCCGGGGGTACCGCACGCTCCTCCTCGACCGGAGCGACTTCGCCAAGGGCACCTCGAGCCGGAGCACCAAGCTCGTGCACGGCGGCGTCCGCTACCTGCAGCAGGGCAACGTCTCCCTGGTCCTGGAGGCGCTCAAGGAGCGGGGCCTCCTCCGGCAGAACGCGCCTCACCTGGTGCACGACCTGCCCTTCGTGGTCCCGAACTACGACTGGTGGGAGGCGCCCTTCTACGGAATCGGCCTCCGCCTCTACGACATGCTCGCCGGGAAGCTCGGCTTCGGGAGCTCCCGCAACCTGACCCTGGAGGAGACGCTCGAGCGGCTGCCGACCATCGAGACGAAGGGACTCCGGGGGGGGGTCGTCTATCACGACGGCCAGTTCGACGACGCACGCCTCGCCATCAACCTGGCCCAGACCGCGGTCGAGCTCGGAGGCACGCTGCTCAACTACGTGCAGGTCACGGGTCTGCTCAAGGCCGACGGCGTCGTCACCGGGGCCCGCGCCCGGGAGACCCTGAGAGGAGGGGATCTCGAGATCAAGGCGCGGGTCGTGGTGAACGCCACCGGCGCCTGGAGCGACACGGTGCGGCGCATGGACGACCCGGAGGCGCGGGCGATGATCCGGCCCAGCCAGGGCGTCCACCTCGTCCTGGACAAGTCCTTTCTCCCCGGCGACAGCGCCATCATGGTGCCGCACACGGACGACGGCCGCGTCCTGTTCGCCATTCCCTGGTACGACCGGGTGGTGGTGGGGACCACGGACACCCCGGTCGACGAGGCGCCTCTCGAGCCGAGTCCCCACGAGGAGGAGATCGAGTTCCTCCTCGCTCACACCGCCCGCTACCTGACGAAGAATCCCGGCCGGGAGGACGTCCTGAGCACCTTCGCGGGTATCCGGCCCCTGGTGGCCAGCGGCGGGGAGGGAGGAGAGACGGCCGCCCTCTCCCGCGATCACAGCCTGTTCATCGCCCGCTCGGGTCTGGTCACCATCGCCGGCGGCAAGTGGACGACCTATCGGAAGATGGCCGAGGACACGATCGATCAGGCCGCGACCCTGGCCGGCCTGGAGGAGCGGCCCTGCGTCACCCGGGACCTGCGGATCCACGGATTCCACCAGGACGCCCGCAGCTTCGGCGAGCTCGAGCACTACGGCGCCGATGCCCCGGCCATCCGCGACCTCTTCGGTGAGCGCCCGGGTTACGAGGCCCGCCTCCACCCGAACCTCCCCCTCCACGCCGGTGAGGTGGTGTGGGCCGCTCGCGAGGAGATGGCGGTCACCGTGGAGGACGTCCTGGCCCGCCGAAGCCGCGCACTCCTCTGGGATGCCCGGGCCGCCAGCGAGGTCGCCCCCCGCGTCGCCGCGCTCATGGCCGAGGAGCTGGGACGCGACGAAGCCTGGCAGAGCGACCAGGTGGAGTCGTTCCGGGCCCTGGCGCTCGGCTACCTGCCCTGATCCTGGGGGCCCCGGGAGCCCGAGGGCTCCCGTCCGCCGGAGGGGCCGTGGTGTCCCCTCAGCGACCGACGTGCGCGGCCTCGGAGTCGCCCATCTCCACGTTTCCCCCGGGGAAGTACTCGCGCCACCGGCGGTCGACAAGGGCCGCGGTCTCCGGGTCGCAGGAGACCTCCTTCGGGAACGAGGGCTGGCGCCGCGCGTCGATGAGAACCGGCGGCTCGTGGACGACGTGGTGGCGCACCACCCGGGTCGACGAGGCGTGGAGGTCGGCCGCCGGCTCGAAGCGGGTGAAGGTGGTCCACAGGAAGCTCGTGGGGCTCGCCGCCGCCCGCCCCGGCTCGTCGGTGAGGACGAGGAGCGGCCACTCCCGGAAGGCGGGGTGCGCCGCGATCCGGGCGGCCGCCTCGGGGTCCTCGCTCGCCGGCGGTCCCCCCACGACGAGACAACCTCCGCAGAAGACCCGCACGTCGGTCACCTCCGGGGGCGGCGGCACCGGCGGATGGAACTCCCTCTTCAGCTCCCGCACCGGATCACCGAGGCCGAGCCAGACGCCCTTCGAGCCCTCGTTCACCGACGGGCCGGTGTAGTCGAGCGTGTCCATGGAGAGGTTGGACAGGACGTAGAGGTCGGTCTCGGAGCTCGTGCGGGCGAGGACGTGCTCCAGCGTCGCCGGGAAGTCCCGGAGATCCACCGGCTGGTCGGTGACGAGCAGGAACTTCGTGAGCGACAGCTGCCCCTCGCCCAGGATCCGGAAGGCCGACACCATGGCCTCGCGCCGGTAGCGCTCCTTGACCACCGCCGCCGCGAGCGAGTGATACCCGGTCTCGCCGTACGACCAGAGGTCGACGACCGCGGGCATCACCAGGGGGAACAACGGAGCCAGGAGCTCCTGGAGCAGATCGCCGATGAAGAGATCCTCCTGCCGCGGCTTGCCCACCACGGTGGCCGGGAGGATCGCGTCGCGTCGTCGACACAGATGCTCGACCCGGAAGATCGGGTAGTCGTGTCGGAGGGAGTAGTAGCCGTAGTGATCGCCGAAAGGCCCTTCGGGGTGCCGGACGCCGGGGGGGACGTGTCCGACGAGGGCGATCTCGGCCTGGGCGAGGAGGGGATGGGGCCCGGGACCGGGGCACCGCTCGAGCCGGTGGCCGGCGATGAGGGAGGCGAGGAGGAGCTCGGGCACGTTCTCGGGAAGCGGCGCGATCGCGGCCAGGACGAGGGCGGGCGGTCCCCCGAGGAAGGCGGTGACGGGCAGCGGGGCGTCGCGCCCTTCCGCCACCGAGTGGTGGAAGCCTCCGCCCTTGCCGATCTGCCAGTGCATGCCGGTGGTTGAGGCGTCGTGCACCTGGAGGCGGTACATCCCCAGGTTGCTCCCCTTCCCCCCGGGGTCCTCGGTGTAGACGAGCGGGAGAGTCAGGAAGGGCCCGCCGTCCTCGGGCCAGCACGTGAGGGCGGGGAGGCGGTCGAGGCGGACGTCGCTCGTCACCAACTCCTTCACCGGCCCGCCGCCGCGCTGCCTCAAGCCGATGCGCAGCGCCTCGCGGGCCAGGTCGCGCGCCGCCCAGAGCTTTCCGGGGGTCGGGGGCAGCGCCGTCTCCGCCACGTCCACCAGTCGTCTGACCAGACGCCCGGGCCGGGCTCCGAACGCCAGCTCCGCCCGACGCGCGGTGCCGAACAGGTTGGTGACGAGGGGGACCTCGGCCCCGCGCACGTTCGTGAACAGAAGCGCCGGCCCCCCCGTGGCGATGACCCGGCGGTGAATCTCCGCCGCCTCGAGCCGCGCGTCGACGGCGGACTCGACCACGACGAGGTCACGATCACGCCGGAGCTGCTCGAGAAAGGCGCGCAGGTCGGAGAAGACGAGATCGCTCAAGCGCGGTCCTCCTCATGCATCGTGGAACGAGGTGCCCGAGGCTACACGCCGCGCGCCGCGGGGACCGCGCGGTCGGGCGCGAGCGTTGTCGATTGACCCTTCCGGGCGGCGTTCTTCCACGCGCGCAGGACCGCCGGGACGTGACGCGGGAATGCCACCCCGGAGGGCAGCTCGAGGGGAGCGAACCAGGCGATCTCGGCCACCTCGTTGGGGTCCATGCGGGTCTCCGCCGAACCCTCGGGTGTCGCGTGGAAGTAGATGTTCAGCGTCACCTTGCCCGCGTCGTCCGGGGAGTAGGTGTCGATCCACAGGCCGAGGATGCCCCCGATCCGGACGACGAGCCCCGTCTCCTCTCGCACCTCGCGGGCGGCGGCGTCCGCCGGGTGCTCCCGCGGCCCACAGAAGCCCCCGGGGATGTCCCAGTGGCCCCGCCACGGCTCGTGGGCGCGCCGGACGAGCAGCAGGCGTTGGTTTCGAGTCACGAGGGCGCCCGCGCATGGCTTCGCGTCGAGCCAGTGGCTCGTGTCACACGAAGGACACGTGACGGGGGGGGCGCCGGGCAGGGGCGCCGCACAGTGGGAGCAATACCGGGGCAGTGCCATGGACGAGCCGCCAATAGGCAGGCTAACTCTCTGCTCGGCGGGATCTCATGTCAAGACCGCCTGGCCCGTGGGACTTGATCGCGGCGAGGAGGCGGGTGACACTCCCGCCCATGTCGGAGTGGGTCCGCACGCTGCTCGTGGGCGCCGGAGGGTTCGTGGGCGCAGCCCTGCGCTACGCCCTCGGAGGGCTGGTGTCCCGTGTCGTCTCGCCGGAGTTCCCCTGGGCCACTCTCCTGGTCAACGTCACCGGCTGCTTCGCCATCGGCCTCCTTGCCGTGCTCACGGAGGAGCGGGGTCCCATCGCTCCCGCGGGGAGGCTCTTCCTGATGGTGGGCGTGCTCGGGGGCTACACGACCTTCTCGACGTTCGGCTACGAGACGTTGAGCCTGATGCGAGAGGGCAGCCAGGTTCTCGCGGCGGCCAATGCCGTGGGTCAGCTCCTCCTCGGCCTGGCCGCGGTCTGGGCGGGCATCATGGTGGCACGGGGGGTCGTATGACTATTCCACGCGACGGGCAGCTGCTGCGCATCTTCGTGGGCGAGTCCGACCGCTGGCACGGCAAGCCGCTGTTCGAGGCCATCGTCCAGGAGGCTCGCCACCACGGGCTGGCCGGGGCCACCGTCTTCCGCGGCTTCGAGGGTTTCGGGGCCCACAGCCGCATCCACACGAGTCGCATCCTCCGCCTCTCGGAGGACCTGCCGATCCTGATCGAGATCGTGGACGCCGAGGACAAGATCCAGGCGTTCCTTCCGGTTCTCGACGGGATGGTGCAGGAGGGCCTGGCCACGGTCGAGAAGGCGACAGTGATCTTCTATCGGGCCGGCGAGCCCCCGGCCGAGCCCTGAGCCACCCTCTCCTTCCCCGTGCCCGAGCTGCCCGAGGTCGAAGCCGCCCGCCGCCGCGCCGAGCGTCAGCTCGTCGGTCGCCATCTCGCCGCGGTTTCCGTGGCACCCGACCCCATCGTGTTCGAAGGGACGAGCCCACGCCGCCTGGTCGCCCTTCGCGGTCGGGAGGTCGTGGCGGTGCGGCGCCGGGGCAAGCACCTCTGGATGGAGCTCGACAAACGCCCGCACCTGCTGTTCCATTTCGGGATGGCTGGTGGGTTCCGGCTCGGCCGCGCCGGCGAGCCGCGGCCGCGCTTCTGGAAGCTGGATCTCACCGCCGAGGACAACCGGCGTCTGGTCTTCACCGACCCCCGTCGTCTCGGACGCGTCCGTCTCCGGCGTAACCCGGAGGGGGAAGCTCCTCTCGCCGGCCTCGGCTTCGATGTGCTCGAGGATCTTCCGCCAACCCCGAAGATCGTGGAGATCTTCGCGCGCCACGGGGCACCGGTGAAGGCAGTGCTCCTCGACCAGTCGCTCTTCGCCGGAGTGGGCAACTGGATCGCCGACGAGGTGCTGTATCAGGCCGGTCTCGACCCGCGCCGCCCGGCGTCGTCCCTTTCGCGAGAGGAGGTGGGCCGACTCCGATCACGGCTCCACGACATCGTCCGGCGCGCGGTCGCGGTGGATGCCGACTCCGCCCGCTTCCCCCGCACCTGGCTCTTCCACCGACGGTGGGGACGCAAGCCCGGGGCCCACACCGCCCGTGGCGAGCCCATCACGTTCCTCACCGTGGGCGGGCGGACGACGGCCTGGGTCCCGTCGCGCCAGGGATAGGATGGGCGCCCGCGCACCCGGGCCGTCGCTGTCGGCGAGCACTGCTCGACGAGCCGCATCACCTTCGGCCCTCGGAGGGCCGCACCGTGAGCCAGGCGTCGACGACCGAGCCCACCCACAGGGCCACCAGCACGAGGGTGAGCCAGAAGAAGAAGGCAGCGTTGTCGGCCTGGATCTCGTGGGCCAGGCGGAAGGGGAAGAGGGGGTCGATCGCGGTGGGGTCGTCGGGCATCCGGGCCAGCGTCTCCCGGGCGACGCGGCGCAGGACGGCGATCAGGACCACCAGGCTTCCCAGGCCGTACACCAGCCCGCGCCAGGGGCGGCCGCTCACGATCTGGCCGAGACCTGGGAAGACGAGGCCCGACAGGAGCACCGGCCGCCACGGAGAGCGGCGGCGGGCACCGGGCGGCGAGATCTCTTCGCCCCCCGCCGTGATCCTCCGCACTCGATTCCCCCCGGGCGGGCCTTATGATTCCGCTCCGTGCCCCCCAGCACTATAGACCGCGCGTCCCGGCCGTTCCAGGTGCTGTCGGCGGCGGAGGCCGAGCCGCTCCTGGCGCGGGGTGCGGTGGCCGTCGACGTCCGCACCGCCCCCGAGCACGAAGACGAGGGACACATCCCCGGGTCGCTGCTCCTGCCGCTCGCCGTCCTGTCCTCCGCCCCCGCCGTTCTCCCGGACGACGGGCGGGAGCTCATCGTCTACTGCTCGGATGGGGTGCGCGCCCGCCGGGCCGTTCGGCGTCTCAGCGAGGCGGGGGTCGGGAACCTGCATGTCCTCAACCGGGGCCTGCAGGAGTGGAAAGGGAGCCGCGACCGGAGGCCGTCGCCGCCGGCGGGCCCATCCTCGTGGCTCGTCTCCTGCACCTCCCTCGTGTCCCCCGGCGCGCGCACCCTCGACGTGGCGTGCGGGCGGGGCCGCCACGCCCTGTTCCTCGCCGCCGCGGGCTCCATGGTCAGGGCCGTGGATCGCGATGAGGGCCGGGTGGAGCGGCTCAACGCTCTCGCCCGTCGCCTGCGCCTCCCCCTGGATGCGGAGGTGACGGACCTCGAGGACGGGCGAGTCGACCTCGGAGACGGCGAGTGGGAGCTGATCCTGGTCTTCAACTACCTCCACCGTCCCCTCTTCCCCTCGCTCCTGCGGGCCTTGCGGCCCGGGGGGATCCTTCTCTACGAGACCTTCACGAAGGAGCACGGAGAGCGGCACGGACGGCCCTCGAGGCCCGAGCACCTGCTGGAGCCGGGCGAGCTGCCGCGGCTGGTGGCGCCCCTCGAGGTCGTGCGGGAGAGGGAGGGCGAGTTCGACGGGTCCCACGTGGCCTCGGTGGCCGCCCGGAAGACCTGAGACGGTCAGGCGGTCGCCGCGCGAGCGGCGGCGTGGCCCTCGCGCACCAGCCCAACGAGCCAGGCCACGGACACCAGGAGCGTGGCCCCGGTCCCGACGACCCAGAGCCGGCCCGCCCACAGGGCGGACGCTCCCGCGAGCGGCTCCGCCAGGAGCACTCCCGGCGCCAGGAAGAGGTAGAAGCCGACGAGGCCGACGGTCGCCGCCGCAGCGTGCGAGACGAGGGCGCGGCCGGGCCACAGCACCGCCAGGGGCACGACCCACAGCAGGTACTGGGCGCTCAGCGCGCCGTAGAAGACGTTGAAGGCCACGAACGTGACGAGGCTGGCCCGGGCCGGGGTGAAGGAGAGCCAGCCCCGGCGAGTCGCCAGGACGAGAGCGCCCCAGGCGGCGAGGAAGAGCGTCTTGGACGCCACCGATGCCACTGGCCAGAAGCGCGCTTCGCTTCTCGCCAGGTCGCCGGTGGTCAGCCAGGTGACCCCGCGGACGAATCCCGTCCAGCCGAAGTCGGCGATCCCCGAGTACGCGAGGAGCTCTCGCCGCAGCGCGGGGAGGTCGGCGAGAGCAAAGGGCAGGAGGAGCAGGGCCACGGGAACGGTGGCGAGGACGGTGTATCGGAGGGCCTTGCCCCGCGGGGCCGCCCCGGCGAAGGCGAGGAAGGGGACGAGGAGCACGGGGAACGACTTCGTCCCGATCGCCGCGGCGAGGAGGAGCGCGGACGCGTCGCGTCGCCGGCGGGCGAGGGCGTCGAGGGACAGGAGCACGAAGAGGAGAGCGATCGAGTCGAACTGGCCGTGGAAGCCGGTGACGAGCACGCTGACCGGGTGGGCGGCGTAGATCCAGGCCGCGGCCGGCGGGGCCCGTCCGGCCCGCCCGGCGGCCACGAGCGCGGTCACGATCAGCAGGTCGGCGAACAGGACCGGCAGCTTGACGTCGATCGCGAAGGAGCCGAAGCCGTGCCGGGACAGCCACTCCGCCCCGGCCTCGAACGGGGCCCAGAGGGGCGGGTAGGGGTAGAGGCGCTTCGTCTCGTACGGGTTCGGGGAGACGTCCAGGAGGTGGCGGCCCACGCGCTGGTAGCGCTCGACGTCGACCACGACGCGGTCCGCGAGAAGGACCGGGACGAGGCGGAGAACGAGAGCCAGCAGGAGGGGTCCGGCCGCTGCTCGCGTCAACGTTTGGCCCTGGCCTTCTGGACTCGCCGTGCCGCCGCGCGGGGAGCGCGAAGCGTGGCGGCGGGGTCGCGGGCGAACAGCACCGGCACCCCCCAGTCGAGGGCCTCCGCGCCGATCTCGTGGCCGAGGGCCACCCGGGCCTCCCGGGAGGCGTCGCCCAGCGGGCGCCCGTGGGCGAGGGCGGCGTAGAACTCCCGGGCGAAGGTGAGGGCGGCGGTGTCGAGCACCGAGTACTGGTTGGCAACCACTGCCGGCATGCCCGCGGCCACGAGGGCCGGGGCCACCCCCCGGTTGAAGTCCACGCGGCCTCCCCGGCCGCTCTCGCAGGCGTTGAGGAAGACGAGGTCGGTCCCGCGTCGTCCCACGATCTGGCGGAAGGAGGCCGCGTCCACGGGCTTGGGCCGGCCCCTCCCGTCCTCGAGAAAGAGGCAACCCTCGCCGGCCTCCTCGTTCCAGGCCCCGTGCCCGACGTAGTGGAGCACGTCAACCGCCTGGTGGCTCAGTCGGCGGTGGAGCGACTGGGGCGTGGCCCGGGAGAGAACGCTCACCGAGGCGAGGCCGGCCTCGACCAGGGGCCGGAATCCCCGTCGCACGAGTGCGGCCTCCTGCTTCGCCGCGAGCGGAGCGGTGCCCCGCGGCTGGGCGGTGGCCACCAGGATGCGGAGTCGTTCCCGGCGACGCTGGCGGACCTCCGCGGGGACCGCGGTGAAGACGTTTCGCACGAAGTTGGCGTCGGAGGTGGCGATGAACACACGCCGGGAGGGATCCCAGGCGAGCTCCCAGGGCTTGTCCGCCACCCAGTCGATCATCGAGGTGAAAACGAGGTCGAGGACGCCGTCGGGCTGGAGCGACCGGGCCACGTCGTAGAGCCGGCGCACGTCTCCGGGAAAGAGCGCCTCGAAGAGGTCCCGTCCCCAGGCCCGCAGCTCGCGGCCGTGGGGAAGCGAGCGGCCCGGGGCCCGCCCCTCGAGCACCGCGAGGGTCCGCTCGTGGGCGCCGATGATCCGTTGCCACCGGGCCCCGGCCTCTCCTCCACCCCGGGGGAACGGCACGAGGACCCGGGCGTTGCGGAAGGACGCCATCAGCGTGGCGGCTTCGGCGCGCGGGTCGGGGGCCAGGACGAAGAGCTCGAACACGTCGCCCCGCCGAGCGCGCATCACGGGTTTGCGGTCGCTCGTCCGGCCCGTCGACGGCGCCCGAGAGCTCATGAGCCCATCTTCGCTCGGCCCGGGGCCCGGTGGGGACCACGCCCCGGCTGCGGCTCCTCCAGGACTCCTACTCGCGCCGACGCGGGCGGCGTCCCGACCCCCCGCGGGGCCGCTCGGGACGCGGGGGGCGCTCCGGGCGCGGCCGCTGCTCGAAGAACCGCCGGCAGGCGCTTTCGAACCGCTCGGCGAGGGCCGTCCCCTCGGCGCCGGGCATGGGTCCCAGGTGTCGCCAGGAGGCCTGGGCCGACTCGACTTCGCTCGTGGCCGAGTGCCAGCGCGCCTCCTGGGCTTCCTTCCCGCCGATGGTGTTGGCGGCCAGGGCGTCGCGAAGCCGTGCCGCGAGCTCTTCCGTGGTCTGGATGGTCTGCGCTCCACCGTCCGGCGCGAGGTCGCTCAGCAGGTTCTCCACCCGCTCGACCAGCTTCTCGGCCTTGCGCCGGCTGGCCTCGGGATCGAGCTCCGTTCCCGCGAAGGCCTCGGGGAAGAGCTCGACGAGCCGATCCCGCACCCGGGCGAACCGTTCGTCGAGCGGGGCCATCATGTCGCGAGGGAGCTCCCCGGCCTGGCGCCAGGCGGTCTGGGCCGCCTGAACCCGCGCCACGAGATCATCGGGCGGAGTCGCCTCCGTGCCCTCGGCGGGGAGGACCTCTTCGAGCTCGGCGCACAGGCGTTCCCGCGTCTCCTTCACCTCCTCGAGGGCGAGGGAGTCGCGGTGCTTGTAGTGGTCGAAGAAGTGGTCACAGGCGGCCCGGAAGCGCTTCCAGACCGCCTCCGAGCGGCTCTTCTTGACCGCCCCGATCTCTCGCCACTCGGTCTGCAGCCGCTTGAGCTCGCCGGCGGTGGCCTCCCAGTCGGTCGAGTCCTGGAGGGCTTCCGCCTTGGCACAGAGCTCCTCCTTGCGGGCCAGGTTTCTGGCCCACTCCTGGCTCCGCTGGTTCCGGTGCTCGTGCCACCGCGTGAAGAAGTGGTCGCAGGGCTTGCGGAACCGATCCCAGATCTTGCGCGACTGGGCCCGCGGGACCGGCCCGATCTTCTTCCACTCCGCCTGGAGGGCTCGGAGCTCGTCCCCGGTCTTCACCCAGCTGGCCGACTCGGCCAGCTCTTCGGCCTTCTCGCACAGGGCTTCCTTCCGGCGCAGGTTCTCGGCGAGCTCCTCGGCCTGCTGGGCGAAGTACCCGTCGACGCGCTCCTTGACCACGTCGCGCGCCGCCTTGAAGCGGGTCCAGAGCTCGTCGGCCCTCTCCTTCGGGGCCTCCTTTGCCTGCTTCCACCGGGCATCGAGGTCGCGGAGCTTGCGGGCGGCCCGGGCGAGATCCTTTTCCTCGAGGAGGCTCTCGGCGTGGGCGCACAGGTCTTCCTGGGCCGACACGTTCGCCCACCGCTTCCAGTCCGCGTCCTCACGCAGTTGCTGCAGCCGTGGGTAGAGCGCCTTGCGAGCGGCCTCGAGGCGGGCGAGGACCTCATCCCTCTCGTGACGGGTGGGGAAGTGGCCGGGGTGGTCGAGGGCCGACCGGATCTCTCGCGACATGTGGTCGGCGTCGCGCAGCGAGGGCCGCTCCGTCGCGACGAGTGCCTCGGCGCTCCCGGCGAGAGCAGCCAACCGGGCCAGGTTCTCGCGGTTCTTCTTCACACGGTCCTCGCGCGCGGCCCTTCGTTGCGCGTGGTGCTTGCCGATGGCTTCCTCGAAGCGGGCCCGCAGATCCGGCTGGTCGGCCGAGGCCGAAAGTTCCTTCCACTTTCGCTCGACGTCGCCCCAGGCCGTGCGGAGCGGCCCCTGGTCCTCTACGGCGGCCAGCTTCTCTGCCTCCATGACGAGCGAGGCCAGCTCCTCGCGTCGCTCGAGGCCCGCGAGCCAGATCTGGTGCCGGCGTTCGGCGGCGGCGAGGGCCTCCTCGAAGCGTGACCCCAGGCCCTCGGCCTCGGGGCCGGCGAGCGGGGCGGCCTCCGCCCAGGCGACCCGAGCCCGCTCGAGGGCCGCCGGGACGGCCTCTCCGACCGCCCCTTCCACCGACTCGCACAGGCTGGTGCGAGCGTCCACGGCCCGCGCCCGCTCGCTCGCCTCCCGCTCCTGCTCCGCGCGCGCGCGCTCGTAGGCCTCCCGATCCGCCTGCTCGTCCCCCGTCGACGGGGCGACAGGTGTCGGGCTGTCGGCCGTCCCCTCCTCCTCCAGCCTCGTCCGCGCGCGGCGCGCGGCGGCGCTGACGCGGGCCTTGTCGGCCACCTGGCGAAGGCCCTCCGAGTCCTCCAGGCGGTCCACTGCACCGACCGCCACCGCCTTCTGGTCGGACTTGAGGGCGAGGGCGAGAAGGGTGGGACCGTCGTCGATCCGGCCGAGGGCCAGCAGGCGCGTGGCCCCGTCCTCGGCGTCCCGAACGACCGTGGCCAGGGCGCGCGGGTCGTTCAGGGCCGAGATCGCGGCCTCACGGACCGCCAGCAGGGCCGCCGACCGTGCCACCACCCCGAGGTGCCGCGCCTCGCTCAGGGTGGCGAGGGCCGCGATGCCGTGCTCCCTCTCCGTGGCGTGGGCGGCCAGGTGGACCAGCCGCGACAGGGCCTCGTCACGGACGCCCTCGTCCTCGTCGGAGCGGGCCAGGTCGGAGAGCGTCTCGAGGTCGGACAGCTTCTTCGCCGCGGCCCGTCTCACCCGGGGCTCGGCGTCCTCCCGGGCGATGCCGAGGAGGACCTCGCGCTCGGCCGAGGGAAGCCGCAGGACCGCCTCGGCCCGGACCGCGGGGTCGGAGTGCTGCCACTCAGGCTTGTTGATCAGGCGGTCGATGAGACTCTTCACTGTTGTCTCCCGTCGCGCGTCCTGCCAAATCCGGGAGAGGCGGGGAAACACCCCTCTCCCGTCCCGGGCATGGAGACAGGGGGGTGTCCCTCGATCTCCCGGTCTCGAAACTCCGACTATACCCCACCGTCCAGAGATTCGATCGTGGCCGTCGAGGCCGGCCGCTCCCGCTTCAGCCTCGAGGACACCTCCTCCGCCTCCTTCATCACCCGGAGGATGTTGCCACTCGAGAGCTTCGCCAGATCCGCGTCGCTCCACCCACGCCGGATCAGCTCGGCGAAGAGCTTCGGGTAGCCCGAGACGTCCTCCAGCCCCTCCGGCCAGGAGTCGTTGCCGTCGTAGTCGCCGCCGAGGCCGATGTGGTCGGCCCCGGCGACGCTCCGGGCATGCTCGACGTGGTCCGCCACCTCTCCGAGGGTGACGGGGATGTCGGGCATGCGGGCCTTGAGCTCGAGCCAGAGCGCGTGGCGCTCCTGGGGCGTCGTGAGCCCCTTCGATCGCTCGTCGAACTCCTGCCACAGGGGCCTGCTGGCCTCCGCAAACTCGGGCGAGATGAAGGCGGCGACGAAGGTGATCATCACCACCCCACCGTTCTCCGGCAGCTTGCGGAGGATCTCGTCGGGCACGTTGCGGTGGTGGTCGCACACCGCCCGGGCCGACGAGTGGGAGAAGATGATCGGCGCCTCGGACACCCTCAGCGCGTCCTCCATCGTCGCCGCCGACACGTGGGAGAGGTCCACCAGCATCCCGAGGCGGTTCATCTCCCGAACGACCTCCTCTCCGAAGCGAGTCAGACCGCCGTGGCGGGGCTTCTCGGCGGACGAGTCGGCCCAGTCGAGGCTGGCGCTGTGGGTGAGCGTCATGTAGCGCACCCCCAGGTCGGAGTAGGCCCGCAGCGCGCCCAGGGAGTTCTCTATGGCGTGGCCTCCCTCGATGCCGAGGAGGGAGGCCACGCGACCCTCCCTCATGATGCGGGCGACGTCGCTCGCCGTCGTCGCGAGCTCCAGTTCTTCCGGGTACCGGGCGATCATGCGCCGGGCCAGATCGATCTGCTCCAGCTGGACGCGGGCCGACCCGGTGTCGCTCGGGGGCACGTAGACCGACCAGAACTGCCCTCCCACCCCGCCCGCGCGGAGCCGCCCGAGGTCGGTCTGCCCGCTCGTGGGGCCCCGCAGGTCGTAGGCCTCCACGTCCCCGAGGCCCTCGGTCTTCCCGCGGATGGTCCAGGGCAGGTCGTTGTGCCCGTCGATCACCGGGTGCTGCTTCAGCAGTCGGTGAGCTCGCTCGAGGGCGGGGTCCTCGGCGCTCGCCGAGCAGGAGTGGAGAAATGCGATGATTCCGAGGAACGGAACGGCGGCGAGCATCGTCTTGTTCATGTGAGGGTGTCCTCCGGCCGAAGGGCGCATTATGCACCGAGCGTCCAAGCGGGTGGACATCCGACCGCCCGGTCCGGAGCGGGGCACAACTGGAATGGCGGTGGAACCCAGATCGCGGGAGCGCCAGGAGGCGGAGGTCCACGCCTTCCGCTTCGGCGCCTTCGAGATGAACATGCGCAGCGGCGAGCTGCGCCGGAACGGGAGCCTGGTTCGCCTCCAGCCGCAGCCGTTCAAGGTGCTGGCCCTCCTCGCCGACCACCCCGGTGAGGTCGTCACCCGCGACGAGATACAGTCGAGGGTCTGGCCCGCCGGCACCTTCGTCGACTTCGAGCAGTCGCTGAACTTCTGCATTCGACAGATCCGGACCGCCCTCGGTGACAGCGCCCTCAACCCGCGGTACATCGAGACTCTGCCCCGCCGCGGGTACCGCTGGGTGGGCGGTTCGGTGGAGAGGGTCGTCCCGCCAGCGACCGTGCACGAGTGGCCGCGGGCGGTTCCGGACGAGCCGTCCAACGGGGACGGCGCTCACGAGGCGCTCGAGACCCTCCCGGCTCCGGCCGAAGGGGGCGAGCCACGCTGGAGGACGGTGGCTCTGGGCCTGGTCGTGGCCGCGGTGGTCCTGGGCTCGGCGGCCGTCGCGTACCGTGTCGGCGGCCACGCGGCGGGACAGCCGGCCCAGCCCGGGTTCCAGCGGATCACCTTCAACCGGGGCGCCGTCACCTCGGCCCGCTTCGGTCCCGAGCAGGACGTCGTGTACGTGGCCTCCTGGGAGGGCCATCCCTGGGACATGCAGATCGTGAACAGCGGGGCCCTGGAGAGCCGGCCGCTGGAGCTCGGCTACGCCCAGATCGTCGCGGCCTCCGCCTCCGAGGTGGCCTTCCTGCGCGAGGGCGTGCTCCAGCGGGCCCCCCTGGCCGGGGGGCCGCCGAGGGAGGTCTCGAAGAAGGTCCTGGCGGCCGACTGGACCGCCGACACCTCGAAGTTCGCGGTCGTGCGTCACCACGAGCGTGCCCTCCGCCTCGAGTACCCCATCGGCCAGCCCCTCGGGGAGACCCCCCGCGTGAGCCGCCTGCGCCTCTCGCCCGACGGGGAGAGGCTGGCCCTCGCCGTGCACCCGATCGTTGGGGACGACCGGGGGCAGGTGACGATCCTCGACCGCACCGGCGAGCGGCTCGTGGAGTCCGGGCCCTGGAGCAGCCTCGACGGGCTCGCGTGGACTCCGGACGGCACCGAGGTCTGGTTCACTGCCGCGCGGGTGGGGGCCAAGAGCGAGCTGCACGCCCTCGCCCTCGACGGCAGCGTCAGGAGGATCCACGCGGCCATGGGCCGCCTCGTGATCCACGACATCGCCCCCGACGGCCGGGTGCTTCTCGAGCGCACCGGCCTCACCGCGGAGACGTTCTTCCGACGCGAGGGCGAGGCGCAGGCCCACGAGCTGTCGTGGCTCGATGTGTCCGCCGCAGAGGGCCTCTCGGCCGACGGCTCCATGCTGCTCCTGGTCGAGAGCGGCGACGGCGGCGGCCCGCGCTACACGTCCTTCCTCCGTCCCACCGACGGGTCCCTGCCGGTGAAGCTCGGCCCCGGCCGGGGGACGAGCCTCTCCCCCGACGCCAAGTGGGCGCTCATGATCCCCGTGCACGACCCCGACCACGTCCAGATCGTCCCCACTGGCCCGGGGCAGCCTCGGCGCGTCGAGATCCCGGGGGGGGCCGCGCACGTCACCGCCGGCTGGCTCCCCGACAGCCGGACGCTGTACGTCACCACGCGGGACGAGTCGGGCGTGTGGGCGACGTGGCTCCTCGATGCCGATGGTGGAGAGCCGCGCCCCCTGCCCCTCCCCGAGGGGGTGATGCTGTACCACAACACGTTCTCCCCCGATGGTCAGCGCTTCGTGGCACGGTGCCCCGATCGGAAGACGCACTGCGTCTACGACACCGCGGAGGGCGACCCCCGCCCTCTCGCCGGTGCCAAGGCCGAGTGGTACCCGGTGTCCTGGGACCGCGAGGACCGGGTCTACTTCCGGGAGCGGCAGGAGAAGATCCCCGAGGTCCTGTGGCGCGTGGGCGCGGACAGCGGGAAGGTCGAGCGCGTGGCCGAGCTCGCGCCTCGCGACCGCACCGGGGTGCTAGGGCTCTCCCGGGTGGTAGTGTCGCAGTCTGGTGACGCCTGGGCCTACTCGCTCATGCGGCGGCTGTCCGACCTGTACGTGGTCACCGACCTCCACTAGAACGGGGTCAGGTCTTGCGTTTTGCGTCGCGCCCCCTTCCGGGCGTCCCGATGCAAAATGCAGGACCTGACCCCCCGCTCAAGCCCCCCGTTCAAGACTCGGGAACGACCCCTCGCTCGGTGAGGACACGGACCAGGTCCTCGGCGGCCGCACGGTGCTCGGTGGGGCCCCAGTGGCCGCGCCTCCGCAGGTGCTGGCCGCTCAGAACCCGCCGGTGGAAGGCCGGCCGGAGGTTGACGCAGGTGAGGGCCGCGTCATTGCAGGTGGCATCGAAGAAGCTCTCGCCGGGCGACGGGTCGGCGGCGCCGATCTCGTCGAGAATGGGAAGGTAGACGAAGACCGTCACCGCCCCCATCTCCCGCGCGGTGTCGTTGATCGCGGTGAGGAGGGCCTTTCCCAGGGCGGCCCGCGCCTTCGCCTCGAGGCCGGTCCGGTCGCGGATGCGGGCATGGAGCATCGAGAGAAGGTCGACGAACTTCGATCGCCATGGCTCCCGGGCCCGGAGCTCGTCCGGGGTGGGCACGGGGACGTTGTGGAGGACGAGCGACGGCCCCTCGAGATCGAAGCGCGGCTTCGCGTAGTCGAAGAAGGCCGTCCGGTTCCGCTCGAGGTCGATGTGCACGAAGCCCACGAGAACCAGGTCCGGCTGGAGCCACGGGCCTTCCTCGCGCAGCGTCAGCAGCATCTGGTCGTGCCCGTACGCGTGGACGCCCAGGTTGACCGGCTCCATGGCCGGGTGGAGCACTCCCAGCTGGTGGACCCACGTGTCCTCGTCGCCGACGCCCTCGCCGAAGGTGAAGGAGTCGCCCAGGGCCACGACGCGCATTCGCCCCGGGGGCTTCGTCGCCGGGACATCCCGTCGACCCCGGTAGCCCCGCGCGGTCGAGCTCAGCCGCTCGTCCCCGAAGACCGGGACGTCGTCGAGGCCGGGACGCAGCGTCCAGCCGCGGATGGGGTGGTAGACGTCGAAGGGCTGGACGAGCTTCCGGCCCTGCTTCTCGCGTCTCGCCCAGCGGAGTCGGGACGAAGCCTCGTCGACCCCGGCGATGCGGCGGAACAGGTCCTTGCGGGACAGGGCTGCTCGCGAGCTCAGCTCGAAGAAGCAGGCGACGACGAGGAGGTACAGGCCGAGCGCCGCGAGTCGGCGCAGGGTCACTTCCACCAGGGCAGCTTGAACGCCGGAGTCGGGGGTGGCGCCGGCGTCGGCGCGGGCGGAGGGCCGGGATCGACGAATCCGAGCACGGGGGCGACCGGCTCGGGGCGGGGCCCGACGGCGAGCCAGCCGACGGCGGCCACCGCCACCAGGGCCATCCCGGCGAGGATGGCCTTGACGTCGCGGGGCAGGGGGGCACTCCGTCCCCGGCTCGGGCGGCGTGCCCGCGAGGCCGGGCGCGGGGCGCGCGAGGCCTCGGCCCCGCCGGCGGCCACAGCTTCCGCCCGCTCCCGGGTCGTGCCGCAGTGACAGGTCCCCATCCGTCGGGGCACGCGCCGGCCGCAGGTCGGACAGCTCCAGGTGTGGGTGCCGGTTGCCATGACCCCATGGTACCAACTCCGGGCCCCTCACCGCCGCGGTGTACCATGGTGGAGCATCGAGCCGTGAGCTTCGGCAGCCTCGCCGGCGGCACGCCGACGGCGGCGCGAGACACAGTTAAGGAGACGCATGAGACTCAGACTCGGCCTCGCCGCCCTCATCGCGACGGTCCTGTCCGGACCGGCCGTCGCCCGTGCTGCCGGGGGGGAGACCGGCGCAGTCGCCATCGTCGATGGCACGCCGATCCCGTCCGACGTCCTGGACGCGGCGATCCAGGGACAGCTGATGGAGCTGCGAATGCGGGAGGATCAGCTGCGCCGCGGTGCCCTGGAGGAGCTGATCGCCACGGTGCTCGTCCAGCGCGAGGCCGAGGCCCGCGGGTTGAGCGCCGACGAGCTCACTCGGATCGAGATCACCGACAAGGCCCAGGTGAGCCCCGAGGAGGCCAGGTCCTTCTACGAGGCGAACCGGGCCCGGTTCGGCACCACCACCGAGGCGGAAGCCATCCCCCAGATCGTGGAGGGGCTTGGTCGCCAGCGGCAGCGTGAGCGTCGTGCCGCTCTCGCCCAGGAGCTGAGCGCGAAGTACCCGGTGGAGGTGCTGCTCGAGCCGTTCCGGGTGGCGGTCGACACCGGAGAGGCCCCGCTGCGCGGCCGGCCCGACGCTCCGGTCACCATCGTCGAGTTCTCGGACTTCCAATGCCCCTTCTGTGTGCGCGCCCGCCCCGCGGTCAACCGGGTGCGCCAGGTCTACGGAGACGACGTGCGCTTTGCCTTCCGCCACTTCCCGCTGTCCTTCCACGACCAGGCACCCAAGGCCGGGGAGGCCGTGGCCTGCGCCGGCGAGCAGGGCAAGTTCTGGGAGATGCACGATCGGCTGTGGGAGAGCGCGGGCCAGCTGCAGCCGGCGGACCTGAAGGAGCACGCGGCGGCGGTAGGCCTCGACGCCGGGGCCTTCGCGCAGTGCCTCGACTCCAGCCGCAACGCGGCCGTGGTGGAGAGAGACACCGAGGCGGGGGCCCGGCTGGGGGTCTCGGGCACCCCGGCCTTCTTCATCAACGGGCGGCCTCTCACCGGGGCACAGCCGTTCGAGGCCTTCGCCCAGGTGATTGAGGAGGAGCTCGCCCTCGCCCGCCGAGCGACGACCGAAGTGGCCACCGCGCCGTGAGCGGGGACGCGGACCGGCGGCCCGACTGGCTGCGCTGGGCCCAGCGCATCCAGTCGATCGCCCAGACCGGCCTCACCTACGCCGAGGACCCGTTCGACCGGGAGCGGTACGAGCTCCTGCGCGAGATCTCCGTGGAGATGTCTTCCGCCGGCCTGGAGGAAGACGCCGAGAAGGTGCGGGCGGTGTTCGCCTCCGATGTCGGGTACCCGACCCCGAAGGTGGACGTGCGGGCGGTGGTGTTCCGCGGGGACGAGCTGCTCCTCGTGCGCGAGCGACGCACGAAGGGCTGGACGTTTCCCGGCGGCTGGGCCGACGTGGGCGACACCCCGAGCGTGGCCGCCGAGCGCGAGACCCTCGAGGAGAGCGGGTACGAGGTCCATGCCGAGAAGGTCCTCGCGTTCCTGGACAAGGCGCGCCACGAGCACCCGCCGTCCCTCGACTACACGTACAAGGTCCTGATCGGGTGCCGGCTCGAGGGGGGTGAGCCCGCCACGAGCCACGAGATCGACGACGTCGGGTTCTTCACCGAGGATGCCATCGGGGGGCTCGTCCTCGACCGGGACCGGACGACCCCGAGCCAGGTCGCCCTGGCCTTCGCCCACCACCGCGACCCGGCTCTCCCCACCGCCTTCGATTGACGCGCGTCAGGTCTGAAGAGAGAACGGCGTGAAGTTCGTGTCGCGGTCGAAGTAGTCTTCGCTCTCGGCGCGCTTCAGGAAGTTCACGACCCGGTAGGTGAACGGGGTCATCAGCGCCTCCCAGAGCACCTTGAGCAGGTAGTTGCTCACCATCACGCGCCAGAGGAGTTCGGGCTCCCACACCCAGAAGAAGGCGACCGGGTAGAAGATGGCCGAGTCGACCGCCTCGCCGACGATGGTGGACCCGATGGTGCGGGTCCAGAGCTGACGGCCCTCCGACGCGAGCTTCATCTTCGCCAGCACGTAGGAGTTGCAGAACTCCCCGGAGAAGTAGGCCATGAGCGAGGCGAGGACGATTCGCGGCGTCGACCCGAAGACGGTCTCGTAGGCGCCCTGGTGAGGCCAGCCCTCCGCCGGGGGGAAGGCGAGGATGGCCCAGCTCATGAACGACGCGAAGGCGAGGGCGCCGAAGCCCGCCCACACCACCTTGCGGGCCCGGGCGTAGCCATAGACCTCGGTCAGAACGTCGCCAAAGACGTAGCTGATGGGGAAGAACAGGACGCCGGCCCCGAAGACGAAGCCGCCGATCTCCGCGACCTTCGCCGCTCCGATGACGTTCGCGCACAGCAGCACCGTGACGAACGCCGCCATGACGAGGTCGTAGTAGCGATATGAGCGCCGGGGGGATGGCGCGGCCGATGCGTGGGCGCCGGTGTCGGATTGGCGTGTCACGCGATGGCCCTGGGGAGAAGGAGACGATGGTGGGCGCTGCAGGATTCGAACCTGCGACTTCCACCGTGTGAAGGTGGCACTCTACCGCTGAGTTAAGCGCCCGTCGCTCGAGCTATGAAGGGTAAACCGCGCCCCCGGCGGGGTCAAGGGCGAGGCGTGCCCTCGGGCTGGCCGTCGCCCACCACCACGGGCTCGGGGGCCCGGTACCACCCTCCGGTGTGGGCCTGGCAGAACACCCGCGGCTCGGTGCCGGCGATGAAGGCCTCGGTGCGGGTCTCCGGGCAGTAGGGGCCCGCGAGCAGGCCCGTGTCCCGGTCGATCTCGACGAAGGTGACGTTCTCCGCGGGCACGGTGAAGGGGACCGGCTCCTTGCCGTTGAGGGCGGCCTTCATGAAGTCCACCCAGATCGGCAGCGCCGCCCGGCCCCCGGAGAGCCCGACCGGGGTGTTGTCGTCGAATCCAACCCAGACGATGCACAGCAGGTCCGGGGTGTAGCCGCTGAACCAGGCGTCACGGTAGTCGTTGGTGGTTCCGGTCTTGCCCGCGGCCTCGGCGGTGAAGCCCCTCCTCCGCGCCCCGGCGCCGGTGCCCTCGTTCATCACGCTCTGGAGCATGCTGGTGATGAGAAAGGCCGATTCCTCGCGAATGACCCGCTCGGGAACGGGCGCGTAGTGCTGCTCGAGCACCCGGCCGCCGTCGTCGGTCACGCGGAGAACGGTCACCGGCTCGATCTTGTAGCCGCCGCTGGCGAGGACGTTGTACGCAGTGGCCATCTCGTAGGGCGTCACCTCGAACGACCCGAGAGCGACGGCGGGATAGGGCTCGATGGGGGCTCCGCTGCCCAGCTTCTCCGTCCACAACCGCGCGATGCGGTCGTAGCCCACCATCTCCGCCACCTTCACGGTGGCGACGTTGAGGCTCCTGGCCAGGGCCTTTCGCAGCGTCACGAAACCGAAGTACTTGTCCTCGTAGTTCTCCGGGATGTACTCCTTGTCCTCGTAGAAGAAGACCGCGGGCGCGTCCTCGACGACGGTGGCTGGCGTGATCGGTGGCAGGCTGGGGTCTTCGAAGGTCGCCTCGAAGGCGGCGAGGTAGACGAAGGGCTTGAAGGTGCTCCCGGGCTGGCGCCGGGCCTGCGTCACCCGGTTGTACTGGCTCGACCCGTAGGAGCGTCCCCCGACCATGGCCACGACCTTGCCGCTCAGGGGCTCGATGGCGATGAGAGAGCCCTGGACGGTCTTCGTCGTCCGCTTCTTGATCATGTCCTGGACGTTGTCCAGGCCCCGCTCGAGGGCCCGCTGGGCGATGGCCTGCAGGTGCAGGTCGAGAGTGGTGTAGATCGAGAGGTTCTGGGTGGTGAGGTCGCCCGGGTCGTAGTGCTTCGCCAGCTGCTGGCGGACGAGATCCACGAAGTAGGGGGCGTCGGTGAGGTCGACGCTGGTGGACTCGACCATGAGAGGGGTGGCCAGCGCCTCCTCCATCGTCTGCTCGTCGATGAAGCCGGCGTCGTTCATGAAGCGGATCACCGTGTTCCGCCGTTCGGTGGCACGCTCGGGGTGGCGGAAGGGGTTATAGGGGTTCGGCAGCTGGATCATCCCGGCCAGGAGCGCCGACTCGGGGAGGGTGAGGTTCCCCACGTCCTTTCGGAAGTAGTAGGAGGCGGCCTGGCCCACACCGTTCAGGCTGAAGGATCCCCCCTGACCCAGGTAGACCTCGTTGAGGTAGAGCTCGAGGATCTTCTCCTTCGAGGCCCGGCGCTCGAGGACGAAGGCCAGGAGCGCCTCCTGGACCTTGCGCTTGATGGTGCGCTCCGGGGTGAGGAAGAAGTTCTTGCAGAGCTGCTGGGTGATGGTGCTGGCCCCGTGGGGGATGGAGCTCTCGGTGCGGATGTTCCGGATGACCGCGCTCGCGAACCGGAACGGGTCCAGGCCCGGGTGGCTGAAGAAGCGTCGGTCCTCGATGGCCAGAACGGCCTGGACGAGGTGCTCGGGAAGCTCCTCGTACTGGATCCGTCGCCGCTTCTCCCGCGTTTCGTCGAAGAGGTAGGTGATGAGCTCGGGCTCGAGGTCCTGGGCCGCGTAGCGTCGCTTCTCCGGGCCCAGAATCTCCTTGATCGTCGCCTCCTCCTCGTCCCCGCCCTCGTCGAAGACCACCAGGAGCGGCTCGTCCGCCCCCCCCGGGACCGGGCGTGGCCACAGGCTCACCCCGCCCTCGACGAGGGCGAACTCGCCCGGCGCCGTCGCCTCGGTGGTGCGCTGGGTGTAGCGGAGACCGTTCAGGATCCGGACCAGCCATTCGGCGTCGAGGACGAGACCCGGGCGCAGGGTCAGGGGGCGAGCGTACACCCGCGACGGGATCTGCCACCGCTCGCCCTGGAGGCGCTGCTCCACCATCACGCTGAAGCGGGCGTAGTGGTAGATGAGCACCGACGCCCCGATGACGATCGGCAGGAAGATCAGGGTCAGAAGCGCCACCACGATGCGGAAGCGCGTCTTGGAATAGACCTTGGGGGAGGCCTTGCTCATCGAGTAACCCTTCGAGTATACCCGGCCTTGCCGCGCGGGGGCGGCGGCAGTAGTCTGGCAGCATTGCCCGGGAGGACCCCATGAAGCGCCTGTACGTTGCCGCCTACCACCAGTCGAAGTTCGGGAAGCTGATGGACATGGGCGTGCCCGCGATCGTCCGCCAGGCGGTCGAGGGCGCGTGTGGCGAGATCGGCGCGGAGCCCGCGGCGGTGGACGTGGGCTCCATCGGCGCGGTCTGCAACGCTTCCCTCAACGAGCAGGGCCTCCTGGCCGGCCTCGTGGCCATGGTCCCGGGGCTCGAAGGGAAGCCCATCGAGGCGGTGGAGAACGCCTGCGCCTCGGGCGGACAGGCCATCCTCTCCGTCGTCCAGAAGCTTCTCCTCGGCGAGGGCGAGGTGGGCATCGCCGTTGGCTACGAGAAGATGCGCGGCCCCGACGGGAAGATGGACGGCAAGCTCATCGGGAAGGTTCTGGGCTACTTCTCCCACCCCGACGAACGGGAGGGCAAGGTGTTCGTCTTCCCCCACCTCTTCGCCGAGGTCATGGACGGCTACATGAAGACCCACGGCGTGACCGAGGAGGACCTGGCCCGGATCGCGGTGCTGGAGTACGCCAACGCCAACAAGAACCCGTACGCCCAGATGCGGAAGGTCGCGGTGAGCCTCGAGCAGGCCACGACCATCGAGGGCGTCAACCGCTACATCGTCGAGGGGCTCCCTCTCAAGACCTACGACTGCTCGCAGATCAGCGACGGCTACGCGGCCCTCATCCTCGCCACCGAGGAGGGGCTGGCGAAGCTCGGGGTGAAGAAGAGCGACACCGTCGAGCTGGCGGGCTACGGCCAGGCCACCGACCCGCTCCGGAAGGAAGGCCGCGACGTCCTGCGCCCTGCCGGCGCGCTGAAGGCGATGGCGGCCGCGTACGACCGGGCCGGGGTCTCGGCCGCCGACGTGGGCGTGGCCGAGGTCCACGACTGCTTCTCGGTGATGGGGGCCCTCGGGGCCGAGGTCCTGGGCAAGGCGGGGTACGGGCAGGGGGCCCGATACTGGGCCGAGGGAAAGGCGGCGGTGGACGGGGAGTGCGGCATCAACACCTCGGGCGGCCTCATCGCCAAGGGTCACCCCATCGGTGCCACCGGGATCGCCATGGTGGGCTGGAGCGCGTGGCAGCTCCTGGGCAAGGTGCCGGAGGAGCTTCAGGTGAAGAAGCCCGGGGTCGCGGCCACCTTCAACATCGGCGGCCCCATCTGCGCCTCGGTCTGCACCGTCCTCAAGCCCGCCTCGTGATCGAGTACCGCACCGGCAACGACCTGGACCTCGACGAGGTCGTCGAGGTCTACGTCGAGTCGACCCTGGGCGAGCGCCGTCCCGTCGCCGACCGGGAGCGCATGGCCGGCATGCTCCGCGAGGCCAATCTCGTGGTCACCGCCTGGGACGGCCAGCGGATCGTGGGAATCTCCCGCTCGGTGAGCGACTTTCACTACGCGACGTACCTCTCCGACCTCGCGGTGCGCCTGTCCCACCAGAAGCGGGGCATCGGCGTCGAGCTCATCCGGCGGACACAGCGCGCGGCCCCGCTGGCCGCGGTCATCCTGCTCTCGGCCCCCGCGGCGGTGGACTACTACCCGCGCATCGGCTTCACCCGCCACGAGAGCGCCTGGATCCTGCGCCCCGGAGAGGAGCTTCGGGGGTAGAGCGTTCTCAGGGTGGCGGCGGCTCGGCCGGGCATCGGGCTGCCCGCCCACTCTGAGGACCGCGCCGGCCTGCGGCCACATGCCCCGGCCAGGGACACGGTCCCGCCATTGCGATCGTGTCCCTGGAAGAAATCCCATCAAAAAGGTGTGTGAAACGCCCCGTTTCTTTTTGGGGTTTTGAGACCTATCTCACTGAGGCTTCTGCCCCAGACCCTGGGGCGCTCTTCTCATTGTTGGCCTCGGGCGCTGTCTCCAGAATGTTCGTCGTGATCACTTCGTTCTGTCGCGCTCGGCGTCTGCTTCGGCCCTCCGGCTGAGGCTCCCCCTGCCGCCCCGTGCGGGCGGCTCGGCCGGGCGCTCCGCGGTCCGCCCCTCCGTCTCAGCACGATCCCGATTCCTCTCGGGCGGATCAGCATTTCTCTCTAGAAAGGAGGGTTTCGGGCATGAAACGCGCCTTGATCGCGTTCGCCGCCCTGCTGGCCCTCGTCGCGTGGATCGGGCCGCCGCCGGTGGCGGCCCAGTCGGCAGATGACGCCTCGTCGGGGATGTCCTGCGTCGACTGCCACGAGGACGTGGTCCGGGGGATGGCGAAGCAGATCCACATGCGCATCGAGCCTTTCGAGGTCGGCGGACGTGTCGTCGGCTGCGAGGGCTGTCACGGTGACGGCGCCCAGCACATGGAAGCCGGCGGCGACGCCTCCCTCATCCAGACCTTCGAGCCCGGCTTCGACGGCGGGGCCTGCCTCGAGTGCCACCAGACCCGTGGCCTGTCCGAGTGGCACGCCTCCACGCACGCACAGGAGGAGGTTTCCTGCTCGAGCTGCCACAGCATCCACACCGCGAAGAAGCCGCTCAGCGCGTGCATCGAGTGCCACAGCGACGTGGTCACCGAGTTCCAGCTCCCCTATCACCACCCGGTGAAGGAGGAGATGATGACCTGCACCAGCTGCCACAACCCGCACGCGGCCACCGAGAAGCAGCTCATCACCCACGAGCGGACGAGCGAGCTCTGCTTCAACTGTCACCAGGACAAGCAGGGACCCTTCATCTTCGAGCACGACCCCGTGGAGGAAGACTGCATGATCTGCCACAACCCCCACGGGACGGTCTCTCGCGGCTTGCTCAACATGGGTGAGCCGGCGCTGTGCCTGCAGTGCCACGAGTTCCACTTCCACGCCGGATACGAGGCCGTCGACGAGGTGACGCTCCCCAGCGGCACCCACACGAGCTCCAACGGCGCGTACAGCTTCAACGCGGGCTTCGCAACCCGCTGCACCGCCTGCCACATGCGCGTCCACGGGAGCGACCTGCCCACGCAGGGCACGCCTTCCAGCGGCCGCGGGCTGGGCAGGTAGGGGTGGACGCGATGAAGAATATCCTGATCGTCGCCGTCGGCATCGTGCTCCTCGCGGCCCCGACCGTGGCCCAGACCTCCGACACCAACTTCGAGCCGCCCGATCCCGAGGCCGACACCACTGGCAACATCCAGGCCGGCGTCTGGAACTCCGACATCAGCGGAAACCCCGAGATCGTGGCTCCCTACTCCCCGGCCGACAAGACCGGTGCCCTCGTCCTCTTCACCCTGAAGTCGCACAAGGAGTGGGGCGACGTCGACGCCGGCGTGCAGTGGCTCGACGAGAACGACACCCGGAGCTTCCTGAACTTCGACATCGGCCGGACGCTGCTCACCCGCACGACCTACAGGAGATTCACGCCGCGGCTGGGCCACGACCCCCTCACCTACGCCGAGGCGGTGACCGCCCACGACCGCGTCCTGCGCCACACCGACACCGACCCGGACGCGGTCTACGGCTACGAGAACGGCATCCTCGAGCACCGGAGCGAGCTCCAGCTCGGCGTCGCCAGCGTGGGCTTCAACTTCCGCGACCAGCGCCGCGAGGGCGCCCACCAGGGCCTGATCGTCTCCCATTGCGACAACTGCCACGTGAGCGGGGTGACCCGTCCCATCGACGAGTCGCAGCAGGACATCGGGCTCGACGCGAAGGTAGCGTGGACGAAGGGCTTCCTCGAGGGGTCCTACACCCGGCGCAAGCTCCGCCAGGACGTGACCTCCATCGACTTCCTCTACGACCGGGCCCGCCACCCCGCGTCCGGGTTGCCCATCTTCGACAACCGCGTCCAGTTCGACTCCCTGGACGGGCTCCTGCCGGTGGACGTCCGCCCGGACACCGACAAGGACATCATCAAGGTCAACCTGCAGCAGGCGGCCGGGGCCTTCAGCCTCACCGGAAACGGGGTCTGGTCCAACACCGAGAACCTCTATACGAGCAACGAGAGCGACTACCAGGGCTACTTCTTCAGTGCGGCGCGTCCGTTCGCCGGGAAGAGAGCCCGGGTCCGCTTCCGAGGGCGCTACTACGAGACCGACACCGGGGACTACTTCTTCGACACCGTCGAGCGCGAGGGCGTGGCCGGACCCCATGCCGGCAAGACCTACCGCGACGTCTACGGCATCGACGTGGACTACAACCGGCAGTCCTCGCTCAACCGCAAGGTCTGGGACCTGGATGCCGACGTGACCTTCAAGCTCGGCCGCAAGGCCGGGAGACTCGCCGCCACCTGGAACTTCAAGGACATCAATCGGGAGTACTACCAGGTCGCCCCGGGGGAGACGAAGACCACGACCAACATCCTGGGGCTCCAGTGGCGTCCCCGTCCCGGGCGCGGACTCCGCTTCAACCTCGGCTACCGCCACGCGTGGGTCGACAACCCCTACAACCTCGTGGGCGGCGCCTGCTCGGACCAGGTGACGGAGGGGCCGTTGGCCAGCCCCTTCGACCCCCGGGCCGCCCCGTACTACACCATGCGCGACGCCAAGATCATGGACACCACCGCCTCGGCCGGGAGCTGGGACGAGATCAAGCTGCGGGGGAGCTACAGCAAGGGCCGCACCATGGTGACCGGGCTCTACCGCTACTGGAACGGCACGAACACCTCGGGGAACCTGACCGACTGGGACCGCACCAACCAGACGGGCACGGTGACGTTTGCCTGGATGCCGGCCCCCACCTGGGACGGCTTCGTCTCGTACAACTACCAGAAGCTGGAGAACTCGGCCCCGGGATGCATCGCGATCTTCGACGGTTGAGCGGCCTCGATTCTATCGGGCCAGGAACGGTTCGAACGCGACGCAATCCCGTACGAGTCGACCACCAACGTTCTCTCTGCCGGCTTCAATGTTCATCCCAGCAGCAGGCTCGAGCTCGGCCTCTCGCTCAACTACGTCAAGGGCGAGGCGTCGATGGGCAGCTTTGACCTCTCGCGACCCGACTTCAGCGCACGCTTCCCCAACTCCTCGTACGACTTCTCGAGAACGCCCGAGTGGTCGAACCTGGACCTCGAGGGCATCGATGCCGGGGTCGACGCGAAGTACCGCTTCACCACGAACCTCTTCGCTCGTGGGGCCTACCGCTACGTTGAGTACGACGACAACGATCCCTACCTCTACGACCTCACGGGGCGCAACAGCCTCGTCTACTTCTCCCTGGGATACCTCTTCTAGACGCGACACCACGAGCAACACGACCTACATCCTGGAGTCATACCCGCGGGGCCCCGGATCCGTCCGGGGCCCCGTTCTCTTCCCCTCAGAGGTGGTCCACCACCTCCCGGACGGCGTCGACGGCGCTGCGGTCGGGGCGGAAGGCGAGATCGAAGGCCGGCACCGCGGCGGTGACGGCCGCGCAGGTTTCGAGGGCCCGGCCCATGGCCACGGGGTCCCAGGGCGGGGGGAAGCTGCGGGCGAGGAGGCGGGCTGCGGCCTCCGCCCGGGCCAGGGGGCGGACTTCCGACCTCCGACCGTGACGCAGAAAGAAGAGCGCGCCCAGCGGTCCCGACTCCGGCAGGGCGAAGCCGCCGTCGCCGTGCCACGGCGTGCCCCAGGCCCGGGCCCCTCGACCGACCGGGCGCAGCACGATGCGGTCGTCGGAGAGGATGCGGGTTCCTCGCGTGTGCCGGCGCCAGAGACGCGCCGTCGTGGATTTGCCGGCGCCGGACCGCCCGCAGAGGACGAGCGCCCGACTCCGCCAGACGACGCCGCAGGCGTGGACCTCCACCGCTCCCTCGCGGGCGAGGCGGTGCTGGAAGAGCAGCTCGTCGAGGGGGTAGTCGAGGGCGTACTCCGGGCCGCCCTCGATCGCCGGGAAGTGGAGCCGGCCCCGGCTCAGGCCCGCGTCGATGACGACGGCCTTGTAGACGGGCGGGCGCCGGCGGGGGACGTGAAAGTCGTAGAGGAGTCCCCCCGAGTGCCGGTGCACTCGCCAGACCCCGCCGGAGTCGAAGAGCCGGTCGCCTTCGGGGGCCGGTGCCGGGTCGGCGGTGAGGGACAGGCGGATGTCGCCCGCTCTCCGGGTGAGGAACGGCTCGAGACCGGGTGGGGGATCGAGAGCCCCGGTGGGTCGCGCGGCCTCGACCGCGAGGGTGAGGCCGCCCACACGCAGGCGCAGGCTGCGGCGGGGCACGTCAGCGGCGATCGGGCCGCCGCCGCTCCAGCCGCACGAGGCGCTCCGGGGGCTCGGGATCGGCGTGGCCGCAGGAGCCGCACCCGCCGGTGAGGCGCGCCTCGATCTCGTCCTCGGGGCGGGAGGCCAGGCGCCCCTCGCCCAGGCAGCAGGTGGCGTCGCGCCGGTGACCGGAGCTCTCCCCCATGACCGCCCACGCCTTCAGGTGGGTCAGCTCGCAGAACCCGGGGATGATGGCCTCGGGATCCCCGGTCTCCATCTCCGCCGCGCCCGGACAGCTCACACACAGAGCCATGAGGCTGCAGCGGCGGCAGACGTCGTTGGTCTGCCAGGTTCGATCCCTCAGTCGCGGGAAGAGCTCGTGCCAGCCCTCGGCGAAGGTGCCCTCCTTCAGGTCGTGGAAGCTGCGGCGGGAGAGCTGGCACATCTGCAGGCGGCCGTAGGGGTCCACGGTGAAGGAGCTCTGGCCGGCGCCGCAGGTGTAGACGTGCTCGGTGTCGAAGACCAGATCGGGGCGGGTGAGACGCTCGCAGAAGGCACGCAGGTCCGCGAGTCTCTCCGGGCTCCCCAGGTCCAGCTGCAGGGCCCGCTCCGGGGCGATCTGCAGCTCCCCATTGCGGTTGGCGCCACAGTCCACCCGCGGGTTGAGCGAGCTGTCGAAGCGAAAGTCGAGGCCCAGCCCCCGCGCGTACTCCTCCATGGCCGCGACCTCGTCCTGGTTCCAGGTGAGGGCCATCGTCTTGAGCGTGAGGGGCAGCTTCCGGCCCACCAGGCGGCGGATGCCGGCCAGGCACCTCTCGTAGGAGCCGGGGACGCGGGTGACCCGCTCGTAGGTCCCCTTCGTCATGCCATAGAGGGTGATCTCGATGGCCTCCGGGGTGTGCTCGACGAACAGGTCGGCCAGGCGGTCGGTGACCAGGGTGCCGTTGGTGAACACCACGACGAGAAGCCCGCGGCTCCGGGCGTAGAGGTAGAGCTCGGGGAAGTCGGGCCGGACCAGGACCTCCCCCCCGGTGAGGAGGATGTAGAGGCAACCCTCCTCCACGATCTCGTCCACCAGCACCTTCAGCCGCTCGAGGGAGAGCTCCCGGGACTGGACCTCGCTCGCTCCCGCCGGCTCGTTCACATAGCAGTGGACGCAGTTGAGATTGCAGCGGAAGGTCGTCTCGATCGTGCCCTCGATGGGAATGCGGCGGGCGTCGATCTGGGCGCGCTGGCGGAAATCCGCGAAGGTGATCTCGGGGACGGCCGTCTCCTGGCTGGGGGGCATCGGGCTAGCTGCCGATGCGGCGGCAGTTCGTGCGCTGGCAGCCGAGCGTCGGCCCCCGGACTTCCCGCGGGGTCTTGCACCCCGTGACCGCCATCTCCTCGGCCACCACCACGACCTTCACCACCCGTGGGCGCTCGTACGGTTCGCGGGCCTGGGCGCGCTTCTGCATCCTCGTCCCCCGGACACCTGCCGCCTGGAGGGGGCGGAGGGGTCGCCTCGAGAGAGTCTAGCACCCGGGCGGGCGGCACCCAAGGCCGTCGCCGGGCCTCAGCGCCGACGGACGGCGAGGAAGACGATGCCCCCGCTCTCCTCGGCGAAGGTGCGGCGGTCGGCGATCTCCTCCTCCGGGAGACCGGAGGTGAGGGAGAACATCTCGGCGGCGTCGCGGTGGTGGATTCGCCAGTCCATGAAGGCGTCCATGTAGCCGACGTCCTTGATGCCCTCGAGGAAGTTGGTCACGAGGAGGAGTCCCCCGGGCTGCGTGGCCTCGAACAGCGCGTCGGTGAGCCGGATCGCCGCCGGTCGGGGCAGGAGGTCGTAGGGCCCGGCGGCGTAGACGAGATTGAAGGTCCCCAGGTCGGGCGCGGCCGCGATGAGCTCGTTCACCGTGCTCTCCGCGGTGTCCACCCCGTACGGCCCCCACTTCTCCCGGACCACGCGGAGGCAGTCGGCATCGCGGTCGACGGCGAGAAACCGCTCGATCCGACGCTCCTGCAGGGCCTGGCTCAGGCCGGCCTCGCGCAGGTGCCCGCAGCCGATCGTCATGATGTGCGGCTCGGCGTGGGAGTCGGAGACGCGGTCGATCATCGAGGCGAGGACTTCCTTCCGTCGCCTCAGGGCGGTGGCCGCCATGCCCGCGCTCGTGTAGCGGTAGATCTCCTGCCCCAGCGGCGTCGCCTCGTCGACGTAGGGCTTGACGCCGTCCTCTCCGTAGAACATGTCGAGGAGGACGGCGTCGCCGGGATAGCCCCGGGGCTTGAAGAAGGCGCGCTCGGTGAGGGGATCCTGGTGGACCAGGAAGCGGACGGGGTGACCGACGCAGTCGACGCGGCAGAACGCGTTCCAGTCGTCGGCGCTCGTGCGCTGGCGCAGGTCGGCAAGAGCGCCGACGAGGTGGTCCATCTCCTCGAAGACTCTTCCCTCGCTGCTGAAGGCGTCGTAGGCCCGGTCCAATATGGCCCGACCCTCGATGGGTGCGCTTGCCACGGTTGCCTCGGAAGCCCCCATTATAGAGCCGCATGGCCTCGACGAAGAGCATTTCGACGGACCCGATGTGGGTCTTTTGCGTTTGATCCGCCGGTTGTGAGAGAGCCGTGATCGGTAAACGTATACCGTCGCTGTCGGGAGAGCGGGCAGACCCTGCGCTCCGGTCCGCTGGGGTCAGGACTCCCGAGGAGTCGCGGCACGGAGGCGGGGGCATGCGGGTCGCGGAATGGCGAGATGGTCGAGGCGTGGAGCGGGTTGAGTTCGAGACCCGACCCCCTTCGGGGCTTCGATCGTGTCCCCGGAGTCGGGGATCTAGCGGACGACCTCGAGTCGGACCTGGCCGGTGCCGGGACCGATGAGGCCGATGGCCTTCGCCGTTCCCCGGGAGACGTCGATGAGCCGACCCTTGTAGGCGGGGAAGCGGTCGTTGATCCGGACCACTGCGCTCTTGCCGGTCGAGAGGAGCGTCACCTTGACCAGGGTGCCGAACGCCCAGTAGGGGTGCGCGGCAGTCAGGGCGTCCTGGTCGAAGCGCTCGCCGCTCGCGGTCTGGCGGCCGTGGTACTCGGGGCCGTACCACGAGGCGATTCCCTCCGCCGTCGTGCCCACCGCCGGGGCCTCCGGGGGGGGGAACCTGTAGCTCTTCGGATCCGGATGCCGTGAGCAGGCCGCGAGGGCGGCGAACGTGACCCCGAGAGCGACGGCCGCAGAGACGCGGAACCGCCGGACCGACCCCCTCCGGAGGCCGGTCAAGAGACCTCGTGCACCCGGAGCATGTTGGTTGCGGCGGCGAGGTCCGAGTGCCCGGACAGGATCAGGACCGTGTCCCCCTTTCCGGCCAGGCCGAGGGCCTTCAGTCGTGCCTCGGCCGAGGCCTGGAGATCGTCGCTGCTCACGGCGTCTCGGCGACGCACCGGGAGCACGCCCCACCACAGCGCCAGCCGGCGGCACACGGCGTCGTCCCCGGTGACCGCCACCACCGGCACCCGCGGTCGGAACCCCGAGGCCAGCTGCGCGGTGACGCCCGAGTCGGTGAGGGCCATGATCATCTTGCAGCCGAGCTCTTCGGCCACCGAGGCCGCGACCCGGGCCAGGCTCCGCGTGATCGCCGTGCCCCGGCCGTGGCATACGCGGTCCGCGGTCCGGTTGACGGCGTGCTCCTCGGTGTAGTCCGCGATCCGGGCCATGGTCTCCACCGTCTGGACCGGGAAGCGCCCCACCGCGCTCTCCCCCGAGAGCATCACCGCGTCGGTGCCGTCGAGGATGGCGTTGGCCACGTCGGAGGCCTCGGCGCGGGTCGGTCTCGGGTTGTCGATCATGCTTTCCAGCATCTGGGTGGCGGTGATGACCACTCGCCCCGCGATGTTCGCGGCAGCGATGATCTTCTTCTGGACGGTGGGCACCTCCTCGGTGCCGATCTCCACCCCGAGATCGCCCCGGGCCACCATCACCCCGTCCGCGATCTCCAGGATGGAGGCCAGGTTCTCCACCGCCGCGGGCTTCTCGATCTTCGCGATGACCGGTACGTCATGGCCGAGGGAGCGCATGAGCTCCTTGAGCTCCTCGACGTCGGCGGCCTGGCGGACGAAGGACAGGGCCACGTAGTCGACCCCCTGCTCGAGCCCGAAGGCGAGGTCGCGGCGATCCTTGTCGGTCAGGGCAGGCGCCGACAGACGCACCCCGGGCAGATTCATGCCCTTGTTGGACCGGAGCGGACCACCGTCCACGATCTCGCACTCGACGCGGACGCCTGACACCGCCAGGACCCGCAGCTCGAGGTTCCCGTCGTCGAGGAGGATCCGGTCCCCCTCCTTCACGTCGCGGGGCAGAGCCTCGTAGGTGGTGGAGATCAGCTCCGGCGTCCCCTCCGCCAACTCGTCGGTGGTGATGGCCAGGCGGGCCCCGTCACGGAGCTCGATCTCGCCTCCGGCCATGGGCCCGGTGCGGATCTTGGGCCCGGAGAGGTCCTGGAGGAGGGCCAGGGGCCGTTCCAGGCGGCCTGCGATCTCCCGCGCGGTGCCCACCACCCGGGCGTGGTCCTCATGGGTCCCGTGGGAGAAGTTGAGGCGCAGCACGTCGACCCCGGCCCGGACCAGGCGCTCCAGCACCAGTGGGTCACGGGACGCGGGACCGATGGTGGCGACGATCTTGGTGCGGCGCATGGATGGGGCCGAGTATACGGCAGTCGATGGGACTTCATTCGGGGCCCCGGCCCCCGGAACTCGCATCGCGATGGCGGCCCCCGCCGGCGGTTTGACACTCCGCGAGCGCGGACGCTATATTCCGTCGTCCACTGCCGTCTCCGGACGATTCATCCGGCGTTCTTCACCGTCAACGAGGACCTCTCGTTCCGCCAGACGCTCCGACCATGCCCAGCTACCTTCCGATCGTGATCCTGGGCGCGATTGCCCTCGGCTTCGGCGTCGTCGTTCTCGCGCTGTCCTACGCCATCGGGCGCCCCCGCCCCGACGCCGGGAAGCTGTCCACCTACGAGTGCGGGATGCCCCCGGTGGGGACCGCCCGGGAGCGCTTCCCGATCAAGTTCTACCTGGTGTGCATGCTGTTCATCCTGTTCGACGTGGAGACCGCCTTCTTCTACCCGTGGGCGCTCGTCCTCGACAAGCTGGGCGTCTACGGGCTGACCGCCATGGGGGCCTTCTTCCTGGTCCTCACCGTGGGATTCATCTACGAGTGGAAGGTCGGAGCGATGGACTGGTAGCGGCATGGAGCTCACCCCCGACAACCGGAAGACCTTCGAGGAGATCGTCGCCCGCTACCCGGTGAAGCGCTCGGCCCTGCTGCCGACGCTGCGGCTCGTGCAGGAGCAGGAGGGCTGGCTCAGCCGGGAGGCGATCCAGCACATCGCGAAGCTCCTGGATCTCACCCCGGCCCAGGTCCACGACACCGCCAGCTTCTACACGATGTTCCGTCTCCAGCCGAAGGGGAAGACGGTGATCGAGGTGTGCACGACGCTGTCGTGCGCCCTCGGCGGGGCGGAGGAGCTCCTCCACTACGCCTGCAACAAGCTGGGGATCGAGCCCGGGGACACGACCGCCGACGGCAGGTTCACCGTCAAGGAGGCCGAGTGCCTGGCCGGGTGCGGCGGGGCTCCGGCGGTGCAGGTGAACGGGGAGTGGCTCGAGCACGCCACCGAGGCCGACATCGACAAGGTCCTGGCCGGGGAGACGGTGCGGCGCTCCTTCGAGTGGCCCCGGAGCCCCGGGGAGCACATCCTCTTCCAGAACGTCTGGAAGGAGAACTCGACCTCGATGGACGTCTACCGGTCCTCCGGGGGGTACGGGAAGCTCGGCCAGTGGCTGGGGATGGAGCCCGAGGCCATCGTCGAGGAGGTGAAGAAGTCCAACCTCCGTGGGCGGGGTGGGGCGGGGTTCCCGACCGGCATGAAGTGGGGCTTCCTGCCCAAGGACTCGGGAAAGCCCATCTACCTCTGCGTCAACGCCGACGAGAGCGAGCCCGGCACCTACAAGGACCGGGTCATCATCGAGCGGGACCCGCACCGCCTCATCGAGGCGATCATCGTCTCCTGCCACGCGATCCGCGCCAAGACCGCCTACATCTACATCCGCGGCGAGTTCCACGAGGGGGCCCGGACCCTGGAGAAGGCCCTGGCCGAGGCCCGGGCCGCCGGCTACGTCGGCAGGAACATCCTCGGCACCGGGCTCGACGTCGACATCTGGGTCCACCGCGGCGCCGGCTCCTACGAGTGCGGTGAGGAGACCGCGCTCATCGAGTCCCTCGAGGGCAAGCGGGGCCAGCCTCGCATCAAGCCTCCCTTCCCGGCGGTGGTCGGGCTCTACGGCTGCCCGACGATCGTCAACAACGTCGAGACCCTGGCCAACGTGCCCCTCGTCCTCGAGCGGGGGGCGGAGTGGTTTGCCAGCTACGGCACCGAGAAGAACGGCGGCCCCAAGCTCTACTCGATCAGCGGGCACGTGGTCCGGCCCGGGAGCTACGAAGCCCCGATGGGGCGCATCACCCTGAAGGACCTGATCTACGGCGAAGGGTACGCGCAGGGGATCCGGGACGGCCACGAGCTCAAGGCGGTGGTGCCCGGCGGCTCCTCGACGCCTGTCCTTCTCGCCGACGAGATCGACATCGCCATGGACTTCGACGGCGTGGCCCAGGCTGGCTCCATGCTGGGCTCGGCGGGCACCATCGTCATGGACGACTCCACCTGCATGGTGTGGATGGCGAAGAACCTCATCTACTTCTACAAGCACGAGTCCTGCGGCAAGTGCTCGCCCTGCCGGGAGGGGACGGGCTGGATGCTGCGCCTCCTCGAGAACATCGAGGCGGGCCAGGGCACCGAGAAGGACCTCGACCTCCTCTGGAAGATCACCGACTCGATCTCGGGCAAGACGGTCTGCCCCTTCGGCGACGCGGCCATCGCCCCGCCCCAGTCCACGCTCCAGAAGTTCCGCGAGGAGTTCGAGTATCACGTCCGCGAGAAGCGCTGCTGGAAGACGGTGGCGCCGACCTTCGCCGAGGCGAAGGCGAGGTCGGGGGTCTCGGCGTGACCCCGTTCACCCAGGAGCTCCTGATCGCGGTCGTGAAGATCGCCGTGGTGATCGGGACGCTCCTCGGCGCGTTCTCGCTCATGACCTGGATCGAGAGGCGGACCCTGGCCTTCATGCAGTACCGACTGGGGCCGAACCGCACCGGCCCCTTCGGACTGTTCCAGCCCATCGCCGACGGGATCAAGCTCTTCTTCAAGGAAGAGGCGATGCCTGCGGCCGCCGACAAGTGGGCCTTCCTCGCCGCCCCCGTGGTGGCAGTGGCGACCGCGCTCCTGGCCACCGCGGTGATCCCCTACGGGCCGCCCTTCAGTCTCCCCGGGTGGGGGTGGCTCCCGGACTGGCTGCAGGGCCGCGACGTCCAGATCCTCATCGCGGACCTCGAGGTGGGGCTGCTCTTCATCTTCGCGGTGACCGCCCTGGGCGTCTACGGCCTGGTGCTGGCGGGGTGGGCGGCCAACAGCAAGTACTCGCTCCTCGGCGGCCTGCGCTCCTCGGCCCAGATGTTCTCCTACGAGCTGGCCCTGGGCTTCTCCTGGGTGACGCTGATCCTGGCCGCCCAGTCCTTCCGGATCAACGACATCGTGGCGGACCAGGCTGGGTGGTTCTGGCACTGGAACGTGTTCGTGCACATTCCGGCGTTCCTGGTGTACTTCCTCGCCGCCAGCGCCGAGGTCGCCCGCATCCCCTTCGACCTGCCCGAGGGTGAGAGCGAGATCGTCGCCGGCTTCCACACCGAGTACTCGTCCATGCGCTTCGCCCTGATCCAGATGGGCGAGTACATCAACCTGATCACCGTCGCGGTCCTGGCCACCAACCTCTTCCTCGGAGGATGGAACTCCGGTGTCCCGGCGACGCCGGAAGCGCTGTTGGGCTTCCCTCTCGGGTTCGTGTGGTGGGGCGCCAAGGTCGCGTTCGTCCTGTTCGTCTTCATCTGGCTCCGGGGCACGCTGCCCCGGTTCCGCTACGATCAGCTCATGCAGTTCGGCTGGAAGGTGCTGATCCCGGTGGCCGCGGTGTGGGTCATGGTCTTCGCGGGCTGGGTCGCGCTCACCGGGAGGAGCGGCTGATGGACGCGGTCCTCTTCTACGTCTTCGCCGCGATCGCGGTCGCCTCGGCGGTGGTGGTCATCGCCCAGCGCAACGCGATCTACTCCGCCTTTGCCCTGGTCGTGACCCTGTGCTCCCTCGCGGTCATCTTCGGGCTGCTCGGCTCTCCGTTCATCGCCGCCCTCCAGGTGATCGTCTACGCGGGCGCCATCATGGTGCTCTTCCTGTTCGTGCTGATGCTGCTCAACGTGAGGCGCGAGGAGGACGGGCCCGCCGCCGGCGGGCGCACCCTGCGCGGTGTGGGCCTGGCCCTGGTGACGCTTCTCGTGCTCCAGGCGGGGACGGTCCTGCTGCGCGCGGATCTGCGCCCGGCCCCGGACTTCGACGCCTCGACGGTCGAGATGGCGCGGACCCTCTTCTCGCCCCACTTCCTCTACGCCTTCGAAGCGACCTCCATCCTGATCCTCGCCGCTCTCGTGGGGGCGGTGGTGCTGGCGAAGAAGGAGCTCTAGACGATGGACAACCCCGCCTTCGTCCATCACGCCGTGCTGCTCAGCCTCGTCCTGTTTGGCCTCGGCACCCTCGGCGTCTTCCTGCGCCGCAACGTGATCACCGTCCTCATGTGCGTCGAGCTCATGCTGAACGGGGTCAACCTGGCCTTCGTCGCCTTCAGCCGCGCCCACGGCAGCCTCGACGCGCAGGTCCTGGTCTTCTTCGTGATGGTCGTGGCGGCGGCGGAGGCCGCCGTCGGGCTCGCCATCGTCATTGCGCTCCACCGGCACAAGGACACGCTGGACCTGGACGCCTTCAACCTGATGAAGGGATAGGTCGTGTACGACGATCCACTGCTCGAGGTCCTGCCCTTCGCCATCCTCCTTCTGCCCCTGGGCGGCTTCGTGGTCCTCGCCCTCTTCGGCGACTGGATCAAGAAGGACAAGGAGGAGAACGGGGCGGGGTGGCTCGCGTGCGCCACCGTGCTCATCTCCTTCGGGCTCGCGGTGTGGACGACGCTGCGGCTGTACGGCCTCGCCACCCCGCCGGAGGGACTGCACTTCTTCCAGCCGTATCTCGGCTTCGAGTGGATGGAGGCGGGCAGCTTCCGCGTCCCCTTCAGCCTCCTCGTGGACCCCCTGTCCTGCGTGATGATGCTGGTGGTCACCGGGGTGGGCTCCCTCATCCACATCTACTCGCTGGGCTACATGGCCCACGACGAGGAGAGGGTGAGCTATTTCTCGTACCTGAACCTCTTCACCTTCTTCATGCTGCTGCTGGTCCTGGGCGGCAACCTCCCCCTCATGTTCGTGGGGTGGGAAGGGGTGGGGCTGTGCTCGTACCTGCTGATCGGGTTCTGGTACCGCAAGGACAGCGCCTCGGCTGCGGGTCTCAAGGCCTTCGTGGTGAACCGGATCGGGGACGTGGGGCTGATCCTGGGCATGGCCTTCATGTTCCACGCCTTCGGGACCCTCGACCTCGTCGACATCGCCGACAACGCGGGAGCGCTCGCTCCCGAGGCCCTCTGGGAGTTCGGGCCGGCCACCATCGCCGGCCTCCTGCTCTTCGTGGGGGCCACGGGCAAGAGCGCGCAGATCCCCCTCCACGTCTGGCTCCCCGATGCCATGGAGGGCCCGACCCCGGTCTCCGCCCTGATCCACGCCGCCACCATGGTCACCGCCGGCGTCTACATGGTGGCGCGCCTGGGGCCGCTCTACCACGTGTCGGAGACGGCCATGATGACGGTGGCGGTGATCGGGGCGGTGACGGCCCTCATGGCCGCCACCATCGCCCTCGTCCAGACCGACATCAAGAGGGTGCTGGCCTACTCCACGGTGAGCCAGCTCGGCTACATGTTCCTGGCCTGCGGGGTGGGGGCCTTCGGGGTCGGCATCTTTCACCTCTACACCCACGCGTTCTTCAAGGCGCTCCTCTTCCTCGGCTCGGGGTCGGTGATCCACGCCATGTCCGGCGAGCAGGACATGCAGAAGATGGGCGGCCTCCGGAAGAGGATTCCCTGGACCTTCTGGACGTTCCTCGTGGGGACCCTCGCCATCGCCGGGATCCCCGTCTTCGCCGGGTTCTTCAGCAAGGACGAGATCCTGGCCGCCGCTCTCGGGCACCCGGTCCTCTTCGGCATCGGCCTGTTCACCGCGCTCCTGACCGCGTTCTACATGGCGCGGCTCCTGTTCCTGACCTTCTTCGGGCGCTTCCGCGGCGGGGACGAGGCCGAGCACCACGTCCACGAGTCGCCCTGGGTCATGCTCGTGCCCCTGATCCTCCTCGCGGTCGGGTCGACGGTGGGCGGATTCGTCAAGGTCCCCCACATCCTCGAGCCCGTCTTCCGCGGAGCCGCGGCGCACATCCACCACGCGTGGTGGATGCCGTGGGTCGCCACCGGCAGCGCCGTGCTCGGGATCCTGCTCGCGTGGTACCTCTACCTCTCGATGAGCGACCTGCGGGCCGGCATCGCGTCCGCCCTGCGGCCGGCCCTGGACGTCTTCAGGGCCAAGTACTACTGGGATGACGTCTACAACGGCTTCGTCCGGCGGGTGGTGGTCGACGGGAGCCGCGCCCTCCTCTGGGAGAAGGTGGACGCCGGGGTCATCGACGGCGCGGTCAACCGCGCCGGCACCATCACCGGGGCGCTGGCCCAGATGCTCCGCCCGCTGCAGACCGGCCTCGTCCGCCACTACGCGCTGCTGATCCTCGCCGGGGCAGTCGCGCTTCTCGGCTGGGTGCTGTGGTCATGAGCTTCCTGAGCGCGCACCTGCTGGGCGTTCTCGTCTTCCTGCCGGTGGTGGGCGCGATCGTCGTCGCCCTGACCGGCCGCGGGTCGGAGACGCTGCAGAAGACCCTCGGCCTCGCCTTCTCGGCGCTCGGGTTCGTCCTGTCGCTCCTGCTCCTGAGCGGCTTCGAGGACACCGCGGCGCTGCAGTTCGTGGAGCAGGCGCGCTGGATCCCGGCGTGGGGCATCTCCTACCACGTCGGCATCGACGGCCTGTCGCTGTGGCTGGTGATCCTCACCACCTTCCTCACCCCGCTGGCCCTCCTGGGATCGTGGACCTCGATCGAGAGCCGGGTGCGGGAGTTCGTGATCTTCATGCTGCTCCTCGAAGCGGGGATGATCGGGGTCTTCGTGGCTCTCGACCTCTTCCTCTTCTACGTGTTCTGGGAGGCAATGCTCATCCCGATGTACTTCCTCATCGGGATCTGGGGCCACGAGCGGCGCATCTACGCCGCGGTCAAGTTCTTCCTGTACACCTTCGCGGGCAGCGTGTTCATGCTCGTCGCCTTCCTGGTCCTCTACCGGGAGGCGGGCGTGGGCAGCTTCGATCTCGCCGCGCTCATCGCCGCCCCCGTGGACCCCGCGCTGCAGGCGTGGCTCTTCCTGGCCTGCGCCCTGGCTTTCGCCATCAAGGTCCCGATGTTCCCGTTCCACACCTGGCTCCCCGACGCCCACGTGGAGGCCCCCACCGCGGGCTCGGTCATCCTGGCCGGGGTGCTCCTCAAGATGGGCGGCTACGGCTTCCTGCGGATCGCCATCCCGCTCTTCCCGGACGCGGCCATGCGCTTTGCCCCCGTCGTCGGCGTCCTCGCCGTCATCGGGATCATCTACGGAGCGCTCGTGTCACTGGTGCAGCCCGACCTCAAGAAGCTCGTGGCCTACTCGTCGGTGTCCCACCTCGGATTCGTGATGCTCGGAATCGCCGCGTTCACCACCACCGGGGTCGTCGGCTCGGTCTACCAGATGCTCAACCACGGCATCTCGACCGGGGCCCTCTTCTTCCTCGTGGGCATGCTCTACGATCGGCGCCACACCCGGCTCATCTCGGAGTTCGGCGGCCTGAAGTCGGTGATCCCGTGGTACACCGCGGTCTTCCTCATGATCGGCCTCTCGTCCATTGCCGTGCCCGGTCTCAATGGCTTCGTGGGCGAGTTCCTGATCCTCGTCGGGTCGTGGGCCACCTATCCGGCCATGGTCGTCTTCGCCTCGCTGGGGGTGATCCTGGCCGCCGGCTACATCCTCTGGATGTTCAAGCGGGTCTTCTACGGCGAGGTCACCAACCCGAAGAACGAGAACATCCCCGACCTCAGCCGGCGGGAGGCCGTGGTCCTGGTGCCCCTGGTGGCCCTGGCTATCTTCATGGGCGTGGCCAGCCCGCTGTTCACGAAGCGCATCGAGCCGGCCGCCGACGCCCTCGTCGTGCAGGTGCGGCAGCAGACGCAGCCGGTGGCCACCGCTCGCGCGGAGCGGGGTCCCGAGGTCCCGGACGACGCGGCCCTCGAGGGCCAGGAGGTGCAGCGGTGACCGGCACCGTCGACCTCCGCCCGCTCGTCCCGGCGATCATGGTGGCCTTCACCAGCCTGGTGGTGCTCCTCGCCCAGGCGTTCGTGGGGAAGGGGAAGCGAGCCCCGTCGGCGGCGCTCAGCCTCATGGGCCTCGGTGGCGCCCTCGGCGCGGTGTGGATCCTCGCCCGCGGCCCGGCTCGCGGAGCGGTCCTGGCCGACGCGGTGACCGCGGATGGCTTCTCGCTCTACTTCCAGGCTCTCCTGCTGGGAATCGCGATGGTGGCGGTGCTGCTGTCGCCGTCCTACCTGCGCGCCCACGGCCTCGAGCGGGGCGAGTACTACGCCCTGCTGCTGATGTCGGTGGTGGGGATGCTCGGCCTGGTCTCCAGCCTCGAGCTCGTCTCCCTCTTCGTGGCCCTGGAGATCATGTCGGTGGCCCTGTACGCGATGGCGGGCCTGCACCGGAGCCGGATGGAGAGCCAGGAGGCCGCGCTCAAGTACTTCGTCACCGGCGCCTTCTCCTCGGCGTTCCTGCTCTACGGGATCGCGCTGCTCTACGGGGTCAGCGGCAGCACGTCCCTGGCCCGGGTGGAGCTGGCCATGGGGTCGCTGACCTCCGGGACCGCCGGCCTGGCCGTGCTCGGGGTCGGGATGCTCATGGTCGGCTTCGGCTTCAAGATCGCCAGCGTCCCCTTCCACATGTGGGCGCCCGACGTCTACGAGGGGGCGCCCACCACCGCGACCGCCCTCATGTCCGCCGGGGTGAAAGCCGCCGCCTTCGGGGCGCTGCTCCGGGTGTTCGGCTCCACCCTGCCCGATCTGGCCGGCGAGTGGAAGCCGCTGGTGGCCGCGCTGGCCGCGGTGTCCATGGTGGGCGGCAACCTCGGCGCGCTGGCCCAGGGCAACCTGAAGCGGATGCTCGCGTACTCCTCCATCGCCCACGCCGGCTACCTGCTGGTTGCCCTCGTCGCCGCTCCCCGCCTCGCCGGAGAGGCCGTTCTCTTCTACCTGGTGGCTTACGGCGCCGTGAACCTCGGGGCCTTCGGCTCCATCGCCGCCCTCACCCGGGACGGTCGCGAGCCCCTCTCCCTGAACGACGTGGCCGGCCTCGCCGAGCGCCGCCCGGCCGTGGCCGCCGCCCTCACCGTGTTCCTCGTCTCCCTCACCGGGATCCCGATCACCGCCGGCTTCGTGGGCAAGTTCTACCTCTTCAATGCCGCGGTCTCCTCGGGCTGGGTCTGGCTGGCCCTCGTGGGCGTCGTGATGAGCGTCGTGTCCGCCTACTACTACCTGCGGGTGGTGGTGGCGATGTACATGCTCGAACCGGTGGGGGAGGACACCTGGGCGCCGATCGCCCCCGCCGCCCGCCTGGCCCTCGGGATCTCCGTCGCCCTGACGCTGCTTCTGGGGATCTACCCGGCCCCCCTCCTCGATCTCGCCCGCGCCGCCGCCCGCTCGCTCCTCTAGGGACCGAACCGGCCTACGGCCGGATGCCCTGGCCGGGGTCAGGTCCGCGTCGCCGCGACCAGCGCGTCGAGGAGCGTCGACTCGTCTTCGGGCGGGACCGTGCGCAGGTCGACGAGCAGCCGGTCGTCGGCCACGCGCACGACCACCGGGGGCCGGCCGGCGCGGAGCGCGGCGGCGACGCCGTCCGGGGTCCGGTCGGGGTGGCTGATGGCGATCACCACCGTCGGCACCCCCACCGTCGGGGCCGCTCCTCCGCCGACCGCCGACCGCCCGTTCGACAGCGACAGCTCGAGCTCGGGTGCCGCCGGGGCGAGCCGGCGGGCGAAGGCCTCGGCTCGCGCTCGGACCTCTTCCACGGGAGCGTGGACCATGCGCAGGACCGGCACCGTCTCCCTCGCGCGTCCCGCCTCGTGCTCGGAGAGGGTGGCGTCGAGGGCGGCCAGGGTCATCTTGTCCACGCGCAGGGCCCGGTAGAGGGGGTTCCTCCGCATGCGTTCGACCAGGGAGCGTTGCCCGGCCACGAGCCCGGCCTGCGGCCCCCCGAGGAGCTTGTCGCCACTGAAGGTCACGACGCCTGCCCCTCCCCTCAGGGCGCCGGGCGCCGTGGCCTCGTGGGCGAGCAACCCCGGCAGGGCCTCCATGAGGCCGCTGCCCTGGTCCTCCATGAGAGGGACCCCGGCCTCCCCGGCCAGCTCCGCGAGCTCCTCGATCGACGGCGCCTCGGTGAAGCCGACGATGCGGAAGTTCGACGGGTGCACCTTCAGGATCAAGCCCGTCTCGGAGCCGAGCGCGGCCCGGAAGTCGGCGACCCGCGTGCGGTTCGTGGTCCCGACCTCCCGCAGCCGAGCCCCGCCCTTGCGCAGGACGTCGGGGATGCGGAACGAGCCCCCGATCTCGACGAGCTCGCCGCGGCTGACCAGAACCTCTCGACCCTCGGCCAGGGTATTCACGGCGAGAAGGACCGCCGCCGCGCAGTTGTTGACCACCACCGTGCTCTCGACGCCGAGCATCTCGCGCAGCCGCGTCTCGGCATGAGTCTCCCGGTTGCCGCGCTCCCCCCGCTCGAGGTCGTACTCGAGGTTGGAGTAGGAGGAGGCGATCTCCGCGACCCGTCTCGCCGCTTCGAGTGAGAGCGGCGCGCGCCCGAGGTTCGTGTGGACGATGACCCCCGAGGCGTTGAGGACCCGGGCCAGGGACGGTCGGGCCGCGGTCTCGACCCGCGCCGCGACGTCGGCGGGCAGCGTGGCCGCCGCTTCCTCGAGCCCGCCGCCCCCTTCGCGGGCGCGCCGCCGCAGCTCCTCCAGGGCGAGGCGGACGTGGCGCACGACGACCGCGCGGCCGTACCGGCCCACGAGAGCCTGCAGCTCCGGGCGCTGCATCAGGTGGTCGACCGAAGGAACGAGGCGGCGGGGATCCACCCCGCTGGTGGGCGCCATGGGGGCGACTATACACGGTCCGACGGGCCCCCCGTCTCCTCCCCGGGCCCCGCTCGGGCCTCCGCGCTCTGCGTGGTATCCTCGCGTCGATGCGTCCGGAGCACCCGCCGGAATACGCCGATCGCCTGCCTCGGGTCGTTCCCCCCGCGGAGGAGGACATTGCCCACCTTTCCGACGAGATGGCTGACATCCTCTACCCCGGGCGTCGCCCCCGTCCCTTTCGAATGGGCCTGAGGTTTCCCCAGTTCGCCGGAGAGGGCTACGAGCGTGCGCTGGCCCTGGCCCGTCTGTCCCCGGTCTACCGGGAGGACGGGCCGGAGGGCGACCGCGTCCACCAGGCCGCGTTCGATGCCGGTGAGGCCCACAAGCTACGGGATCTCTTCACGGTCGTGAGGGAGGTCCCCGGGACCGAGGTGCTGGTGGACGGCAAGAAGGCGCCCTACGGCCACGAGCTTTGGCTCCCCTTGTTCTGGATCTTCATCGGCGGCGAGGCCTGAGCTCAGCGTGTCACTCACCGAGGATCTCGACCAGCTCGCCATCTCGATCCGGCAGCTGCAGGCTCGCTGGGACATGTTCTTCAGTGGTGTCGAGAAGAGGCCTCCCAACGAGGCGCACTCCAGAGTCGAGAAGCTCATCCGAGAGTACGATCGCTCGGTGATCCGGAACAATACGGACCGCTTTCGCTTTCAGGGTCTCACCTCACGGTTCAACACCCTCAACGAGCTCTGGCAGAAGCGTCTGCGCGCGCGCGAGGAGGGGCGTGCCTTCGGCGTCCACGGCCTGAGGGCGGACGAGCTCCCTCCTCCTCCCCCCCCGGAGCCGGAGCCGCAGCCGCGGGCCACCCCGCGCCCCGGTGGCTCGGAGGACGGGTTCCGGGTGGGGGATGCCGAACGCGACGGCGCGGCGGTGCGGGCCCTCTACGACCGCTTCGTCGAGGAGCGGCAGCGCACGGGCGAGGGCGCTCCCCCCACCTACGAGAGCTTCCATGAGCTCATCGGCAAGCAGACCGCGAGGATTCTCGGTGCCAAGGGCGCGCGGGCCGTCGACTTTCGCCTCGACACGAAGGACGGGAAGGTGGCCCTCAAGGCCAAGGTCGTGAAGTGAGGGAGAAGGGGTGAGGCGCGCGCTTCTCTCGACCGTCCTGCTCCTGGTGCTGCCCTCGATGGCCGGGGCGTGGCCCGAAGAGACCATGACCGCCCTCGGCCGCGACGCCCGCCGTCTCCTGCCGCGTTCGCTGGCGAAGCTGCTCGGCGAGCGCGAGGGCCAGATTCGCCAGGAGTTCCGGCGTTTCCCGCCGGACATCGCCCGGGCCCTGGCCGTCGACATCCCGGCGGGCCGGCTGCAGCCCGAGACGCTGGCCGCGCTCGACTACGAGACCCGCCGCGTGGTGGACCTTCTGCGGGAGGGCCGGGTGAGCGAGGGCCTCGTCCGCCTGGGGGGGCTGCTGCGGGTTCCCGCCGACCTCGCCGACCCGATCCTCGTCGGGGTCCCCGGGGGCTGGCCGGTGGGGGTGCCCCGCGAGTACTACGCGCTCCTCGACGCCAACCTGGACAAGATGCCGGTCGTGCTCGACAAGGCCACCCCGCTCCGGGTCACGCGGGCCGAGCTCCCGGCGCTCTGGCAGTCGCTGCTCGATCGCAGCCGGCCGCAGGCCCCGGTGATCCGGGCCGAGCTCTTCCGCGAGGGTCGCCTGGTGGACCACCGGCGGCTCGACTACAGATCTCCCGCCTGGGCGGTGGCCTCCATCTCGTACTCGCGCGCCGTGACCGCGGTCGCGGCCACCTGGCTGGCGGTCTGGGACGAGGCTCGAGGAGACACCACCTCGCTGGGGCGCACCCGAGAGGTCTCCCCCCGGGACCGCGGGGTGACGGGCGGAGACCAGAATCCCCGAGAACCGGAGGCACGATGACCGCTAAGAGAGCGCTCCTATCCGTCTTCCGCAAGGAGGGCATCGTCGACCTGGCCCGCGGTCTCACCGAGCGCGGCTACGAGATCCTCTCCACCGGCGGCACCGCGGCCGAGCTCAAGAAGGCCAAGGTGAAGGTGGGCAGCGTCTCGAAGGTCACCGGCTTCCCCGAGATCCTCGACGGCCGGGTGAAGACCCTGCACCCGAAGATCCACGGTGGCATCCTCGCCCGACGCGATCTTCCCGCCCACCTCGAGGCCCTCGAGAAGCAGAAGATCGCGCCCATCGACGTGGTCGTGGTCAACCTCTATCCCTTCGAGGATCGCGTCTCCAAGGGCTGCACCTTCGAAGAGGCGGTGGAGAACGTGGACGTTGGCGGGCCGACCATGCTGAGGGCGGCGGCCAAGAACTTCGCCCACGTTGCGGTGGTGGTCGACCCCGCCGACTACGGGCTGCTCCTGGAGCAGCTGGACCGTCCGGACGGTATCGACGCTGCGACCCGCCTCTACCTCGCCCAGAAGGCGTTCCGGCACACCGCGCGCTACGAGGCGGCCATCGCCGGCTACTTCGCCCAGGTGGAGGTACAGGACGGCGCCTACGTTCCCGACGAGAACGACGACACGTTTCCCTACCGCCTGACCCCGACCTTTGAGAAGGTCCAGGATCTGCGGTACGGCGAGAACCCCCACCAGCGCGCCGCGTTCTACACCGACCTCGGGTCGACGCTGTACTCGGTGGCCTCCGCCCGCAAGCTTCAGGGCAAGGAGCTCTCCTTCAACAACATCCTCGACCTGGACGCGGCCTGGCGCCTGGCCACGGAGATCGACAAGACCGCCTGCGTGATCGTGAAACACACCAACCCCTGCGGGACCGGGCTCGGGGAGACCCCGGTGGAGGCGTGCGAGCGGGCCTGGGCCTGCGATCCCGTGTCCGCCTTCGGCGGGATCATCGCGTTCAACGAGCGCGTCGACGAGCCCGCGGCCCGCAAGGCCACCGAGAACTTCGTCGAGGCGATCATCGCCCCCGGGTTCGACGCCGCCGCGGTCGAGGTCCTGAAGAAGAAGAAGAACCTCCGCGTGATGAACATGGACACCACCAGCATCCACAAGGTCAGCGGTTTCGACCTGCGGAGGGTGATGGGAGGCGTCCTCGCCCAGCAGTGGGACCTGCACCAGCTCGAGCGCGACCGCTGCGAGGTGGTGACCAAGCGAGCCCCGACCGAGGAGGAGTGGACGGCGCTGCTGTTCGCCTGGACGATCGTGAAGCACGTCAAGTCGAACGCCATCGTCTACGCCAACGCGGTGCAGACGGTGGGCGTGGGTGCCGGCCAGATGAGCCGCGTCGACTCCGCGCGGTTCGCCGCCGAGAAGGCGGTGCTCCCCCTCGCCGGGACAGTGGTGGCCTCCGACGCCTTCTTCCCCTTCCGGGATGGGATCGACGCGATCGCGAAGACCGGCGCGACGGCGATCATCCAGCCCGGCGGCTCGGTACGGGACGAGGAAACGATCGCCGCCGCCGACGAGAACGACCTGGCCATGGTGTTCACCGGCGTGCGCCACTTCCGGCACTAGAGCTCTCTTGCCCGAGAGGCAGGCCGACCGCGTCGCGCTTCTCGTTCTCGTCGCACTCGTCGTCTTCCTCTTCCGCGAGCCGATCCTCGCGGGAGCGGTCTTCTTCAAGCGCGACATCCATCTCATATGGCACCCCCAGATGGCGGGGTTCGTCCGCGCGGTGACCGGCGGGGCCTGGCCCCTGTGGGATCCGAGCCCGGCCTTCGGGCAGCCCCTGCTCGCGGATCCCGGGGCGCAGGTGCTCTACCCGCCCACCTGGCTGGGCCTGCTCCTCCGACCCTGGACGTACTACACCGTGTTCGCCTTCGGCCACGTTCTCCTCTCGGGCCTCGCGTTCTACGCTCTCGCCCGCCGCTTCCCGGTCGCCCCGGTGGCCGCCGCCGGCGGGGCCTCGCTCTGGGTTCTCGGGGGCCCGTTCCTGTCCCTGGTGGATCTCTGGCACCACTTCGCCAGCGCGGCCTGGATTCCCGCGGTCTTCCTGGTGGCCGAGCGAGCCGCCGAGCGGCGACGGCTCCGGGACGTGGCCCTGCTCGGGCTCGTGCTCGGCGTGCAGGTCCTCGCCGGCTCGGCCGACGTGTGCGCCATGACCCTCCTCGCCCTCGGCGTATGGGTGGCCGCGCTCCACGTTCCCTGGCGCCGTGGCTGGCGAGGCTGCCGCCCGTGGCTCGGTGGGGCCACCCTGACCCTCCTCCTCGCCTCCTTTCTCTCGGCGGGCCTCTGGCTCACCGCCCTCGACGTGGTGTCCCGCTCCTCCCGGAGCGCTCTTCCGGAGGCAACCCGGACGTACTGGTCGGTGCACCCGGTCGACCTGGCGGAGACGGTGGCGCCCGGGGTCCCCGGGAGCCTCCCCCTCGCGCCGGACGTCGCCGCGGCCCTCGGGCGGAGTCGGGAGCCGTTCCTCTCGTCGCTCTACCTGGGGTTGTCCGCGGTGGTGCTGGTCGGGGCCGGCCTCCTTGGAGCGCCCGGCCGGCGCCGCGTGGTGCTGGCCGGCCTGGGCATCGGGGCCGCGGCGGTGGCCCTCGGCCACCACGCACCGGCCTTCGAGCTGGTGAGCACCCTCGTGCCCCCTCTGCGCCTGCTCCGCTACCCGGTCAAGGCGATGATCCTCGTCGGGTTTGCCTGGGCCGGACTCGGGGCCCTCGGGGCCGAGGCGTGGCGCACCGAGCCGGGGAGCCGGAGGGTCCGCCTCGCCAGGCTGCCGTTGGCGGTCCTGGGGCTCGCGAGTGCCGTGGCCGCGGTCGCCCTGGTGTCCTCTCCCGAGACTTGGCGCCCCCTGCTCGCCCTGGGTGAGTCTCCGGATGCCGCGGCGAGGGTGTTGAGACCGCTGGCACTGGCGCTCGCGCTGCGGGCAGGCCTGGCCGCCGTGGGGCTGGCCCTGGTCGGGGTCGCGGGCCGGGGCCGCGTGCGCCCGACCCTCCTCGCCGCGGGTCTCGTGTCGATCGCCGTTCTCGACCTGGGCCTGGCCCACCCCCGCCCCAACCCCGTGGCTCCCCCCGCGCTCTATGCCCACCGGCCGGAGCTGCTCGACGCGATCGGGGACCCGGCCTCGGCCCGAATCTACTCCTACGACTACGGCGAGCCGGGGGCGGCGCTCAGGCGGCTCGGCCGGCGTCACGCCCACCAGGTGGTTCGGGCCCCGGCCGGCTGGTCACCCCGTGCGGCCATGGCTCTCGGGATGCAGATGAGCCTGGTGCCCCAGACCGCCGGGCGCTGGGGCCTTCGGCAGGCGTTCGACATCGACTACCGGGGGCTGCACCCGGCGCCTCTGGCCCGGATCACTCAGCTGGCCCGGGTCGTCGAGGACCAGCCGGGAGCGCTCGTCCGGCTCCTCCACCTCGGGGCGGTGACTCACGTGGTGGCGCTCCACGAGGTGGCCGGAGCCGGCGATGGCCTCGAGCCCGTCGCGGTGCTCCCGGGCCTGTTCGCTGATCCCGTCCGCCTCATGGCCGTGACCGACCCGCTGCCCCGAACGTTCGCGGTGGGCGGGACCCGTGTGGCCCAGGGCACGGAAGGACTCGAGACGCTCCTCTCGCCGTGGTTCGATCCGCGGCGCGAGGTCCTCCTGCCCGCCGGTGCCGTCCGGGAACCGCCGGCTGCCTTCACGGGAAGGACCCGGATCGTGGAGGAGAGAGCGGACCTCGTCCGTATCGAGGCCGAGCTCTCCGCGGACGGCCACGTGGTCCTCGTGGACACCTACGACCCGGGATGGCGCGTCCGGGTCGACGGCGTGTCGGCCCCCCTCCTCGAGGCCAACGTCGCCTTTCGTGCGGTGGCCGTGCCGGCGGGCCGGCACCGGGTGGAGATGATCTATCGCCCGCCCCTGACCCTGGCCGGCCTCGCCCTGGGCGGTTTCACCCTGGTGTTGGTCCTGGTGCTCCTCGCCCGCCGCCCCCGCCCCGCCCGCTGAGCGATTCAACCCTTCGCGTGTCCAGCCGCTCCAAGAAGACAGAGGGGCAGCATGAGCCAGGGAGGGGGAGCGATGAGGAAGCTGGTCGGGATGGCGGTTGTGGGAGCGGCGTTGGGGGCTCTGCCGGCGGTGGCCCAGCCGGCGGGGGAGGCCCCAGGTGGCGGACGACACCAGCACCGGGCCCGGGCGATCGTGGAGTACCTGGACCTGACCCAGGAACAGCAGGACAGCTGGAAAGCGCTCCGCGAGCAGCACCGGGATGAGATGAAGGCGCTGCGCGAGGAGGGACGCAGCCTGCGCCACAGGCTCCAGAAGGCCCTCGAGGCCGACGAGCCGGACGCCGCGGTGGGCGAGGCGGCGAAGGCGGCCCACGCGCACCGGAAGGCGATGAGGCAGGCTCGGGAGGCCTTCGAAGGCCAGCTGAAGTCCGTCCTGACCCCGGAGCAGAGGGAGAAGTTCGAGGCCTTCGAGGCGGCCCGGGCCATGGGCCGGAAGGGACCGGGAGCCCGCGGGCATCGCCGGGGCCGGCCCGGTGGGGGGACCCCACCCGTCGAGGGCTGAGCAGCACGATCGACCACGAGGCCGCGGGAGGCGCCCCTCCCGCGGCCTCTTCTCGTCTCGGTGCCCCGGGGCGCGGTCAGCGGCCGGCGCGGAGGGCGGCGAGCACCTCATCGGGCGTCGCCTGGGCTGTGCCGACCTTGCCCACCACGACGCCGGCCGCGCAGTTGGCGAGGGCGGCGGCCTGGGGCAGCGTCGCCCCCGCCGCGATGGCGAGGGCCATGGTGGCGATCACGCTGTCGCCGGCCCCGGTCACGTCGAACACCTCCCGAGCGGCGGCGGGCACGTGGACCGGCCGCCTGCCCCTCTCGATGAGGCTCATGCCGTGCTCCCCCCGGGTGACGAGGGCGGCGCGGCAGGCCAGCAGCGCAAGAATGCGGTGTCCGGCGGCGGCGAGATCGTCTTCGCCTTCCAGTCGGACGCCGGTAGCCTGCTCGGTCTCGATCTGGTTGGGGGTCACGAGGGTGACGCCCCGATACAGGCGGAAGTGGCGCTGCTTGGGGTCCACCAGAATCGGTACCCGCCGGCGTCGGGCCAGGGGCAGGACCTTTCGCAGCAGCGATGCCGTCACCGCCCCCTTCTGGTAGTCCGAGACCACCAGCGCCTCGGCCGACGACAGCTCGCGGCGCACCGCCTCGAGGAGCGCCCGCTCGGTTCGGGCCGGGAGATCGCCCGCCTCCTCCCGATCGGTACGCACCACCTGCTGCGAGTGGGCGATGACCCGGGTCTTCACCGTGGTCGGGCGCCCGGTCTCCGAGACCTCCAGGCACGACGCGATCCCGGCGTCCTCCAGCGCCGCCTCGATCCGGCGACCGGCGTCGTCGCGGCCGATCACCCCGGCGAGGGAGGCTGTCCCGCCCAGCGAGCGCACGTTGGCGGCGACGTTGCCCGCGCCGCCGAGGTGGAAGCTCTCGCCCGTCACCTTGACCACCGGAACCGGGGCCTCAGGGGAGATCCGTCCCACGTGGCCCCAGATGAACTCGTCGAGCATGACGTCGCCGAGGACGAGGACCCGGCGGCCCCGCATCTTCTTCATGAGCGCGGCGGCCCGGGTGGGGGACAGCGCGGGCATGGACGTCTCAGACGCCGGCGCGCTCGCGCCGCCGCGCAAAGGGCAGAGAGGTGAGAAGCAGGGCGAGCATCAGGACTTCAGAGTCGCCGAGATTGTACTCGAACATCCCGGCCATCAGGATCGCGACGAGACCGCCCAGGGCCGCGACCGCGGGCCACCCCGCCGGTGCCTCCGCCCGGGCCCGGCGGGCTTCGGCGAGGGCCGTGGCCAGCGCCACCACGATCCACCATGCGAAGAAGGCGAGGCCGGGCAGCCCCCGGGTGGCGGCGATCTGCAGCGCGTTGTTGTGGAGGTGGGGGGTGTCGGGGTTGGGTGCTTCCGGCCAGCGGTAGCCGGGATACGCGGTGAGGATCATCCCCGGGCCCTGACCGAAGACCGGCTTGTCCATGATCATGTCCAGACCGGCCTGCCACTGGTAGTAGCGATCGACGCTGCTCTGGTCGGTGATGGTGAGCCTCGAGGTGACCGCGGTGGGACGAACGAGGAGGAGCACCGCCAGGGTGCCGGCGAGGGCCCAGAGGAGGCGAGGGGCTCGCATCACTGCGACCACCGCCAGGCCGACCACCGCCCCCACCCACGCGTTCCGGGTCTGCGAGATCACGAGGGCCCAGGCCGTCACCGGAAGGGCGACCCAGGGGAGCATGTCCTCGGCCGCCCGGACGGTGGCTCGGCCCGACAGCGTGAGGGCAATGGCGCCGGTGGCGAGGACCGCGACGAACAGCCGTGTGGGCAGGACCCCCGCTCCCGCCCGGTCGAGGAGGGCGACCGCCCCGACCCCGGCCAGGAGCACGCCAGCGAGCCACGCGTCCCGCGGGCGCGGGCGGCGAGCGGGTCCGAGGGCGAGGCGCGCCGCCGCGGTCACCAGCACTCCCATCACGACGCCCGACGACGACATCCAGTGCCCGAGGAAGCCGCTCGGCCGCCGGTTCAGGGTGTCGTGACCCAGGAGGAGGCGGTCGGCCACCATGGAGGCGCCGAGGGCGATGCCGCCCATCAGGAGCGCGGCGAGAACACGCTCCCGATCCGGGGCCCGGGAGATCACGTTGGCGGCCAGGTAGAAGACCGCGAAGAGGACGAGCTCCTTCGCGTCCGCGTGGGAGGCTCGGGGGTCCGCAGCAAAGGACGCGGCCAGCAGCGTCCAGACGGCGAAGGCCAGGAGGGGGGGGTCCAGGGGGGTGGGCTCGAGGCGGGTCTCGCGGCGGACGAGGCGGGCGGCGAAGACCAGAACCCCGAGGGCGAGGGCGATCTCGGCCGCGAAGATGGAGACCGGGATCGTGGCCGCGAGGGCGGCCAGCAACCCCAGCTGGGCGCGCTCCAGCCTCACGCCGCCACGCTCCCCGTGCTCTCTCTAGTCCTCGACCGTGGCTTCCTCGACGAGCATCACCGGGATGTCGTCCTGAACCGGGTAGACGCGCCGGCACTGGGCACAGCGGAGCCCGGCTCCCTCCTTCACCACCTCGACGGGGGTCTTGCAGACCGGGCACGCCAGGATCTCGAGCAGCTCCGGATCGATGGGCATGGCTGGAGTCTAGCTCAGGGATCCTCCGAGGCGGTAGCGAATGGACCCGCTGCGTCCGGGCTCCGTCGTAGACTCGTGGCGTCGAAGGTCGGAAACCGCCGGACCCTCTCCCGCCGGCACCAGACACGCAAGGAGGAAGCGATGCGCGTGGTATTCGTGGAGAGGACGGGGGGGCCGGAGCGGCTCGTGTGCGAGGCCGAGGTCGTGTTCGAGGCAGAGGCGGGACCGCTGGCGGGAATGAGGCTCGTGGGCTTCTCGTTGTGGCGGTCGGCAGACGGGGAGGTGTTCGTGAGTGTCCCGGCGCGGTCGTACGACGCCGGGGGGGAGCGCCGCTTCTTCGACCTGCTCCGCCCGATCGAAGGTCAGCCTGCCAACGCGAAGCGAGCCAAGGCCTGGATCCTCGAGCAGTATGAGGCGGCGGCGGGCGCCGCCGCCTGAACGTCCGGCCCCGTCTCGTCGGCTGCGGTCGCGAGGAGCCGCCGGGGCGGGGCCTCGCCGGGGGGCCTCCCGCTGCCTTTTGACTCGCCTGGAAACCGCGTGGGACAATCCTTCTCAGGGGGTTTCCCGGGTTCTGATGTCCACGCTTCTTGCCCTTGCTCTCGTCGCCGTGCAGGCCTCGACGGCTGCTTCTGGACCGCCGGCGGCGGCCGAGCTGCCGAGCCGCGCGGAGTCGTACTACCACTTCAGCCTCGGGTTGCAGGCCCGCCTCACCGGTGACACCGAGACCGCCCTCGCCGAGTTCGAGCGAGCTCGTGAGCTCGATCCGGGAGCGGCCCCGGTTCGAGTGGAGAGCGCGCGCCTGTTCCGTGAGATGGGGCGGCTCCAGCCGGCCACCGAGGAGGCCAGGGAGGCTGTTCGACTCGATCCCGACAGCCCCGAGGCCCACCTCATCCTCGCCCAGCTGTACCAGATGCAGGCGGTCGGACCCGAGGCGGAGGCCACCATCAGGCTGGCGGCGGCGGAGTTCGAGGATGTGGTGCGGCTCGACCCCACCGACGGGCAATCGATCCTCAATCTGGCCAGCATCTACGGCCAGCTCCAGGAGCACTCGAAGGCCGCCCGGGCCTGGGAGCAGTACCTCGTCCTCGATCCCGGAAACTTCGAGGCTCACCTCCAGCGGGGCACGCACCTGTTGCTGGCCGGCGACTCGGAGGAGGCGGCCGCGGTCCTGCGGACCGCGCTCGAGCTGCAGCCGGACTCCGCCCGGGCCTACCAGATCCTCGGAGAGATCTCCGCTCGCGGCGAGCAGACCGACCAGGCGATCGACTACTACCACAAGGCGCTCGAGGCCGAGCCCGGGAACATCCGGGTCCACCTCGCCCTCGGTGAGATCCTGCAGCAGGAAGGCCGCAACGAGGAAGCCCTGGCCGAGTCCGCCGCCGTCCTCGAGGCGGATCCCAAGAACCGCTTTGCCCTCGACCTCCAGGGCCGCGCGCTCCGTGACCTGAGGCGGTTCGACGAGGCGGACGAGGTTGCCGACCGGCTGCTGGCCGACGACCCGGGCGACCCCAAGTCGGCCTACCTGAAGGTGAGCATCGCCGAGTCACGCGGCGATTTCGAGACGGCGGTGGCTCAGCTCGAGAGCATCCTGAGCCAGCCCGAAGCCGAAGGCGAGGAGGACCTCGGAAACCGCCGGGTGTTCCTGGTCCACCTGGGCTTCGGCTACCAGCGGCTCGGTCGGTTCTCCGAGGCCGCCGAGGCCTTCGCTCGTGCCCAGGAGGCGGAGAGCGCCCCCACCGCCAACCTGGCGAGCTTCCGCGCCGAGGCCCTGTACCAGGCGAAGGAGTACGAGCAGTCGCTGGCCGTGGTGCGCGAGGCCCGGGAGCAGTTTCCCGACGATCCTGATCTCACCGGACTCGAGGCGACGCTGCTGCGCGAGGCGGGCGACCCCGAGGCCGGGGTGGCCCTCGTCGAGGCCCTGCGCGAGAAGGCCCCTCGGGACACCAGGGTCCTGGAGCGAGTGGCCGACTACTACCGCCGGGCCCTGGACTACGACTCCTCGGCGGCCGCCCTCCGGCAGGCGCTCGAGATCGAGCCGGAGAGCCTGTCCGTCCTCTTTCAGCTCGGGGCGGTGCTCGAGCGTCAGCAGAAGCACGACGAGGCGGAAGCCGTCTTTCGGCAGGCCCTCGAGATCGAGCCCGATTCCGCTCCCGTGCTCAACTACCTCGGGTACATGAACGCGGACCGGAACATCCGCGTCACCGAAGCCCTCGAGCTCATCGAGCGGGCGGTGGAGCTCGACCCGGGCAGCGCCGCCTACCGCGACAGCCGGGGCTGGGCCCTCTACCGCCTCAATCGACTCGAGGCGGCCGAGGAGTCCGTGCGCAAGGCCCTCGAAGACGACGACAACAACGCGGTCATCCTCGATCACCTCGGCGACATTCTCAACAAGCGCGGTCGCGTGGCCGAGGCGCTGCTCTACTGGCAGCGGGCGCTCGAAGGCGAGGACGATGAGAGCGAGCTGGATCGTCCGCGAGTGGAGGCCAAGATCCGTGAGGCACAAGGCGTGCTTCGGGCCCAGCAGCAGCGAGAGCCGGTCGCGCCCAACCCCTAGTGCCCGGGGAGGACTCCTCCTCGTCGGTCTGCTCCTGGCTTCCGTCGGCTGCGCCACCTGGAACCCGCCGCCGCCTCGGGCGGCGGAGCGAGCGGCGGCGGCCGGCGTCTACTCGGGAAGCCTCAGGGTCTCCGTCAAGGGAGAGGGGGTGCGTGGGCGGACTCCCATCCTCGTCGCTTTCCGGCGGCCGACGTCGGTGAGGCTCGAGATCCCGGGGAGTGCGGGGGCCCGGCTCGTGGCCGTCGTGCGGGGCGAACGTCTCACCGCGATCTTTCCCGCCCACCGGGCGGTGTTCGAGGGAGCCGCCACCGCCGCCGACTTCGATGCCCTTCTCGGGGTTCCGCTGGCCCCGGGGGAGCTCATGGATATCCTGGTGGGCGTGGCCCCGCCCCGCCTGCGCTCCTACCGGGCGGGCTGGGGTGAGCGGCTGCCCGAGCGGATCGAGGCGGTGCTGCCCGATGGGACCCGCCTCAAGGCCACGGTCGACGAGGCCGAGATCGGGACGCCGCTCCCGGCGGCGGCCTTCGAGTTCCCTCCGCACCGCGGCTACCGGGCGGTGGACGCGGCCGAGGCCCGTCGCCTTCTCGGGGCACGCTGATGCCGAGGGCCGCGCCGGTGAAGAGCTACGCCAAGGTCAACCTCGGCCTCGAGGTCCTCGGGCTACGCGACGACGGCTATCACGAGCTCCGTACGGTCTTCCAGACGATCGACCTTCACGACGACCTGCTCCTGAGACCCCGGCCGCGGGGGGTGTCGGTGCAGTGTGACCACCCGCTGGTGCCCCGTGGCCCGGCCAACCTTGCCGTGCGCGCCGCGGAGGACCTGCGCCGCTACGCCCGCGTCACCGCCGGAGTCGAGATCGTCCTCGAGAAGCGCGTTCCCGTGGGGGGTGGGCTCGGTGGCGGGAGCTCCAACGCGGCGGCGGTGCTACTGGGGCTGGATCGCATGTGGCGTCTCGGCCTCGGGCCAGCCGGGCTGCAACCCCTGGCCCGACGTCTGGGGGCCGACGTGCCCTACTTTCTCCTCGGAGGCACCGCCCTGGGCCTTGCCCGCGGCGACGAGGTCTACCCGCTGCGCCACCAGCTCCGGGCCTGGATCGTGCTGGTCGATCCCGGCATTCCCGTGTCGACCGCTCGCGTCTTCGCCCGAATCGACGCGAGTTTGACACCCCGAGAAAACAGTACTAGCATTTTTCACTTTGTATCGAGGGAGTTGGAGGGAGCCGGTGCGTATCGGCTTCTCGTCAACGATCTCGAGGAGGCGGCCATGGAGGAGGCGCCGGCCCTGCGCGAGCGGGTCGCGCGCATCCGGGACGTGCTTCGGGGAGAGGGTGCGCGGGTCGCTGCCCTCTCCGGGAGCGGGTCGAGCTTCTTCGGGCTGTTCGGCGACGCCCGCGCGGCGCGTCGGGCGGGAGCGGCACTCGAGTCGGAAGGCTTCCCCGCCCTCGTTGTCCGTACGCTGACGCTGGATCAGTACCGGAAGACCTGGTCGCCGCCGCGAGCTCGTTGAGCACGACCTCGAGGCACGAGAGGAGCGCACAACATGGAGATCACCGACGTCAAGGTCATCCCGGTTGACGACGAGAAGCTCAAGGCCTTCGTGTCGATCGTCTTCGACCACTGCTTCGTGGTGACCGACATCAAGGTCATCAACGGTCCGAAAGGCCTCTTCGTCTCGATGCCCAGCAAGAAGCGGAAGGACGGGACCTTCAAGGACATCGCCCATCCGCTCAACAACCAGATGCGTCAATACCTCGAGGAGAAGGTCCTCGGGGTGTACCGCCAGCAGGTGTCCGCGGCCGCATCGGTGCCGGCACCGTCGCCGCCGCCGACGCCCGCCGCTGCGGATCCGGCCCCCCCGGCCGCTCCGGCGGAGTCGGCCCCAGCGCCCGCTCCGGCGGAGTCGGCCCCGGCCGAGCCGCCTTCGGCCGCTCCCGCGGCCGAGCCCGTTCCGGTGGCCGGCGCGCCTGCGGCTGAAACCGGCCCGGCCGCGCCCGAGCCGCCGGCGTCGGCGCCGGGTCCGGCCGACCCGCCGCGGACGGATGCGGAGTCCACAGGCAAGGAGGGCTCGGAGGGGTAACGAACCCCACGCGTTGGGGCGTGGCCAAGTGGTTAAGGCGCGGGGCTTTGGACCCCGGATCGAAGGTTCGAATCCTTCCGCCCCAGCCACCCAACGCCTGAGGCCATCCGGACATGCGGCGAGAGCTCAAGATCTTCACCG
>JAJDNS010000076.1 GCA_022340585.1 Acidobacteriota bacterium
TCACCCTCGCCGTCCACGCCGACCGGGAGACGGACCTCCGCCTCCCGGGGACGGCCCAGGTCTGGCCCCAGGACGTGCGCGTCGACGGGCGCGCGGTTCCGGTGTTCGGCAAGGAGGGGGCGCCCCGCGTGGGCCTCGACCCCGGACGCCACCAGGTGAGCGGCCGCTTCGCCTGGTCCCGTCTTCCCGAGTCCCTCGCCGTTCCCCCGTCCGTCGGCCTCGTGGAGCTGAGCCTCGAGGGACGGCCCGTGGCCCGCCCCCGGCGGGAGAAGGAAGGACTCCTGTGGCTCCGGGCCCGGACCGACGAGGCCGCGGGCGAAGGCGAGCGTCTCCGCCTCCAGGTCTTCCGCCACATCGCCGACGGCATCCCCCTGTTCGTGGAGACCCGGCTCCAGCTCGAGGTGTCGGGACGGGCCCGCGAGGTGACGTTTCCGGCTGCCCTCCTCCCCGACTCCACCGCGGTCGCGGTGAGCGGGGACCTTCCCGCGCGGGTCGAGGACGGCGTGCTCCGCGCCCAGGTTCGCGGTGGACGCTACGCCGTCCGGGTTCTCGCCCGGGTGGAAGGTCGCCCCGAGGCCCTGGAGCGTCGGCCCGCCTCCCCGACCGAGGGTGCCCCTCCCGGTGACGCCGACTGGCCGGACCGCGAGGTCTGGGTCTTCGCGGCCAACGAGCAGCTGAGACAGGTCGAGCTCTCCGGGGCCACCGCCATCGACCCCTCGCGCACCGAGCTCCCCACGGAGTGGGCCACCCTGCCCGCCTTCCTCGTGGAGTCGGGAGGGAAGCTCGCCATGGCCACCGTGCGCCGCGGGCAACCCGAGGCCGCTCCCGACGCCATCCACCTCTTCCGCGAGATCTGGCTCGCCCCCGCCGGCGGGGAGGCCAGCGTCCGCGACTCCTTCAGCGGCACCCTCCACGGGGCAACACGCCTGGATCTCCTCGAGCCCGGCCGCCTCGGTCGCGTGGCGGTGGACGGGCAGGACCAGCTCGTCACCACCAACCCGGAGACCGGGACCGCGGGCGTCGAGCTGCGACGGTCCGGGCTCCAGCTCGAAGCCGACTCCCGCCTCACCCTGGGCGGGGCGCTTCCCGCCGTGGGGTGGTCCACCGGTGTCGAGCAGCTCCAGGCCCGGCTCCACCTGCCCCCCGGCTGGAGCATCCTCGGAGCCCGGGGCGTCGACGATCTCCCCGGCACCTGGACCTCGCGCTGGACGCTCCTCGGGTTCTTCTTCGTCCTCCTCGTGGCCTTCGGGGCCTACCGCCTCTTCGGCCCACGCCACGCGGCCCTCGCGGTGGCGACGCTGGTCCTCACCCACGGCGAGATGGGAGCCCCCTTCCTCGTCTGGCTCAGTCTGCTGGGGGCCATCGCGCTGCGGCGGGTGGCGCCGGAGGGACGACTCGCCTCTCTCGGCCGGATCTGGTTCCTGGTGAGCGCCGGCGTCCTCGTCCTCCTCCTCGTCCCGTTTGCCCGCGACCAGGTGCGCGACGCCCTCTACCCGCAGGTGGCCGAGAGGGGCGGGGGCGTGATGGGGCCCGGGGGCACGGGCGGCATCGTCGGCGGCGTGGTGGGCAGCGTCCAGGACGCACCGGACATGCAGGTGGCGGGCGCCCCGGCCAAGGTCCCGTCGGCCCCGGTGCCGGCCTCCGAGGTCGTCCCGGCCGAGGACCGCCTCGGGGAAGAGGTCGACCGCGTGAAGAGGCGGGCGATGGTCGGCCAGGTGGCGGACGAGGAGGGCAAGGGGACCTCTTCTTTTTCGGGACGCTACGCCTACAACGTGGCGCTCGAGCAGGACCCCAAGGCGGTACTCCAGACCGGACCGGGCGTCCCGAGCTGGGCCTGGCGCATGTACTCCCTGACCTGGACCGGACCGGTGGGGCCAGACCACCGGATGCGCCTCTTCCTCGCGTCCCCGGGTCTCAACCGCCTGCTGACTCTCTTGCGCCTCGTGCTCGTGGGCCTCCTCGCCGTCGTCTTCCTCACCGGCCGCTGGCCTCGACTCCCCCGGCGGGGTACGGTCGGCGCCGCCTCGGCGGTGGCAGTCCTCGGCGCCCTCCTGCTCCTGGCGCCGGCGGCTTCCGGGGCAGAGGAACCCCGCACCCCCAGCCCGGAGATCCTCACCGAGCTGAAGCAGCGCCTCACCCGGCCGGAGCCGTGCGAGCCCCAGTGCGTGACCACGCCGAACCTGCGCCTGCGCCTCACCGACTCCCGCCTCGCGGTGAGCGCCGAGGTGCACGCGGCGGCCGCCGGGACCTGGGCCGTCCCCGGGCCCCTGGCAAGCTGGGCCGCGGCCGAGGTGCATGTCGACGGATCGCCGGTGGTGGCCGCCGCTCACCTCGGCGACGGCTTCCTCCACGTGCGCCTGCCGGCGGGCGTTCATCGGATCGAGGCCTTCGGGCCCGTCCCCCCGGGCGACAGCTTCACCCTCCAGTTCGCCGACCCGCCCCGCCGGGCCCGCGCCGAGGCCCCGGAGTGGGAGGTGAGCGGCCTCCGGACCGACGGTCCACCGGAGGCGTCCATCCTGCTCTCGCGCCGCCTCACGTCCCGGTCGAGCGCGGGGGGCACCGAGGGCCGGTACGCGCCCTGGCTCGAGGTCACCCGGACCCTGGGCTTCGGCGTGGCGTGGACGGTGGAGACCCGCGTGCGCCGGGTGACGCCGCTGGGAAGCCCGGTGGCGGTGCGCGTCCCGCTCCTCCCCGGGGAGGCGCCGACCCAGGACCAGCTTGTGGTGGAGAACGGGGAGGCCGCGGTGAGCCTCGGCCGCGACCAGGTGCAGACGAGCTGGCAGTCCACTCTCGAGCAGGCGCCACGGATCACCCTCGAGGCCCCCGAGGGGCGACCGTGGTCGGAGCTCTGGCGCCTGCAGTGCAGCGCGGTCTGGGCCTGCACGACCGAGGGCCTGCCGCCGGTGAAGCGGATCGACAGCGGCGTCTTCGAGCCGGAGTTCCGCCCGTGGCCCGGTGAGTCTCTCCAGGTCGCCCTGGCCCACCCGGCGGGGGTCGAGGGCCAGACCCTGACCCTCGACTCCATTCACCTCGACGCGACACCCGGCACGCGCCTCGAGCGGGTGGAGCTCACCGTGCAGGCGCGCAGCAGCCGTGAGCAACCCCTGCTCTTGCGCCTTCCCGAGGCGGCCGAGGTGCAGCGGGTCACCCTCGACGGAAACGAGCGGCCCCTGCGACCCGAGGGGGGCGAGCTGCGGGTGACGGTTCCCGCGGGCTCCCATCCGCTGCAGGTAACCTGGCAGCAGCCGCACGGCATGGGCTTCGTGTACTCCTTCCCCCAGGTGGGACTCCCCGGGGACGCGGTCAACGTCACCCAGCAGCTCACGCTTCCCCCGTCGCGGTGGCTGCTCCTGACCTGGGGGCCCGCATGGGGACCTGCCGTTCTCTTTTGGCCGTACTTCGTCTTCCTCCTGGCGGTCTCCTGGGCCCTCGGCCGCCTCCCCTGGAGCCCCCTCTCGAGCCTCCAGTGGGTCCTGCTCGGCCTGGGTCTCAGCCAGATCCCGGCCATCGGGGCCCTCGTCGTGGCCGCTTTCGTCTTCGCTCTCGCCCTGCGGCGGAACCGCCAGCCCGAGGGGGCGGCGGTCTTCGACCTCGTGCAGGTCGGCCTCGTTCTCTGGGCGGTGGTGAGCCTCGCCCTGCTCTACATCGCGATCCACACCGGGCTCCTCTTCCGGCCCGACATGCAGGTGGCCGGGAACGGCAGCAGCAACACGCTCCTGCGCTGGTATGCGGATCGGGTGAACGGGGAGACCCCGAGTGCGGGGCTGCTCAGCCTGCCGCTGTGGGTCTACCGGGTGGGGATGCTGGTCTGGGCGCTGTGGCTTGCGGCGAGCCTGGTGCGGGGGATCGGGTGGGGATGGAAGGCGTTTGGGAACGGGGGGTTGTGGAGGAGGCTGACGCTGCGGCGGGGGGTGGCGGAGGGAAGTGAAGAGCCGACGGGTGCGGCAGGTGAAGGCGAGGAGAGTGACGAGGCGGGGTCGTAGGGGGAGGGAACGGAAGGACGCGGTGGAAGGAGAGGCGGGGTCGGCGGGAGAGGAGTGGCGCGGGAGGGGAGGGGGACGGAGATTGCGAGTCCGATGGGCAGACGACGCGGACTCGCGATGAGGGACCCTGGGGGTCAACCCTCTGGGAACCCTGGGGGTCAGATCTCATTGTGAGAAGGTCGGGAGGAGGTCGCCTTTCTGGGACCAATCCCGTATTCCCGGGCCTTCAATCACCAAACGGAGATCTGACCCCGAGCCTTCCGAGCCTCCGAGCCCGCGAGCCTGCCGAGCCTGGAAGGCGTCCGGAAACGGTGGGGTGTGGTAGAGGCTGACGCTGCGGCGGGTGTCGGAGCGAAGTTGAGAGCCAACGGATGCGGCGAGTGAAGAGGAGGAGAGTGAGGAGGCTGGGTCGTAGGGGGAGGGACCGAAGAGGCGAGGTTGTCAGCCGAAGAAAGGTGGTGCGGGAGTGAGAGGGTGACGGAGATTCCGAGTTCGACGATCAAACGATGGCGAACCGCCAAGGACACAGTCGTCATGACTGTGTCCTTGGCCAAAGCAGCCGGCCGCAGGCCGGTTCGGTCCTCGGAATGACCTAGCCCCCGTGCTTGTGGCGGGCTTCGAGGTCGGGGACGGGGGGGAGGTTGATGACGTGGCTGGGCAGCAGCGAGACGATGTAGTCGACGACCTCGCGCTGGGAGACGATGCCCACCAGGGCTCCTTCGTCGTCCACGATGGGAACGTTCCGGAAGCCTCCCACGGTCATCCGGTTCAGGGCGTAGGGAATGCCGTCCTCGAGGCGGAGGGTCTCGGGGTCGGGGGTCATGACCTCCTCGAGGGCGCGGTCGAGGTCGATCCCTGCCGCCACCACCCGGCGCATCAGGTCCCGCTCGGTGAATATGCCCACGGGCTGGCCGTCCCGCTCCACGATGATCGCGCCGAGCTTCTGCTCCAGCATCAGCTCCACCGCGGCGCGGATGGTGGCCATCTCCCCCAATGTGCCCGCCGGCTTCGGCTCAAGGTCACGGATGGTCGCGGTGAGAATGGCCTGCCCGAGGCTCTCCATCTCCCGTTCGTGGCGATCGGGCTCGTCGGCGTAGGCCTCGTCAAACTCGCTCGTGCCCATAGACACCTCCCCAGCCGGGGGACAGAGAACGTGAACTTGTCCGGGACGGTCGGGAGTCATCTTACGTCGAGCCCGTCGCGAAGGGAAGGCCCTCGCCCCGGACACCTGGCCTCGGGCCGCGAGGGGGTGCCAGGGAGGGGGTGCCGTTTGACGTCGGCCGCGATTTCCCCTAGACTGTCTACAGCTTAGTCGGCGTTGCTTTGGCGTTAGGACAGAGGGTCGCCCGCGGTGGGCGGCTCTTTTTGTTTGTGGACGTGCAGGGTGCGTAGGCGACGGGCACGAGGCCAGGGAGGCCTCTCGTAAATGATCGAAGGTACTGTCAAGTGGTTCAACGAGTCCAAGGGCTTCGGTTTCTTGTCCCGTGAGGAGGGGGCGGATGTCTTCGTCCACCACACGGAGATCCGAGCCGATGGGTACCGCACCCTGAACGAAGGTGACAAGGTGCAGTTCGAGGTCGTCGACAGCCCCAAGGGGCCCCGCGCGGCCAACGTCAGCCCGCTCTAGCGGAGTCCGTCGAACCACACCGGCGCCCGGAGCCTCTTGAGGCTCCGGGCGTTTCTGCATTTGGCAGCTCAGTAGTGTGAGCGCATGTACTCGATGCCGGCGGAGAGGGTGTTGCGCCACGCCGCCTCGGTGGCGTCGGTGAAGTCCGGGTCGTGGCGGCGCGCGGTCTCGATCAGCGACGAGAGCCACAGGTCATAGAGTCCGGGCCGGATGTCGAGGTCCTCGCGGCTGTGTCGCCGGGCGATGCCGGGGAGGGCGCCGCGGGCGGGGCTGCCCTGCCCTCCCTGCGCCGCCACCGCCAGGACGTAGAGGGAGTCCTCGAGCATCTTGATCTGGCGCTTCATGTCGGTGTTCTTGAACTTCTCGCGCACCTCGTCCGAGGAGCCGACGAAGCTCTCGTAGAAGCTCTCGATGAATCCGCTGGCGGCCAGGCAGCGGTTCAGGCTCGCCCGGAAGACGTCCACGTGATCAGGGGACATGGGTGCCCCCATGATAACCGGCCTGGCCCTCGGCGGGTGACGTCTCCCGTCGCCTCCGACCGGGACCTCCACCGAGGCGCGGCTAGGGCTCGGGGACCTCGGACGTCTCCTCCAGATGCGACTGCTCGCCCTGGTCCAGCCCCCTCTCCTCCTCGACCGCCCGCCTCTCCGACTCCCGGGCCGCTCTGCGCTCGGCTCGCGCCTCCGCGCGCACCCGGGGCATGGTCTCTCGGAGCGTCTCCCGCACGACCGCCAGGCTCTCCTGGATCGCCGCCATGGCCTCCCGGTCGACCGTCAGGTTGACCTGGGCCATCTCCTCGCGCAGCTCGCTCAGGTCGAGGCTCTTGCTGATCTCCTCCATCTCCTCGCGGAGCTCCTCCAGGTCGGGCACGGACTCCTCCACGATCTCGCGGGTGAGCTCCTTCAGCCGTTGGCGCTCCTCGGGGGTGGGGGCCACGGCCTCCGCCATCTCTCGGGCCCGCTCCTGGAGGCGCTGCAGCTCGCCGTCGGGAATCCGCAGCTCGCGGGTGGCCGCCTTGATCTGCTCACGGGCCGCTTCCATCTGAGCGCGCGCCTGCTCGAGCTCTTCCTTGGTCGGAGCGTCACCGCCCTCGCGCCGCGCCCGGTGCGCCTCGGCCAGCGTCTCGGCCGCGCGCTCCATCTCGGCGCTGAGGCGTTCCATCTCCTCTCCTTGAGGCAGGCTCGCCTCGACGATCCGCTCGATCTCGGCGCCGACCTCGTCCATCTCCGCGGCGTGCTGCTCGGCCCGTGCCTCGATCCGCTCGGTCAGCTCGTCGAGCTCGCGCTGGGCCTCCGACCGGGGCCTCTCCGGCGCTTTGGGAGCCGCGGGCGCTTCCGGAGCCGCGGGAGCCGCGGGCGCTTCCGGGGCCTGGGGCGCTTCCGGAGCCCGGGGCGCCTCGGGGACGCGAGGCGCCCTGGGGGCCCGGGGTGCCGCCGGTGCCGCCGGGGCTTCCGGTGCGGCGGGAGCCACCGGGCGGACGGCCGGGCTTCCCTCGGAGACCGAGCTGCCCGAGACCGCGGGGGTGACGAGTGCCGTGGCCAGCACGGCGGCTCCAGCCAGGGGGAGCAGGGAACGACCGGGACGTTCGAGTGAGCGCAGGGGGTCCATGAGTCTCTCCACACGATGGCCCAGCCGGCTGCGGGGACTGAGCGCCCCCGCCGCCGCCGCGGGCAGGTAGATGCCATCGGCCACGGTCCACGAAGCCACGTCGATGAGTGAGCGGGCCAGACCTTCGGGTCGGCCCGCGGCGGCCACCGCCAGGTCGTCGCTCAGGCACTCGGCCACGTCCTGGAGGCGGCGTCGCGCCCAGGTGTTGAGGGGCTGAAGCGGCGCCACCGCCTCGATCACCCGCGCGAGCAGGATCCACGCGGGGTCGCGCCGGGCCACGTGGGCCAGCTCGTGGGCGCACAGCGCCACCTGCTGCTCCCCTTCCAGCTCGGAGAGGGCGCGCGGCGGGAGGCACACCTCCGGCCGGACCACTCCGGTGGCGAGGGGGATGTCGAGGCGTGGCGCGGTGCTCACCGGCACCGTGCGCCGCAGGCCCAGCCCCTCCGCGACCGAGGCGATACGGGAGACGAGGGTGTCTCCCTCCAGCGGATGGCGCGGAACCAGCAAGCGCCGCAGGCGGACCGCGGCCACGACGAGGCGGGTCAGGACGAGGAGGGCCAGCCCGGCCCAGAGCCCGACCAGTGTCGGCCTCCACACCTCCGGCGCGGGAAGGCCCCAGCCCGGCGCCGCGGTCACGCCGTCGGCACCGGACTCGACCTCTTTCAGCACGGCGGGAAGAGACCCGTACACCACGCGGTCCACCGGCGCAGCCGGCGCGGCCGGCGACGCCACCGGCTCGTCGGGAAGGGTGAAGACCCCGCCGAGGGGGTGCAGCCCGAGGCCCAGCTGCAGGCTCGCGGTGAGGAAGCCACCCACCAGCGCGGCCCGGAGCACGGCCTCCTGAAGACCGAGCCGGCGTTCGCGCAGGACGAGGCCGACGAGGGCCGCCCCGCCGAGCAGGACGGTGCTGTGCAGCAGGTAGGTCAGGAGCCAGCCCGTGACGCTGCTCATCGCCGGCTCCCCTTCTCGCGGGCCGCGTCCAGGCGCGTGCGAAGCTCGGCCAGGTCGGCCCCGTCGATCTCGTGCTCGGAGACGAGGTGGGC
>JAJDNS010000079.1 GCA_022340585.1 Acidobacteriota bacterium
CAGGTGTCCGGCGCCGCTCACCGACACCGCCGTGAAGCTCCCAACCGGTCGCGATTCCGTCACGAGCTCGCCAGAGCCCGTGACCGGCCCGGTCACGTGGTTGTGGCTGATGTCGCAGGCCCCGAAGAGCACCACGGCCCCTCCCACGACTGCGATCAGCACCGCCCGCTTCATGGCTCGCCTCCCGTCTGTGCCCCGCTTCCCCAGTGAGACACGCGACGGGACCTCGGGTGTCACTCGTCCCCGGCCGAGGTGGCTCAGCGCCCGCTCTGGCCGGGCGGGCCGTAGTGCCTTGCCTCCTCGTCGAGGACGAGCACCCAGTCCCCGTCCGCGGGCTGCGTGAACGCCTGGGTGCCTGATCTACCGAAGCTGCCGATGGGGGTCGCCTCCCCGGTCCGCGGATTGAACCAGTGGCCCTGGAGTGGCCCGTGCGAGAAGCGCTCGAGGTCCACCAGCACCGTGCGCCGCCCCCGCGGCAGGTAGGCGATCAGGGTGTCGTGACGGCGGGTGACGGCGGCCTGAACGCCCTCGTCGGAGCCGGATTCCCAGTGGCCCTCGACCACGAACTGGTGTGTCCGGTCCGGCTCGAGCTCGTACCAGGGGCGCGAGCGGAACAGCGCGAGGGCGTGGGCCATGTAGCCCGCGCCCGGAGACCCCAGGGCTTTCTCCCACCCGGTGCCGCAGAACCAGAGCGGCCGGTTGCCGAAGAGGTGGCCCGCGGCGCCCGCGAGGACGGCGCGGTACGGGTAGGCACGGACGTCGTCGGCGGTCTTGCCCCCGAAGTCGTCCTCGTAGTGGGTCTCGATGAGGAAGGTCGGCCGGGGCGGCACACGGTCACGATCGGCCAGGATGCGCCAGGCGACCGGGCCGTAGGTGTAGGAGCTGTTCAGGTCCAGCCACCCCTCGTCGCCGAAGTAGTCGAACGCCGCTGTTCCGTTGGCCCAGTGGGCGGTGTGGAGATGCTGGTCGTCCACCTCGCGGATGCCCTGGGCCAACGCCCGCACCTCGTCGCGGACGTCGTAGGGGTTGCGGTCGCCGCCGTGGACCCACAGAAGGTTCTTCAGACCTCGGTAGCGGCTCCCGAGCCAGAGGCCGTAGGCCCGGCACCGCACCGGGCCGTTCTTCTTGAGAACGTCGACGTACCCGTCGTGGTCCGCGCCCAGGTAGGCGGGTGTCACCAGGAGCAGAAGACTCAGCCTCTCGGCCGCCTTGAAGACGCGGTCGGCATGGGCCCAGTAGGCCTCGTTGGGTTGCGTCAGGTCGTCGTCGACGAAAGGTTGCTGGCCGGAGCGGTCGGGGGAATAGGCCTTGTTTCCCTCGGCATCGTAGGCATCGGGCACCGACACCATCAGCGTATTGAAGCCCTGGTCCCGGCGCGTCTTCATGTACCGGACCGCCTCCTCGTAGGTGAGGTTGTGGGTGAGCGACCACGGGGTGTCCCCGTGGATCAGGAAGGGCACACCCTTGCTGTCGACCAGGTACCGGCCGGTCGGGCCGACCCGGAGAGGGAACTCGGGCCGCGTCGCGGCCTGGATGGGGGAGGCACCCAGGGCCACGAGGCACGTGGCCACCACCGCCTGAGCGACGGCGGTGCCCCCTCGAGGACGGACGAGCTTCACGGCTCACCTCCGGTTGCCGGAAGCCTACGTCCGGAGCTCGCGTCCGGACAAGAGGCGCGCGTTCGCGGTGCGGGCTGCCGAGGACACGATCACCGTGGCGGGATCGCGTCCCTGGCCAGGGCGGTCGGCCGGAGGCCGGTTCGGTCCTCAGAACAACGAGAGCTGCCGCTCGGTCCCGGCCACGCGGGCGAAGTCGAGGCCCAGGAGCGCGAGGACCGGCTCGGCCACCGGGCGCACCTGCTTCTCGATGTAGTGGACGTAGTCGAGGGGGTGGTGGCGATCCGCGGCGGGCTCCGGTCCGGCGGTCGTGATCACGTAGGCGACGCGACCGCGTCTCTTCCCGGGGATCTTGCGCGCCGCGGCCACGTGGGGCGGGGTGGTGGCCGTGTACTCCTCCGGGGCCTTGCGCAGGGACTTGCGGTAGACGAGCCGCTCGTCGTGGGTGCCGGCGCGCAGGTCGGTCACGACCTGCCGCAGGTACTCGTCCACCGGACGGTCGGCGAAGAGACGGGCGTACAGCTCCCGCTGCACCTCCCGGGCGAGGTCCGTCCAGTCGCCGCGCACGGCCTCCATCCCGGTGAAGAGGACGCGCGGGCCGCGGGGCCCCTCGACGAGACCGGCGTAGCGCTTGCGGGCCCCGGCGGTGCCGTGTCGAAGGGCCGGGAGGCACAGCCGCAGGTAGAGCCGCTCGAACTCGAGCTCGAGGCGGCTCTCGACGCTCCAGCGACGGGCGACGTGGGCCGCGAGGTCCCGGGTCAGGGCGTCGGCGAGCGTGGCGCCGAACCTCCGGGCGTCCTCCGGCGAGCGGGCCCCGGACTCGACGAACAGGCTGTCCGTGTCCCCGTAGAGGACGCGGTGCCCCTCCGTCTCGATCCGCTCCCTGCACCAGAGCAGCACCTCGCGCCCGAAGCTGGTGATGGCGTTGGCGAGACGCGGGTCGTGAAAGCGGCAGGCCGGGGTTCCGAGAACTCCGTAGAACGAGTTCATCAGGATCTTCATGGCGTGGCTCTTCACCGTGTTTCCGGCACGCTTCGCCTCCTCGCGGCGGGGCATGATCTCGTCGAGCATCTCGGTGAGGATCCCGGTCCGTCTGGCGAAGGAGGCCCCGTTGGGTGCCACGATGGGATCGTCCTCGTCGTCGCCGGGCCGCACCAGGTTCAGTGGATCGATCTGGAAGGTCCGGATGAGGCTCGGGTACAGGCTCTTGAAGTCCAGGACCACCACGTTGGAGTAGAGCCCGGGGAGGGGCTCGAGGACGTGCCCGCCGCCCTGGGGCTGGTCCTCGGTGGTCACCGCCCCGACGCTCGGCGCCACGATCCCGCGCCGGCCGAGCTCCGAGAGGTAGAGGAAGTCGAAGGCAGCGATCGAGGACGACACCCGGTCGAGGGGCAGGCCGGTGAGCCGGCTCCTCTCGATGGCCAGCTCGACGAGCTCCAGGCGTTCCAGGATCTCGACCACCAGGCGGGCGTCGGTGCGGTTGTACTCGACCAGGGCCTCTCGGTCGTCCTCGAACAGGCGGAGGATCTCGTCGGCGCGACCCCGGCCGGTGAGCGTCTTGCCTTCGCCGAGGACCGAGCGGGCCACCGCGTCGAGCGTGTAGTCCTCCATCCGTACGAACGCGCCGCGCAGAAGGGACAGGCCGTCCAGGACCACCCGACCCGGGATCGTGGCCTCTCGGAGTCCGCGCGACGAGCCCGGGGCGCGGAGGCGCAGGGCGCCGGGGCCGCGGCCCATCTCGAGGGGAACGCCGAGCGGCCCCCCGATCCTCTGGAGCACCGCCAGGTCGAAGTTGATCACGTTCCACCCGGTGAGGACGTCGGGGTCGATCTCCCGCACCCGGGAGCGGAAGGCGGACAGGAGCTCCTTCTCGGTGGCGAAGCCCTGCGCTCCTTCCGGGCAGCTCCAGCCCGGCGGGGTCAGGAGGAGCACCTCCGAGACCCCGCAGCCGTGGAGCGCGATGGAGAGCAGGCGTCGCGCCTGGGGGTCGGTCTCGATGTCGAAGGAGAGGACGCCCAGGGACGGTGCCCAGTCCGCGGGAGCGAGCTCCGGGTCCTCGAAGACGACACCCACGCCGGCCGTGGCCCGGCCCTCGCCCCGGATCTCGACCGAGGCCCGGACTCCCCGGTCGATGAGCGAGCGCATGGCGAAGCGCACGTCGGCCTCGTGGGTCCGGATTCCCGCGCGTGACAGCCGCTCGCGGAGCGGGGGGGTGTCGGAGGGCGTGGGGACCTCGACGCGGACCACCGGCCGGCCCCGGAGGGTCCTCAGCTCACTGGGGCTCTGGCTCCGCGCCCCGAGCTCTCGCGCGCGGGAGGCGTCCGCTGCCTCGACGTAGAAGTGGGGGACCTCACGCGTGTCACGGATCAGGAACGGGCGGCCATCCTCGAGCCGACCGAACAGGTGCACCACCGGTCGGCCGTTCTCGACCCGGTACGTCGGCTGCAGGATGAAGCCGCGAAGCGGCGCGAGCCTGGTCATGGTCGGAGGAGGGCGTCCCCGCCCAGTCTAGCGCCAGAGCGTCCCGGCTCCGTATTCTTGTCAGCGTCGACGTTCCTCGCGTAGGCTGCCCGCACGGCGGGGGTGAGGCAGGGCGGAGGCGAAGGGGAAGACCATGAGCAACCCAGTCCGAGTTCCCGGGGTGATCGTTCTGGTCGCGGCGCTTTCGTCGTGGGCCTGTGGCCGGGAGCCCGCCTCGGCCCCGGGACCCACGGTGGCGGACCTCCTGGGAGCCTGGTCCGGGACGATGGTCCACGAGGGTGAGGAGCAGATGCTGGCCCTGGAGCTGGAGCCGGTGGAAGGGGGCAAGGTTTCGGTCCGGCTGACCCTCCCGGCCATGAACCTCGTGCGGCTCCCGGCCGGGACGGTGGAGCCCCGGATCGAGGGCCACCAGGTCACCGTGGGTGTGTTCCACCTCACCTGGGACGGTCAGGCGGAAACGCTCACCGGGACCATGCCCGCGGACATGGTCCCGGTGTACGAGATTCCCGTGACCCTGCGGCGCGTCGAGGCGGTCGAGGCGCCGACCCGGGCCGAGCTCACCGCGCCCCTCGCCGAGCCGGCGTGGTCGTTCGACGCCGGCGCTCCTCTCTGGGCCGGGGCCACCTTCGCCGACGGCCTCGTCTACGCGGGCGACGACGAGGGGTGGCTCCACGCCCTGGACGCTCACACCGGGGCCGAGCGGTGGTCCTTTGCGGCCCGAGGACCCATCCGGGCGCGCGCGACCATCGCCGACGGCGCGGTCTTCTTCCAGTCCGACGACGGGATCCTCTACCGGCTCGACGCCGCCAGTGGGAGGGAGGTGTGGCAGTCGCTCGTGGTCGAGGAGCCCATAGAGCGGCTTCCGCCCGGCGACCCCCGGTCCCGCTACCTCAGCTTCGCCTCCGACGTGACGGTGGCCGACGGTCGGCTCTTCCTCGGCACCCATGACGGACGTCTCCTGGCGGTCGACCCCGCCGACGGTCGGCAGGTGTGGGAGTTCGAAGCGGACGGCGGCGTTCTGGCCGCGCCCTCGGTGTCCGGGGGACGTGTCTACTTCGGCAGCTTCGAGGGTGAGGTCCAGGCCCTCGACGCGGCGACGGGTCGGGCCCTCTGGAAGACGGACACCCGGGGCGCGGTCGTGTCGACGCCGGCGGTGGCGGGCGACCTGCTCGTCGTGGGAAACCGGACGTACGACCTCCTGGGGTTGAGAGCGGACACCGGAGAGGTGGCCTGGACGAGGTACATCTGGTTCTCGTGGGTGGAGTCGTCGGCCACGGTCGAGGGTGGCGTCGCCTACATCGGCTCGTCGGACGCCGCCGCGGTCTTCGCCGTCGACGCGTCCTCGGGGAGGCAGCTCTGGAGAACCGACGTGCACGGGTGGGCCTGGGGGCAGCCGGCCGTCACCGCCGACCGCGTCTTCGTCGAGACGGCGGGAATGCGCGGCTACGCGGGGGATGCCCACCGGGGCGGCGTGCTGGCCCTGAAGCGTGACACGGGCCAGGTGCTGTGGCGCTACGCCGTCGACCCGCCCGAGGAGGGGCCGTGGGGGTTCCCCGGGTCTCCCGCGGTGGGGGCGGGCCACGTGTTCGTGACCGGCATCGACGGGCGGGTGCTCGCCTTCGAGCAGTAGCGCGTCGGATCCAGACCCGGGTGTGCCAGCGCGGGGTGTCGCTACCGAAGCTCCGAGCAGCGGTCGAGGTCGCACGTCCCGTCGTCCCTCAGCGCAGGGGTCCCCTGGAGGGTGAAGCAGATCTGGCCCGAGGAGTCGCCACAGAAGCTGCGGACCCCCGAGCCGCCGGGCCCCAAGGACACGATCGCCATCGCGGGATCGTGTCCTTGGCCAAGGGCATCCGGCCGCAGGCCTGGTCGGTCCTCGGAAGGCGTCGCGAGGTACGCCCAGGTCCGAACGCTGGTGGGCGAGCCTTCGGGCCCGACCTCCTCCGGCGAAGGGCCGGGGTGGAAGGAACGCTGGTAGCCGCCTCGGGTGCCGAGCGAGGCGAGGCCCTCGTCCAGGAAGGCCGGCTCGTCGGCCCCGTAGTCGGGAAGACACGAGCGCGGGTGGGCGAGGCAGGAGAGGTCGGCGTCGAAGAGACCGGAGTTGACCGCCTGGTAGGCCGCCTGGGCCGAGACGACGGTGCGCACGTCCGCGATGGCCCGGCTCTCGTTTCGCGAGACGGCGTGGTGATCGCCGGCGGGGAGCAGGGCGGAGAGGAAGAACAGGCTCGCGCCCGCAGCCACGAGAGACAGGACGCCGGTCGGCCCGGCGTCGAGGCGAGATCGACGAGCCAAAGCCCCGAGACTGAAGCCGGCCGCGAGCAGGCAGAGCCACCCGGCGTGGCCGACCAGCGCCCGTCGGCCGGCCGGATCGGGCGGATGCCCGTCCAGCACCGAGAGAAGCGCTCCACCCGCGAGGGCGGCCAGGACGAGGGCCAGGGTGACGCTGCCGCCGGGAATGGCGCGGGGCATCCACCGCCGGGCGACGCGGCGACCGGGGGGGCGCGGGCCACGCAGGCTCGTCCACGTGCCGATGCCGAGGAAGACGAAGGCCGCCCCCACGGCGGTCACCCCCCACGCGAGGGTGTCCCGGGGAAGCACGCGGGCGACCCAGCGGCCGAGGGCCCCCGCCGCGGCGGCCACCTTCGATGCCGCCGGACCCGCCACGCCGGCCAGGACCGTCGCCGCCGCGAGGCCGGCGAGCCAGGGGTGGCGGTAGCGCCAGGCCAGGACAGCCCAGGTCACGGCGGCGGCCAGCGCGGCGAGGTGGAGTGGCGAGAGCGGGAAGCCGTCGGCGAGAGGCGAGAGGTCGATGGCCTCGCGCTGGCCGACGGAGAGCAGCAGGGCCATGGCGGGGAGCAGGACCTGGCGGTTGAGCTCCTCGCGTCGGGCGGCGAGGGCGAGCCCCAGAGCGAAGGGGGCGAGGAACGCCGGGCGGAAGCCGACCTGGTGGATCCAGCCGACCGACCAGAGGTGGAGCAGCAACGAAGACGCCGGCACCCAGCTCCATACCGCCAGGCCCCGGGTGGTCGTCTTCGTGGCTCTCACCAGGGTTCGACGAGCGAGGGGCAGGGCGAGGGTGAGCCACCAGAGCGCGTACATCGCTCTCGCGTCGAGCGCCCGTGCGGCGGCCAGGAGTGCGGCGGCCACCGGGAGGGCGAGCACGGCGCCGGCGTGGATGCCGAGCACCGCGGTTGCCCAGCCGGGGAGGAGCTCCGGGACGAAACGGCGGACGGCCATGAGCTTGGCCACGACGAGTGCGGCGAGGACCACCGCGGCGACGGTTCCCATCCCCACCTCGGCGGTGACGCACTCCGTGGCGAGGAGGGTCGCGTCCATGAGGAAGAGCGTCTCGATCAGCAGCACGGCGACGCCGTCTCGCGGCGCCCTCTTCGTGGCCACGAGGAGCACACCCAGAGCGACGAGGAGGGCCTCGTAGACCTGAAGCACGCCGATCAGCGTGAGGAGCTTTCCCAGGTGTCCCGGCTCGGGCCGCAGGGCCTGGCTCACCATGTAGCAACCGAACAGCATTGCGGCCGCACTCATCCCGTAGAAGGGGTTCTTCTTCATCCCAAACCTGTCCTTTGATGATCGGTGCCGGTCGTTCGATGCGCGACGACGACCACGGGACGTGCAAGCCGTGTGCCGCGGCCCGGCCGTCGGAGGGATGGCGCCAGGGCGTTGGCGGAGTGTGATTTGGATCACACTCGGGGAATCGCCGCTGCCGGCGGCGCGCGCGACAAAAACTGTCGCGGGGACAAGGAGTGTCGCCAGGGAAGCTCTGGCGGCGGTGGCCGGCGTCAGTCGGCCGACGACACGGCCACCTCCACGATCACCGCGAAGGACGAGGAGTCGGGGATGGGGCGGTTGTGGCTCCTCAGGGTGGCCAGGTGCACCTCGATGGCCCGCTGCATGTTCCGCCGGGTCTCGTCGAGGGACGCCCCGTTGGCGAAGCAGCCGGGAAGATCCGGTGCCGAGGCCGCGTAGCCGTCTCCGGCGGCCTCGACCACGACCAGGAAGCGGAGCATCAGCGCTTCGCCTGGACCGGGGTCGGCCGGGCCGCGGGCTGGAGCTCGACCCCGCTCTGGCAGAGGCGGTGGACGTCGCGCACCAGGAGGGTCAGCTGGGTCGTGGACACCACGTCGTCCTTCAGGATTCGGTCAACCACGGTGCGGAGGTCCACGTCGAGGGTGCTGGTCGCCGCAGGAGGGGGTGGCTCCTCTCGAACGCCGGCGAGGCTGGGCGGTGCCGGGCAAGGAGGGTCCCGGCGGTAGCAGTCGCACAGAGCGCGGGCGGCCCGGTGCCACTCGGCCGCGGGCTGGGCCCCCAGACCGTGGCTCCACAGAAGCCACCTGGCCCGTCGGGCCTCGTCGGTCCGGATCTCGCGCTGCCCCGCCTGGCTCACCACCGGCTCCGTGGAGATCTCCGGATGCCGGACGGTCATCTCGACGAACGCCTCGATGCGAAAGGCCTCCGTCGGGGGGAGCTCGGCGAGGGAGAGGCGGGCCTGTCTCTGCTTGACCTGGTCAAATGAGAGCGGTCTCGACGCGGAGCTCGAGAGCGAGGTGGCTTCGGCCTCCCGGAAGTCGGCGGTCACCTCCTTCTTCTTGCGATCGCTGTCCCTCAGCCCGGGGACGGCGACGTCGGCGCTCAGGTCGACGGAGCGGAGTCTCCAGAGTGAGGTCTCCGGGTAGTCCACCTCCTCGGGCCACCCGGCCTCGCGGAACAGGCGGGGCCGGGCCTCGGCGGCCGTGGGGTCCGGGGCTGGAGCCACTTGCTCCCAGGGCGGATCGGGTCCCGGTCTCCAGGTGAGCTGCTCGGTGGGCTTCTCGGTCTCCGGCTTCGAACGGTCGAGCGCCGTGAGGGTCGCTCCCGCGAGACGACGCCCCGGGGAGCGCGAGTCGGTCAGCCGGACGGCGAGAAAGCCCTCCCGCCACTCGCGCGCGCCTCCGGCGTTCATGCGCAGGGTCAGCTTGCCGAGGAATCCCGGCTCGGGGCACCACTCTCCCGTCCAGCCCCGGGGCCTCTTCCCCGGATCGCACTCGCAGAGCCACTGGCTCTCCACGTCGACGCCCGTTCCCCTTCTCCGACCCGTGCCGTTGCAGACGCGGGCGTAGACGATGCCGTCACCGGCGGTCAGCTCCTGGACCCGGTCGCTCTCGCAGCTCTCCGGGATGGGCGACGGGCTCGTCTCGCCCCCGTACTCGTACGGTGTGAGCTCGAACCGGGGCGGGTCGCTCCGGGCGCTCCAGAAGGCCACGTGGTACACCGCCTCGAGGGGGCCATAGGCCCAGGGCCGCCAATCGCTGCCGTCGGGGGGAGCCGTGCCGAGGACGAAGTGGTGGGGCTGGGTGTAGCGGTTGGAGCCGTCCTGGATGAGGAAGAGCGCGAAGGGACCGTCGGCGCCGAATGGGTCACGTCGGCCACCCGGGGAATCGAGCCGCTCGTTCCACCAGTAGAGCTGGGCGGGGTGGATCTCGGCCTGGGCGGCGTGGGCGGTGTCGGCCACGAAGGGGCCGTAGACGCAGGTCTGCTGGTCGTACAGGCTCCGGCGCCAGCGGTACCAGCCGTTGGGGGGATCCTCCAGCCACAGGCGACGCATGAGGGGGCGCAGGCCCGCCGGCGGCGTGATCTCGACGTGGAGGGTCTTCGTCCGGGGGAAGCACAGGCGGGGCTCCTGCAGGGCGAGGAACGGCCCCGGGGCCGCGGCCTCGTCACCCCGGGACGGGGCGATGCAGAGGTGGCGGTTGAGGCGGTTCTGCTCGAAGTCGTCGTCGAACTCGATGTTGTTGTTGAGGTCGTACTCTCCCGAGATCCAGAACAGGCGGCGGTTCTCCTCGAAGGACTGGGGGGAGCCGCAGACAGTGAGCTTGCAGGGATGGGCGAAGACCCAGCTGTGGATGCCGTCCACCGCCCGTCCCTCCTGGTCGAGGGCGAAGTCCACCTCGGTGGGGCAAGACTGCTCGAGGGGCTGGTCCCGGTTGGGGACGACCTCGGGGGCGAGGATGGGGTGCGGGTCGGTGCCGCGCACGCCGAGGGACTCCCGGCGAAGCTCGAGCCAGGACGTCATGGCTTCGGCGGTGCAGGCTTCCTGGGCCGGAGCGGCGGGCGCGACGAGGACCAGCACCCACAGCATGAGCCCCGCCGTTGCACCGCGCCGCGCTCCTGCTGTCATGGCTCCTGCCCCCTGCGTCGCGTGTCGTCGACGATCCCGGCCCGGAACGACTGGGGGAACCGCCACCCCACACCGAAGGCGATGGTCTCGGACCTCTGGTCCCACGACGCCTCGACCTTGAAGCGTCCGTAGCCGGCGTCGAGGCCCATTGCCACACCGCCGGCCCAGGTCCACCTCCGCTCCGGTCCCTGCCCCACGCCCTCGCCCACGCTGGTGGCCCGGACCACGAAGGGGGCGGGAGCGGAGTTCACGATCGCCCCTCGGATCTGGAACATGCTGCCGCAGCCGGTCCAGCACCCGAAGGGGCGGGTGAGCTCGACCCCGGCCCGGAGGTCGATCTCGTTGCGGGCCTGCGCGGACATGGGGGCGCCCCTCGTGAGGTCCGAGTAGCGAACGTAGTCGGGCTGAAGGGTGAAGAGCAGGCGTGCCCGCTGCTCGGGCTCGTAGTACCAGGACACGCCGGCCGACAGGACGGACGGCGACACGATCAGGTGGGGATCCGGGTCGTTGGCTCCCGCGGCCTCCCACTCGAGGCGGTGCCGGTAGCTCAGGCCGATCCGCGGCGACCAGGGGTTCAGGGGGCGGAACAGCACGCCCGCGGTGAACGACCGCGACCAGGGCTCTTCCGTCAGGTGGACGGCGGACAGGCGAGTCAGGCGGAGAGTGGCGCCGGCGGAGAACTCACCGGGCCCGGTGATCGTGACCGCCGCGCCGAGGGCCACGTCCTGAAGGCCGGCCGAGGGCAGCCCGCTCGTCGCCCGCGTCGACTGCATCTCCTGTCCGTCGACGTACGAGTACTGGAAGCCCACCCCCAGCCGCCGCTCGGGACGAAACGCGCCGGAGGCCCCGCCCAGCCCAACGCTGGAGTCGTAGTCGACGCCGAGGGCACCTAGCGCTTCCAGCGAGCGGGGGAGGGTCGTGAGCCCCGCCGGGTTCAGGACCACGCTGCTCGAGTCGTCGGCGAGGCCGGCGTAGGCGCCACCCAGCCCGAGCACCCGCACGCTCTGGAAGGCCGGCTGGGCGAGCCAGGCCGTGGCCTCCTGGGCCCCCGCCGAGCTCGGCGGGGCGAGCAGGAGGCCCGCGGTCAAGCAGAGCCACTTCGACCCGACCATTGCCCTCACTCCCGGGGGTCGAGGACCGCCATCCGACCTTTTCGAGGGTTGTCGATGTCCCTGTTGGTGGGAACAAGCATACCCTGGTCGTCAAGCGTCGATACGGATTATGGACTCTCGATCCCGTTAGTGGATATCCATAATTCGTTCAGTTATCTTCGTAGGAGCCAGCTTCCGCCGCTGATTGACCAGTCGTCCGGGGGCCGGCTCTCAGGGAACCACGGTCGGGGCCGGAGGCGTGACGGTCGGGCCCGGAGGCGGGCTCGGGGTGGGAGCCGGCAGAGAGCACGGCTGCCCGAAGTCGAACACGTCGCCCACGACGAAGACGCCGACCGGGCCCCAGGAGTCGTCGACCTGGATCCGGTCGCACTTGTCCTGGTTGACGTTGATGCAGTACGAGACGGTCCCGGTCTCTCCCGGCGCAATCGTGGTCGGCCCGTCGAGCATGTTCGGGTCGGTCGTGGCGCCCTCCGGGCCGTAGGGATCGCACCCGGGCACCGGCCCGTTGAAGATGGCGAGCCGCGAGTGGATGGCCGCCTCGCTGCCATTCTCGATCTCGAAGGTCCGGCACTGCCGTCCGCTGGCGAGGACATGGCAGGTCCCGGCGCCCCACGCGTCGCCGACGATCCTCACGGTGATGCCGGATTCCTCCCAGGACGCTCCGGCTCCGCCCGCCGCGTGCCCGGGCGGGGTCTCTGACCCGATGTCGGCCGGGGTTGCCAGGGTCGTCCAGTCCAGCGTGGGGGCGGGAGTGGGTGCGGCGGTCGGGGAATCCGAGTCCGAGTCGCAGCCCCCGACGAACAGCTGTGCCCCGGCCACCACGGCGACGGACACGAGCAGCGCCCGGGTCATCACCTTCGATACCGACAGGGCCGTACGGCGAGTCCTGGTCATGGGCTTCCCTCGCACCCAGACACGACCACCTCGTCCGAAGGTCGAAGGGCCACCTTCTGGTCAGGTTGGGTCGGCTCGTGTATAGCACGCCGCGTCATTGGCTGGCAAGGGTTGGCCTACCGGGACGTGTGCGCGGTGGGCTCCGTCAGGGCCGCACCTGGATGATCCGGGTGCCCCCGGACTCGAAGACGACGACGCCCAGGTGCAGGAGCTTCTCCTCGTTCAGGTTCGGGAACCTCTCCCTCTCCAGGTCCCCCACGACGATGAACCGGACGCCATACTCGCCCAGGATCGCGAGGGTCCCCGCCACGTCCCCGGACTCGTAGACGGCTTCCACAGCGCGCGCTCGATCCTCGGGGACCTCCATCGACCCGCGCCAGAGCGCCTCGTGGGCGTACCACCCCAGGATCGTCGGCAGGCCGGTGGCCATCGACACCCGTCCGGCCTCGGTGAAGCTGTCCCCGTTCGCCTCGAGAACGACCGGCGACCCCGACAGAGTCTCGTTGAGCCATCGCACCGCCGGTCCGTCACCGCGGCCCTCCCGGTCCAGGAAGGCCAGCCCGTCCAGCCCCTTGAAGCTCCCCGGCCCCAGGCGGCCGTAGAAGCCGCTGACCGCGAAGGGGGGGTAGAGGAGCGGGAGGACCAGGACGAGCACGAGGAGCGGCCGGACCATGCCCCGGTGCCCTCGCCACCGCTCGGCGGTGAGGACGCGGTCGGCGAGGACGCCGATGAGAACCCCGAAGAGGATGAAGGCCTGGTAGCCGACCTTGAAGTAGGTGTTGGCTCGATAGAACTCGGGGGCGTAGATGTCCTGCACGTAGACGACCTCGGGAGCCATCACGAGCCCCCCGGCGCAGGCGGCCAGGGCGAGAGTCAGCTGGTCACCCCGCGGAAGCCGGGCAAACGTGGCCAGCGGGTGTCGGGCGGCGTTCCACGCGCTCTCCTTCGAAGGCAACGCCGCCAGCCCCACCGCGCCGTAGAGAACGAGAAAGAGGAGCGGGACGCCCCAGAGCACGGCCAGCTGACCCAAGGGCGTGTGGGTGTGCACCCAGCCGAGCTCGGAGTAGTGGTTCTCGAAGTGAGCGTTGAAGGGAAGGGTCAGGGCCCAGCAGATCACGAGGACGAGGGCGGTCGTCAGGGTGGTGTCCGTCACACCCTGTGGGAGGGAGCGGTTCTCGGCGAGGCTTCTCGCGAAGACGACGGCCAGGGTGACGCCGAGATAGATCGGGAGATCCCAGGCGTTGGTGATCCGGCAGATCGCCAGGGAGCCCGCCACGGGGACGAGGAAGCGGAGGGGCAGCGAGATCCCGAGGAAGGAGCCGACCCGGGACGGTGCTCCCCGCGCGAGAAAGGCGCCCGTGAGTATCGCCAGAAGCGTGAGCACGAACGGGATGTTCGACACGTGGGCGTGGAGGTCGGCGACCACGAAGGAGTAGAAGGGGAACTCGTGGATGGTCTTGTCAGCGGTGGGGGGCCGATAGCCGACGTAGCGGGTGGCCTCGACGTACGAGTAGCCCTCGGCGGAGGCAACCGGCGAGCCCGTGGTCTCGGCACGAAGAATCTCCACGGCCGGCGTGGCCCCGGCGAAGACGAAGGTGTGGAGGTTTCCGCCAAACGTCAGGAGGCTGGCCGACACCAGTCCAGCGAGGAGCCACCTCCGGGGGCTGGGCCTCGCCCCGGAGCGAGCGATCTGCGCCGCCAGGGAGAGGGTCAGGGTGAAGCAGAACGCCAGGATGGTGGCGATCATCAGGTTGTAGGCCACCGCGAGGCGAACGCCGCTCAGCCGGGACATGAAGGCCAGGACGTAGTGTCCGAAGTAGTAGTAGTTGATGCTCTCCCCCGCGAACCACATGTCCGGGGGCGGCATGAACGGGGATCGGCTGATCGCGGCGGCGAAGCCATGGTCCATGAACTTCTCGGTGCCGTGGATGTCCGGCAGGGCGCCTCGCACGGACGCCCAGCCGACGAGGAGCGCGAAGAAGAGGCACTCCTGGCCCACCAGCATCCGCCTTTGCTCGGTTACGAGCCGGGCCAGGTCCAGACGGCGTCCTCGGGCGGAGTAGGCCGCCGCGGCGACCAGGACGACCGTCCCCACGACCGCCCACCGCGAGAAGGGGACGAGCCTCATGGAGGAGGTGAGCCAGGTCAGGTAGGCGACCAGGCCCACCCCGAGCACCTTCGAGAAGGGGTAGCCCCGGTCGTGAAAGTCCCCCAGGATGGCCTGGGTCACCGGGAGCACCGCCACTCCGAGGAGGAACAGGGAGAGCCACCAGAGGAGAGCGTTCACGAGGTCGTTCCCGAGCAGGGCCCACCCGGAGCCCAGGAGGGCGACGCCGGCGACGAGCCACCCGGCCCCTCGAATCGATCGCGTTCGCCAGCGGTCCCTCAAGGTGCGTCCTTCCTTCCCGGCTCCCGGTCGGGCGGGGGCTCCTCGTCGCCGGCGAGGAACTCCCCGGAGTTGGCCCGTTCCGGGTTGGGGTAGGTCACCTCGGGAGTGCCCCTGAGGAGGCGGTCGACGAGCTCCACGCCCTGCATGAAGCTGTGGTCCTGGTTGGAGACCTCGTACTTCCAGCCGCCGAAACGGCCCCGGGCGTAGATCCGCAGGCCCTCGAGAGCGGGCTGGATGACCTCGAGCGCGCGGTCGCGCGCCAGCGTGGGGGTTGGGTAACCTCGCTCGAGCCTCCGGTGCCACAGGCTCGCGATCGTGGCCGCTTCGCCGATGAGACCGTCCCGCTTCATGGACTCGACCGTCCGCGTGGGAAGTCGTGCCGCGTCGACCGGCCGGTGCGGCGACTCGCAGACCTCGGCCATCAGGGACCAGACTCCGTCGCCCTCGGGAACGAGGTGGGGCGAGTAGTTGGAGAAGAGGGTCACCCGGTAGTAGGGGCTCTGCCGCTCGGGGAAGTAGATCCAGCACCTGGTGCCCATGGTCGCGGGCCGCCCCCCCCGGAGGCCCACCCCCAGGACGTGCACCGAGCTGTACCGGAGCGCCCGGGCCGCCGCGGTCACCGCCGAGGGCAGGGGGGCGGTGATGCGGGCGAGGAGGTCCAGGGGTGTGGAGGAGATCAGGGTGTCGTACGCCTCCACCTCGCCGCTCTCCAGGCGCACCGTCCGGCGGCGGGCGTCGATGGACGTGACCCTGCTGCCCAGGCGGACGCGCCCGGCGCCGAGCCGGGCACCGATCGACCTCCAGATCGTCCCGGTGCCGCCGTGCTCGGGGTAGCGGAACGTGTCGTTCGGACCCCAGCCGCCGTCGTCCTTCCCCTCCCGGACGTTGCGTTCGACGCGCTCGAGATCGGGGGGGGCGACACGATCGCCGATCCAGCCCCAGCCCATGTCGTCGAGGGGGTGGCCCCAGACCTTGGCGTTGTAGGGAAGCAGGAAGCGCTCGGCCAGCGGGCGGCCGAAGGTCCGCTCGATCCACTGCGAAAGCGTCCGGGGTTCGGAGCCCCGCCCCTCTCGCCCCGCGGCGTGCCGCAGCCCTTCGAGAAGGTGGCCGCACACGTCGGGGTCGAGGCGGTGGAGGTTGTACTGCAGGGGATAGGGGACGAAGCGCCCATCGATCCAGATCCAGGACTCCCGCTCGTGGTGCCGCCACCCGTCGGTCACCGCCTCGTCGAGGACGTGGTCGTAGTAGCGGTAGTGGCTGTACTGGACGTGTCCCCCCAGGTCCCAGGTGAACCCGGCGTCGTCGACGACGCTCCTCGCGAGGCCTCCCGGCTCGTCCGCGGCCTCCAGGATCCGGTAGTCGAGGTGACCCGCCTCTTCGAGTCTCCACGCGGCTCCGCATCCGGTGGGCCCACATCCCAGGATGAGCACGCGGCCGGGGTGGTTCACGATCCCGGCCCCGTGGCGCGGGCGACCCTCACGGTCTCGCCGAGGGCGCGCCACGCCCCGCGCCAGAGTTTCCCGCCGCTGAGAGAGGAGCGTCTCGCCGCCTTCGCCTGGACGGGGACGTCCTGCTCCTGCACGCGGAGGCCGTCGCGGATCGCGATCCCCGAGAGAATGACGTTGGGGGCGAACGCGTCGGGGGGGATCCGGGGAAGCAGCCGTCGCAGCGAAGTCCCCCGCATGAGTCGATAGGGAGAGTTGACGTCGTGGATGCCGTCTCCGAAGAAGAGAGAAACGGCGAGGCGCGACATCGTGCTGATGAGGCGCCGCGTGGGAGGCTGGGAGGAACGTCTCCGGCATCCGAGAAGCAGGTCGTGGCCCTCACGCTGACGCCAGAGGGCGCCGAAGTGGTCCGGGGCGATCTCGCCGTCGCTGTCCACCTGGAAGACCCACTCTCCCCGCGCCCGCCGGTAGCCCTCCAGGATCGTGGGTCCGTGGCCCCGGTTCTCGTGGCCTTCGACCGCGATCCGGGCGTGCTGCCGGGCCTGACGCTGCAGGATCTCCAGCGTCCCGTCCCGTGAGCCGTCGTCGTAGACGCACAGGAGGTAGTCGATGTGGAGCGAGTCCAGCGTCGCGCGCCAGGCGTCGAGAACCTCCTCGATGTGCCCCGCCTCGCAGAAGGTGGGAATGACCACGGTCAGCTCCGCACCCTCCGAGGGCGCCGCGGGCTCGGCCACCCCGCTCATGGGAGGGAGGGCCTCCAGGCCCGCGTCGATTCGAGCACCCCGGGCCGCGCGTGGATGGTTACGTCTCGATTCCGAAACACGACCTCGGTCCCCTTCCAGTCCTCGAACTTCGAGAGCCCCGCCTCCGAGTAGATCTGGCGCTCGAGGGGCCCCAGGAACACGTATTCGACGCCGTAACGATCGAGGAGGGCTCTGGCCTCCTCGCGATCCGTCGTGTCGAAGAGGGTGCGCACGTCTCGGCGGCGGGTCTCGATCTGCGCGGCGGGACGGCCCTGCTGCCGGAGGTGGTGCTCCCAGCCGAGAACGGTGGGAAGGCCCGAGTTCATCGACACCCGGGAGTAGAGCTGGTACGGAGGTCCCTGGGCCTCGAGCAGGGTCGGGGCTCCGGGGACCTCGCGGTCGAGCCACTCGAAGGCCTCCGCCTCGGACGGACGAGCGTGTCGGAGGTAGCGCATGCCGTCGAGCGTGGGGACCGGAGAGCGCATGGGTGGATCCCGCACCAGGCCGATCGTCGCCCCGGCGCTCGTGAACAGGCCGCACACCACGGCCACCGCGGCCAGATCCTTCCACAACGGCCTGAGCGCTGGCGAGGCCAGTCGGAGCGTGCGCGACAGGAAGACACCGGCGGCGATCGCCAGCATGAGCCAGACGTGAAGGGAGTACTTGAAGACCGTGTTCATGCGGTCCGAGACGAAGACGGTCTCGGTCATGAGGCCGATTCCCGCGGCGAGAGCCACGAGGAGCGAGGCGGCCTGCACGCCGATCGTCCGCCCGCGCCGCCACACGGTGGCGGCGAGGAGCGCCGTCCCGAGGAAGAAGGCGGCGCTCGTCGACCGGAGCCAGGCCGTCCCTCCCACCGCCAGGGCGCCGAGAGCGAGGACGGCCACGGCGCGCGCCGAGGGACGCCACCGGACCGGGATGAGGAGCGCGGGCAGGATCACGAGGAGGAACAGGCCGAAGATCGTCCACACGTCGGCGATCGACGCCGCCTGGTCCGGCCAGCCCAGGGATGGGAGATCCGTGCGTCGGAGGCGGGCGTGAAGGGGCAGGAACAGGAGGCCACCGAGGAGCCAGGTGCCGGCTCCCAGGCCGATGGTGGTGGCCAGGCTCCGGGGCGTCCTCCTTCCCCGAAGCCACGCCGTGGCCAGGAAGGCCGCCGGCACCACCATGGCCACCGGGAGGTTCCAGGGGCTCGAGGCGACGCTCGCCCCGGCGACCCAGGCGGCAAGAACGGCGACCACGAGCCGTGACCGGGATCCGGCGGCCCCGATACCGGTGACCCACAGGGACGCGACGCCCACGAGGGCCAGGTCGAAGGGGAGGGCGAGCAGGTGGGCGTGGAGGTCGCCGAAGAGGAGACTCCAGAACGGGTACTCGTTGATGGTTCCCGGGATGACACGGGACGTGGCCCAGAAGAAGTCGAAGCCCAGCGCCCGTCCCGGATCGGCCAGGGCCAGACGAACCCCCGCGAGGTTTCCGAGCAGGACCGTTCCCCCGGCGGCGAGGAGGCCGGCCCGTCGGCCGCCCATCTGCCGCCCGGCCGCGAGCGCGGCGCTCGCGAGGAGGGCGCCGAGGGTCGCGATACCCAGGTTGAAGGCGAACGCGGGTGGAACGCCGGTGATCCGGCCCAGGGTCGCCGGGAGCCAGTGCCCGAAGTAGAAGTAGCGCAGGGGCTCGCCCGCGAACCAGGGATCCATGGGGGGAAGCGTCCGTGATCGGTAGAGCGCGTTCAGGATGGCGAAGTCCATGGGCTTCTCGCCCCAGAAGACCGCGGGATTGAGGGCCCGCAGGAGGGCGAAGAGGCCGAAGCCGGACCAGAAGACGGCCTGCACGGTCATCCACTCGCCGCGTCGCTCGCGCAGGAACTGTCGGAGCAGCCGTCGGTGGCGCCACGCCGCGAGCGCTCCCGCCGTCCAGAGAAGGAAGGCCGCGCCTCGAGCGGCCTCGGGAGTGCTGGCGGTCAGCCCGAGGGAGCACGAGACGAACAGGAGGTACCCGGGTGCGAGCCAGCCGAGGATCTTCGAGAGGGCGTATCCCCGGTCACGGGCGACGCCCAGAAGCGGACAGAGGAGACAGAACGTCGCCAGTGCGCTGAGCTCGAGTCCTCCGAGCCACCGCACCGCGGCGCCGAGCGAGCCGGTGGGCGCCCGGGAGCGCGCCCGCGGTGGATGGGGAGCCGAGAGGGACGTGGGCCACGTGGATCGGTACAGCGCGGAAGCCTGCCTCGGCGTGACCTGGCGGATGCCGTCGAGAGGAACCGCGCCGAGAAGCGTTGCCACCCGCTCCCGGGAGAACCCCGGCTCCTTCCCGAACACGAGGACTTTGGGGTGGTCGTAGACCGAGAAGGCTTCCTCGGCGTCGTCATCGACGATCTCGAGGGGGCCGAGCCTCGGATGGGAGGTGAACACGCGCTCGAGGCGGAAGCCGAGCTCCTCGGCCAGGAGGAGCTCGTAGTACCGCCGGGTGAGTGGATACCGCCAGGGACTGCGGGGGATCGACCCGTAGGCCCGGTTGCTGGATAGGATCACGGAGTCGCTCTCGTCGAGGGCTTCGATCAGGGTCTTCCGTTTCTCCGCCGTGTCCTCGTCGTAGACGGGCAGGGTGACCTGCCGGTAGCGCCCTCTCTGTCCCCCCTCGAGAGGGAGGGGGAGCGCGTCGTCCCAGTGCTCGACGGCGACGGTGGCGCCCGGAGGAAGGTGCTCGTGGATCCAGCGCGACGCCTGGACCCGGGTGTGGTCCTGCCGATAGACCGAGGTGAACGCGAGCGCCCAGAGGCCGGTGGCCCCGAGAACGAGGGCCAGGGCGACGTCCGACCGGCGCCCGGAGCGCCCGTGGGCCAGGGGCCAGACCGCGAACAGGGCGAGGCCGGGCAGGAGCGGCAGGAAGTACCGAGCGGTGGCCGAGAACTGCAACGAGTGAAACAGGAACAAGGCCGCGGTCCACAGCAGCACCATTCGGCCCAGGGGCCAAGCCTCGCGCTCGACCTCGGTACCGGCGGGGCTCCGCCGACCCAGGAGCCACGCCATCCCGGCCAGTGCCGCCACCCCCCAGATCGGCCCCAGGTTCCAGAGAAGGACGTTGCGGGCGGCGAAGAGGACGGGCAGCCTCCCGACCCACTGCAGGGCCGGGGGGAAGTGGACGTTGCCGGCGACCATGTCGCGTACCTGGCCCAGGCTGGCCAGGAAGCTGGGGGCCAGGGAGACGTCGAAGAGGCCGGGGCCGGTGAACGCGTACGGGTTGGCCATGCGAAAGACGAGGGCCGCCGCCCCCGTCGCCAGCGCCACGCGCCCGAGAGTCTCGAGAGCCGGTCGACGGCCGGACCACACCGCCCGCGCTGCGCCGAGGACGTACAGCGGGGCGAGGAGGACGAGGTTGACGCGGCAGGCGAGGGCGAGCCCGAAGGCCACGGCGAAGAGGACGTGGTCTCTGGCCGGGCCGCCGCGGGCGACCCGCAGCAGCCCGTAGAGGGCCCCGGCGGCGAAGAACGTGGCGAAGCTGTCCACGGTGAAGAAGTGAGCGTGTTGAATGGACGGGACGCTGACCGCGATCAAGGCGGCGGCGGCGAGGCCGACCTTCGGTCCGGCGAGGAGACGGCCGAGAAGCCAGGTCAGCAGGATGGTGCCGCAGTCGAAGAGGGCCGACAGCACCCGCCCCACGAGGTGCAGCCGGGCGTAGGAGTCGAGCCCGAGCGCGGCGGCCACGGCCTTGGTCAGGAAGAGCGGGAACGTGCCGTAGACGAAGAACGGGTGGCCCACGTTGGCGGGGTTGGCCGGAGACGTCGCCGTGTCGAGGTACTCGCCGATCGAGCCCGGGGCGGAGACCGACGTGGCCACCATCGTGAGGAAGCGCTCGTCGGGGTGAAGGTGCTGACCCTGGTCCCAGTCGACGCCGGTCAGGCGCAGCGTGGCCCCGACGAGGAGGATCAGGACGACGAGGGCGAGCTCCCGGCCTGCGGTCCCGGCGGAGAGCCGTGGGCGTCTCATGCCCGGTCCGGCTTCCGCGCCTTCACGAGGACGTTCACGAAGGTCCGCTTGCCGGCGACGGCGGGCCGCTCGTTCAGACGATCCACGAGACGGAACGTGGCCACGCCGAGGCGGACGGGGTTCAGCAGGCTGGGGGTGCTCTCCTCCCCGTGGAACCGGTCGGCGGCACGGCGCAGGGGTGGCGGCAGGAGGTTGCGCTCGAAGAGGGGCTTGCCGACCCCGTAGACGAGAAGATGGCTGAACGGAAAGCAGTAGTGCGTCGCCTCTTCGACGATCTCGGGAACGAGCTCGGCGTCGCGGAGCGACGCGGTGAGATCTTCCGGGTGGTAGAGCACGTCGTGACCCGTCCAGATGCCTACCAGGGGACCGTTCCGGATGGGCCGGCCGCCGACCGCCGTCCAGAGCCGATTGATGGGATCCCAGAGGAGAGGGTATCGAGCGTGGGGCACGGAGAGGGCCAGGATCCCACCGGGTCTCAGAACGCGGTGCACCTCGGCGAGGGCCCGCCCGGCGTTCTCGAGATGCTCCAGGACCTCCGTCAGGAGGACGCGGTCGAAGGAGTCGTCCCGGAAGGGCAGGAAGCTCGCGTCCGCGTTGGCCAGGGCCGCGGGGACTCGCTCCCGTCGCGCGTGGGCCTGGCGATCCCGAGGCGTGTCCACCCCGACCAGGTCGAGGTGGCGGAGACGGCTCATGAGCCTCAGGTGGAGGCCGAACCCGCACCCGTCGTCGAGGACGCGTTGGCCG
>JAJDNS010000101.1 GCA_022340585.1 Acidobacteriota bacterium
GCACCATGGCCTTCGGCGGCGACTACATCGCGGTCCACGAGGTTCCGGGTCCGGGCGACCGCCCCTCGTTCATGGTGGCCTTCGCCGACAACCGCTACACCATCTGGCCCTGGCAGACGGAGACCGGGGCGCTGGTGACGCCGGGCGAGGAGTGGAGGTACTACCCGGTCTTCATGGCGCCGGACGACCCGGAAAGCGCGGTCCCCGGTGTCTCGTGCGTCAACTACGGATCCCGGGTCCAGAGCGTCATGGCGGCCCGGGTCAGCACCTCGGGACTGCTCCTCTCCGCCCCCACCAACCGCAAGCCGTTCGAGGGGGCCACGCCTGTCTGCGGCGGCTCGGCCGCCACCGACTGCATCGAGTTCCCGCTGAGCGTCAGGAACAACACCGGCGTGGAGCGCAAGGTCGCCCTCCAGGTGTCGTCGGGCTGGGCGTCCTTCGCCAGGCGGCCCTTCGACGAGACACTCGACGGCCCCGCCGAAGACTTCGACTACGCCTACCCCCTCACGACGGGAGAGGTCACGATCTACCCGTACTCCAGCTACTCCCTGAACGTCTACGCCTTCGACGACAACCCGGTCACCGTGACCGCCAGCGCGGGCAGCGACGTGGCCACGATCACCGTCAACGACCCGGCGGTGGTCGCCGCCTCCGCCGACAACGCCTCCTTCACGTACGTCCCGAGCACGGTCAACATCGAGTCGGGCTCGGCCCGGAGCGGCTCGGCCCGCAGCGGTTCCGCCCGGAGCGGCTCGGCCCGGAGCGGCTCCGCCCGCAGTGGCTCTGCCCGGAGCTACCCGGTGCCGGAGGACCCCCTGGGCCCCGACGTCCCCGTCTACGACGTGATCGACTACACGTACGTGGTCACGCCCGACTCCCAGGACGACGCCGGCACGTACCTGTCGCTCTTCAACATCGATCCTGCCTACGAGGGCAGCTACGTCTTCCAGGTCTTTGTCACCAAGCCGCTGACCTCCTTCATGACCGACGAGGACGACACCTGCTCCGCCTTCAACTGGACGGAGGGGGCCCTCGTCGGGCACATCTCCGACCCGGACAACCCGCTGGTGAACGGCTCGGCGCGGAGCGGCTCCGCCCGGAGTGGCTCGGCGCGCAGTGGCTCCGCGCGCAGCGGCTCGGCCCGGAGCGCCATTCCGTCCGACGGCGATGCCCTGGTCCAGAACACGTCCTTCACCCTCGGCTCGAGCACCGAGACGGTCATCGGGGAAAGCACCGCCTTCTCGTCGACCCAGCTCGCGTCCGCGGAGTCGAGCGCCGACCACTGCCTCCTCGACGAGTGCACGCTGGCCGCCCCGCGGCTGCCCAACGAGGTGACGATCCTGGTGCGGGCCTACCAGATCAGGGAGGACGCCGACATCCCGGTCAGGTACGACCCGGACGGGAGCCGAACGGGAACCCCCACCCCCCCCAGCGTCGTCGTGGCGGAGTACTCGTGCGACGACCCGAGCTGCACCGCGGCGCTGGGCCCGGATCTCGTGGTTCAGAGCGACCCGGAGCCCACCCCGCCGATCGTTCCCGACACGCGGGTCCAGGCCGGGACGGCGGTGTCGTTCCCCGACATCACGATCAGCAACGAAGGCGTGGACGGGGACTGTGGCACCCCGGACGTGCCCCGTCCGTGCGGGGACGCTCGGCCCCACCAGTGGGCGGTGTACGCTTCCAGTGAGCCGGACTTCAACCTGGTGCCCCGCTGGGACTGCGCGGTGGACGACTGCACCTCTGGCCAGATCTCGGGCACGGTCAAGGTGAACGACGACCCCGCCGACGGGGCCGTAGTCACCGTGCTGCTCGCCACCGGGGACCACGGCGAACTCGGAGTGAGAAAAACCGAGACCGCGGTCGTCGGCGACCTCACCATCCCCACCACCCTCCCGCGCACCAACTCCGACGGAACCGGCACCTACTATCTGCACTTCTACGACGACCGCGGGCGCATCGTGAACGAGCTCGACGAGACCAACAACTCCTGGACCGAGGGGCCCATCATCGTCGAGGCCCCGGGCTACGGGTTCCTCGGTCTGCAGACGCCCTGCGACGGGCAGACCTGCGACAAGAGCGGTGCCGTCGTCCTGGCCTGGCAGTTCACCGACGGCTCGGCCCCGGTGGACAGCGGCTCGACGTTGCCGCGGCTGGCCTTCTACGGCGGCTGCTCGGGTGAGTACCCGCCGGCCGGCCCGGTCCTGGCGAGCTCCGCCCCGGACCCAGCGGACACCACCACCGGCTCCAGCGGCTGGCAGTACTTCCCCGATCCCGGGATGAGCCGCCCCCAGTACACCTGGCAGTTCAACTTCGACGCGACCGGGCTCGTCCGGGGGACGTGCTACTCGATGTACGTCGAGGTCCCGGACACCGGCCAGGTGATCGGGAGCACGGAAGAGGGGCTCGAGCCCTTCGGGCCCTTCTTCGTCACGCCGCGCTAGCCGCGGAGACCGGCCGGCGCGCGGACTTTGCCTCGCCCTCGAGGCGCTTCCGCGCGTCGGCGGCCCGCGGGTCGGGCGGGTCGGCGTCGCCTCGCAGCTCGAGGAAGCGCTGGTAGTTGGCCGGGGCGTCGGCCACGCCCAAGGCCTCCTGGGCGCGGGCGAGGTCGTAGTACAGGGGCGGCAGGTAGCGCAGGGTGGGGAAGTCGTAGAAGAAGACGTCTCCCGCCTCGCCGTACCGCTTCAGGGCCGTGTCCAGCTCGCCCAGGGCCTCGGTGTAGCGCTCGGTCTCCACGTAGAGGTGGCCGAGCATCAGCCGCCCCAGCCAGGTGTCGCGGCGCTTGAGGCTCTCCCGGAGCAGCTCCACCGCCGGGCCGAAGCGCTCGTCCCGGACCGCGATCGCCGCTCGGACGAGCTGCGCGTACGCCGTCATGTGCACCTGGAGGGTGTTCTCCATGTCCACCGCGATCTTCTCGGCCGCGGCGTCGCGTCCCGCCTCGACCAGGACCAGGGCGGCGGGAAAAAGCACGCTCTCGTGGTCGCTCAGTCCGGCCGCCTTCTCCGCGGCCTCCACCGCCGCGGCCACCTGCCCGAGGGCCAGGTGGGTCTCGGCGAGAGCCACCCACTGGGGTCCGAGCAGGCCCGTGTTGCCGGCCTCCTCGTCCCGGGCGATGCCCTGCTCCAGCAGGGGCAGCGCCTCCCGGTACTGCCCGCGCACGAGCAGCAGATCGGCGCGGCCGAGGCGCCCCAGCGACGCCCCGTCCGCGCCCAGCTCCTCGACCTGCTCGTAGGTGGCCCGGGCCCCGTCGGCGTCTCCCTGGTAGAAGGTGGCCAGGGCCAGGGGCAGGTACGGCTGCTCGTAGGCCGGCGACTCCTCGATGGCCCGGGCGGCCGCGGTCAACGCCCCGGCGAAGTCCCCGACGTACACGGACTGGATCGCCAGGTTGTACAGGTCGGAGGTCGATCGGGGGTTGAGCTTCAGGACCTCGCGGACCTCCTCGATGGCCCGGGGCACGTCTCCGGTGTAGAGGTAGGCCAGGCTGAGGTTCGCGTGGGCCACCTCGTCGGCGGGGAACTGCTTCACGAGGGCCTCGTAGGTCTCCACCGCCTTCTCGTAGTTGAGGACCACGCCCAGGTAGTAGCTGCCCAGGGTCCGGTATCTCTCGCGGTCGCCCATGCGGTCGAGAAGCTTGAGCGCCTTGTCGTAGGCGGCCTGGGCGTTCTCGATGTCCCGGCGGTTGAAGTACAGGACGCCCATGCCCGCGTACGCGCGGCCGAACTCGGGGTCGAGCTCCAGCGCCCTTTGGAAGGCCTCCAGGGCCTCCTCGTCCTTCCGGCTCGCCGCCAGCTCCTGGGCCCGCACGTAGGCGTTCAGGGCCTCCAGGGAGGTCGTCGTCACCGTCTCGGCGGCGGCCATCCGCGCGCTTTCCGGTGTCGTGTCGCCGAGGTCGCCGCGGAGGCGGGCGGCGGCGGTGGCGACGGCCGGGAGCATTCCCTCGGGCGATTCCGCCTCCGCGGTGGCGGTCCCGAGCACCGCGCCGTCGGCGGGGTCGATCGCCTCGATCTCGAGGGAGTAGCCCGATCGAGTGCGCTCCAGCGTGCCCCCGACGATCACCTCGATGCCCTCCCGGGCGGAGATCAACCGGGCCATGGGCACGTCGAGAGGGCGCCCGGGGTCGAGCTTGTCGATGAGCCGATGGGCCGCGCTCCGGGAGTAGAGGTTGACGAACGACGCGCCCTCCAGCGCGGTGCCCATGGCCGTCTCGAGCGTGCCCGCCAAGAAGGGGTCTCCTTCGCTCCCGGACCCCGAGCCCGTCTGGTTGTCGAAATCCGCCACCAGCACCGACATGGGCGGAGGTGGCTCGGCCGGGACCCGGGATCGGGCCACGTACCAGGTGCCCCCCACCACGGCGAGGATCCCCGCTGCCGCCGCCGCCAGGAACGTCCGGCTGAAGCGGCTCGGCTCCGGACGCAGTGCCCCGTGATCGTCGAGCCGCTCCAGGTCGGCGGCCAGCTCCTCCGTCGTCCCGTAGCGAGCGTCCGGGTCGGTCTGGATGCAGCGGGCGACGATCCGCTCCAGGGGAGCGGGAACGCCCTCCCGCACCTCGGCCAGGGGCGGGAGGGGCTTGTCCTGGCGCTGCATCGCCTCCTCGAGGGCGGTCCGGGCTCGGCCCTTCCCCTTCCGCCGGCGCCCGGCGAGGAGGTCGTACAGGATCAGCCCGAAGGCGTAGATGTCGGCCCGGTGATCCACCTCCTCGCCCCGGAACTGCTCGGGGGCCATGTACTCGAGGGTCCCGACGATGGAGCCCGCGGTGGTGAGTCCGGCGGTGTGGGGGCTCTGGGATGGCCGGGCTCCCGGACGGGCCTCGGGTTCCTCCGACGAGGCCGACCGGGCGATCCCGAAATCCATGATGAGGGCCTGGTTGGTCCCGGCTTCGACCATGATGTTGGCCGGCTTGAGGTCCCGGTGCACGACGCCGGCGCGATGCGCGGCGAGGAGACCGGCCACGATTCCCCGGGCCACCGCCACCACCTGCTCGACCGGGAGCCCACCCTTCCTCTGCTTGAGGATCGAGGAGAGCTCGAAGCCGTCGACGTAGGGCATCGTGATGTACTTGGTGCCGTCGATCTCTCCCATGTCGTGAATGCGCACGACGTTCGGGTGGGTCACCTGTCGGGCGAGGAGGAGCTCGCGCTTGAAGCGCGCCTCGAGATCGCGGGTGGCCTCCGGATCCCTGGCAATCTCGGGCCGGACGGTCTTCAGCGCGACGCCCACCCCGAGCTCCTCGTCCCACGCGCGGTAGACCGCGCCCATCCCCCCGAGTCCCAGCAGGCGGATGATCTGGTAGCGTCCGAACTTCTGCCCGGCCTGGAGGGGCCCCTCGCCGCGGGAAGACCGGGACCCGCCACCAGACGCGCTGCCGGACACCCCGCCGGACTCCGGCGGCGGGGGGAGCTCGGTGGGGGCCTCGCCGTCGTCCCCGGCCGCTCCGCCGAGCGTGAGTCCGGTGGGAAGGGCGCCCAGCTCCGTCCTCGTTGCCTCTCCGGGGGCCGAGCCGGACGCCGAAGCGGGCGGCAGGAAGCCGGTCGGCTCCTCGGACTCGGCGAGAGGGAGGGCGTGCCCGCAGGAGCGGCAGGAGACTGCTTCGGGCGGATTGGCGGCGTCGCAGTGGGGACAACGCCGGTCGGGAGAAACCGGTTCGTTCATCGAGCTTGGCTGCGTGGGACCGACAACGGCAAGCCTAGCACACGGCGGTCGGCCTGATTGGCGGGCTCCGGACGGCAGCTCGCGAGCGGGGACACGGTATGATCGCGCCGGAAAGAGGAAGCATCGAGTGGTCACACGGCGCACGTTCACCCAGGGGCTGGTGGGAGCGGGAGCGGGACTGGTGCTGGGACCCCGCCCGGGGGAGAGCAGCGTCTCGCGGGCGGGCGCTGCGGAAGCGGTTCCGGCGGGAGAGCTGGGCGCCCGTGTCACCCTCGGCGCGGAGCGAATGACCCGCGGGGGTGTGCCCGCGTTCACCCGCGAGTTCATCCTCGCCGACGTGGCCCTGGACCCGCCGCGCCGGTTCAACGAGTACAGCGGCGACCTGTCCGGCCGGTACGTGGAGGCCCTGTCCCTCCTGCCGCCACCCGGTGGGGCCGGGCTCGATGCCCTCGTCCATGACATCCTCGGCCATCAGCTCCCCGATGGCCGGTTCGGCGACCCCGACCTCCGCTACACCGCGGCCGAGATCGGTGGCCAGCACATGGCGCAGCTCTGGGGTAACGGACGCCTGCTCCTCGGGCTGGTGCAGTACCACGCGTCGACCGGCGACGAGAGGACCCTCGCCGCGGCCCGGCGCCTGGCCGACTTCCTCACCGGGATCCGGGCCCAGACCTCGGACCCCGCGGTGGTGGGGCGGCTCCTCGACCAGGGGGCCATGGGCATCATCTGCTTCACCCAGCTCAACGAGCCCCTCGTTCTCCTCGCCGCGTTGACGGGCGAGAGCCGCTACCTGGACGAAGCGCGGAGGATCGGGGCCACGCTCGGTGCCCGGGGCGTCCAGCACGCGCACGGCTACCTGACGACGGCGCGGGGCATGGTCGCCCTCGCCACGGCCACCCGCGACGCCGCGCTCCTCGAGCGGGTCGAGACGCTGTACGCCGACCTCGTGGCCTCGCCGGACCTCCTGTACCTGGGCGGGTTCCCGGAGTTCTTCGGCGGGAAGGAGAACGGGAAGCCGCTACGCGACGAGGGCTGCGCCATCGCCGACTTCCTGCGCCTGAGCCTGATGCTCCACCGCGCCACCGGCAAGACCGGGTACCTCGAGCGGGCGGAGCGCTGCCTGCTGAACCACCTCTACTTCAACCAGTTCTCCACCGGAGACTTCGGCCACCGCGTCTTCTTCGAGGACGGGATCGCCCCCACCGAGAGCGTGGGGCGGGCCTGGTGGTGCTGCACGATGCACGGCTACCGCGCCTACCGACACGTTCTGGACTCGCTCGTTCGGAGGGAAGGGAGTGTCGCCCACGTCGATCTGTACCAGGACTTCGACTGGAGCGGAGACGGGCTCGAGATCGCCGGCCGCTACCGGGCCGACTCCCCTCTGCGGAGCCGGTTCACGGTGGACGTGAAGAAAGCGGCGAGGGGGATGTCCCTGGCGTTCCGGCGCCCGTCCTGGGCCGCGACAGTGAAGGTGACGAGGGCCGCCGCCCCGGCTTCCGCGGACCAGGCCGAAGGCCCCCTGACGGCACCGGTGGCGGCCGGGGACCGCGTGGAGGTCACGTTCGAGCACCGGGCGTGGCTGGAGACCCGCGACCGGCGAACGGTTGCCCTCGACGACGTCGACGGCGAGAGCGAAGGCCTCCTGTTCGTGGGACCGTGGCTCTACGCGATCGACGAGGGCACGGAGCCCCTGTTCTTCGGTGAGCCATGGAAGCGGGCGAACGTGGTGCTGCTCCCCGAGGTGCTGCGAGCGCCGGCGGAGCCGGTGGAGCGGACTCCCTTCGCCGACCCCGCCCGCCACATCGAGACGCGGTACGTCCACGGGGGTTTCCCCGGGGAGCACCCCGTGACCTTGAGGCCCGTCGCCGAGCAGACGGGCCAGGAGCCCGGGACCGTCGCCACCTGGATCACCTGGCGGAGGGGATAGGCGCTTCCGTCCTCGCGCCACCTGGACGAGGAGAGCACGTGAAAGCCCCGATCACGTTGATCGCTGCCGCCGCTCTCGGGCTGGCCGGGGGGGGCGCCGGCTGCACCCGAACCGACGAGAGTCCGGAGGTGGCGACGATCGAGGCGGAGTTCCCGTCGCGTCCTACCTTTCGCCACCTCAGCAGCGTCAACGGCGACCTGCCGGTTCCCGGCGAGTCGCACCAGCAGACGGCGTCGCTGGTGGCCGACCTGGACGGCGACGGAGTCGACGACTTCGTCCTCGGCTTCCGGCGAGTGGCCCCGGCCCTCGTCTGGTACCGCCGGACGACGGACGGCTGGGATCGTGTGGTGATCGAGGACGAGCTTCTCACCGTCGAGGCCGGTGGCGCCGCCCACGACATCGACGGGGACGGCGACCTCGACCTGGTCTTCGGGGGCGACTGGCAGTCGACCGACGTCTGGTGGTGGGAGAACCCCGCGCCGGCCTTCGATCCCGAGGTCTCGTGGACCCGTCGGGTGATCAAGACCGGCGGCCAGACCCAGCACCACGACCAGGCCTTCGGTGACTTCCTCGGCACCGGAACGGCCCAGCTCGCGTTCTGGAACCAGGGGGCGGGGGGCATCTTTCTCGCCGAGAAGCCAGACGACCCCCGCGGCGCCGAGACCTGGAACGTCCGACAGATCTACGCGGGCGAGGCCGGCGAGGACGAGGGGAGGATCGCCTACCCCGAGGGCCTGTCCGTGGCCGACATCGACGGCGACGGGGCCGACGACCTCCTGGCCGGGAATATCTGGTTGAGGCACGAGGGTGACGGAGCCTTCCAGGCCACCCGCCTGGCCGAGGTGGGCGGGCTGATCTTCGCCGGTCGCTTCAAGCCGGGGACCGTCCCGCAGGTCGTCATCGCCGCCGGCGATGGCACCGGACCGCTCCGCTGGAGCGAGAGCACCGGCGACCCCGCGGACCCGGCGAGCTGGGTGGCCCACGACCTCCTCGGCTGGGAGCTCGTCCACGGCCACACCCTGCAGGTGGGCGACATCGACGCCGACGGCAACCTGGACATCTTCGCCGCCGAGATGGGGAAGTGGAGCGAGAAGAAGGCCGAGCCCGACAACCCCGAGGCCACCGCCTACATCTTCTATGGAGACGGGACCGGCGGCTTCGAGACCACCGTGCTGGTGAAGGGACACGGGTTCCACGAGGGACGTCTCGCCGACCTGGACGGCGACGGCGACCTGGACATCCTCAACAAGCCCTACAACTGGAAGGTCCCTCGCGTGGATGTCTGGCTGAACGAGGGGCCGGGAGAGTGAGCATGAGGGGTCGAGCACTGTTCCTGATGGCTGGCCTGGCCGTGGTGGCAGGGCCCTCTCCGGCCGCCGAGGCGGGGGAGGGCTGGAGCTACGTCGAGGTGGACGCCGCCCGAGGGAAGTGGGGAGACTTTGCCGAGCCCGAGTGGCTCCGCTACTTCGGCATCGACGCCACCGACATGGACGGCGACGGCGACCTGGACCTGGTCTCGGGTCGCTACGTGTACCGCAATCCGGGCGGGGACATGGAGGCCTGGGAGCGGTTCGACCTGGGGGCCAACGTCGACGGCATGGTCGCGGTGGACGTCGACGGCGACGCTCTCGCCGACGTCATCGCCCAGGCGCTCCCCGAGGTCGCGTGGCTCGAAGCCGAGGACGCGGGTCTCCAGAGGTGGCGCCGCAAAGTGATCGGGACGTTGCCGAAGACCGGCCACAACAACGGGCAGGGCTACGGGGTCAGCGACCTGGACGGCGACGGTCGCCCCGAGGTCCTGCTGACCGCGGCCGATGGCATCTACGCGGCCCGGATCCCGAAGGATCCGGCGGCAGGGGCGTGGCCCTGGGTACGGGTCGTGACCCGGGGCACGGACGAGGGCTTCGCGGTGGCCGACATGGACGGAGACGGCGACGCGGACCTCGTGGGCGGCGACGGACCTCCCGGGGACGAGACGCCGACGGCCGTGGCGTGGTGGGCGAACCCGGGGAGCCTGGAGGAAGGCTGGTGCCGCCACGTGGTGGGGGAGACGGTCCACGCGGTGGATCGCGTGGTGGCCGTCGACCTGAACGCCGACGGCTGGATGGACGTGGCCGTCTCGGAGGAGCGCTACCCCGGCAAGGAGCCCGATGCCCACCTGTGGTGGTTCGAGGCCGTGGAGGACGTGGCGGCGGCCTTCACCCGCCACCAACTCGTCGAGCAGTACTCCATGAACAACCTGGACGCCGGCGACGTTGACGGCGACGGGGACCTGGACCTGGTCACGAGCGAGCACAAGGGGCCGGACCTGCGGGCGCAGGTCTTCGAGAACGACGGGGCCGGCGGCTTCACCCTTCGCGAGATCGATCGGGGCAAGGAGTGCCACCTGGGGATGCGCCTCTGGGACCTGGACGGCGACGGCGACCTGGACATCGTGGGCCCCGCCTGGGACGACTACCGCTTCCTGCATCTCTGGCGAAACGAGTCGTCCGGAGGCCCGGTCGCCTTCCGCAAGGTGACGGTCGACGAGGAGGGCCCCCACGACCCGTGGACGAAGATCGCGGGCGATCTCGACGGTGACGGACGCGGGGATCTGGTGGTGGGCGGACGGAAGGGTCCTCTCGTCTGGTACCGCTCGCCGGATTGGACGAAGCACGAGATCGCCGACGGCGGCTGGAGCACCGTCGGTGGTGCCGCGGGCGACGTCGACGGGGACGGCGACCTCGACGTCGTGATGGGTGGCACGCTCTGGTACGAGAACCCCGGGGGGCTCGACACCACTCCGGACGCGGGCTGGGTGGTCCACCGAATCGGCGAGGACCCGACCCACGACGTGGCCGTCGGCGATCTCGACGGGGACGGCCGGCTGGACGTCGTCACCCGCAACCAGTCCGAGTTCGACGCGAAGGCTGGCGACCGGGTGCGGATCTGGCTTCAAGGGCCCGGCGACCACTGGCGAGGCGTCGTGCTCGAGTGTCCGCACGGCGAAGGCGTGGCCGTTGGCGACCTCGACGGCGACGGCGACCCGGACGTGGTCACCGGAGGAGTGTGGTTCGAGACCGTCCGCCAGTCGGGCGGCGTCGAGTGGGCGGGACACCGCTTCGCCGACTGGCACCCGAACGCCACGGTGGCGGTGGCGGACCTCAGCGGTGACGGCCGACCCGACGTGGCCCTGGCCCCGTCCGAGCTCGCCGGGCAGGTGCACCGGCTCTCGTGGTTCGAGGCCCCGAAGGATCCACGGGCCGGCGGCTGGCCCGAGCACGTCGTCGTCGAGAGGCAGGAGGCCGTCGTGCACTCGCTCGCGGCCGCCGACGTCGACCTCGACGGTCGGCCGGACATCCTGTTCGCCGAGATGCACCAGGGGGAGGACCCGGACGTGGTCGGCGTCTTCCTCAACCGGGGAGAGAGCTGGACGAGGCGGGTGCTCGGCGCCGCGGGGTCGCACGGCCTTCAGCCGGTGGACATCGACGGCGACGGCGACGTCGACATCTTCGGCGCCAACTGGTCCGGGCCCGACCAGGCCGTCGAGCTGTGGGAGAACCTTCGACGATGAGGGAGGGCCGCTCGGACGCCCCGGCTCACCGGTCCTCGCCGTCCACTCGCCGATTTTCGCGGTCCCGTAGGCGGCCGACGACGTACTCCCTCTTGAGCTCCGACGGGAAGGGCCCGGCGGCAGGAGGGGATCAGGCTCCCGCGGCCGCGACTTCCCGGTGCGGGGCACGAGGAAGGGGAGTGAGGAATGCGCAGTACCCCAGTGATCCTGACCGCTCTGGCCGCGCTTTCCGGTGCGGTGATCGCGGCGGAATCCCACCAGCTGTCCGGGACGCTCGGCCACGCCGCGGTCGACGATGGCGTCAAGGCGTACCTCAAGCTCGTCGGTCCGGACGAGACGTGCATGGACCCGGGGCCCGGCCGGTACGCCGGGCAGGCCGTGTTCAGCGAGGGTGAGGCGAGCTATGTCCTGGAGGGTGTCGCCGCCGGCGAGTACACCGCTTGCTTCTTCATCGACAGCGACGACAACGTCATGGAGACCCAGGGCTCGACGAGCGGCGACTACGGTGCCGTCAAGACCGTGACCGTCGACGAAGACACGACGCTCGACGTGACGGAGGCCGAGTGGGGGCAGATCCCCTAGTCGGGTGGTCGTCGGCGCTCTCCGATCGAGAGGAAGTGCGGGCGTGGCGCCGCCGACCTGCTTCTGTTCGTCCTCGTCGACCGTCGGGATCATCGTCGACTCCTGGGGCCAGTTCGAGCGATACTCTCGGGGCCCAGCCAGGACGTGTCCACGCTGGGGGCGCGGTCCTGGGAGAGCAGGTTCGATCTCCCGGGAGGCGAATGACCAAGGGGCGGAGAGGTGCGGCGAGCCAGGGCGGTGACGAGCACCGGCGCGGTGTCGGCCGGCACGCCAGAAGCGGCAGCGGCCGGCGCCGAGATCCTGAAGCGTGGCGGCAACGCCATCGACGCCGCCGTGGCCACCTCGCTGGTCCTGGGCGTGACCGAGCCCGCCGGCTCGGGGCTCGGGGGCCAGACCACCGTGATCGTGGCCCCACCGGGGGAGGAGCCCTTTGCGATCAACGGCAGCTCGTTCGCGCCGAGGAACCTTCCGGACGACGTGGGCCTGGAGGATCTGACCGGGCACCGGGCGTCGACGGTCCCGACTACCCCCCGGGTGCTCGATTTCGCCTGGCGTCGCTTCGGGAGCGGCAACGTGTCGTGGGCCGAGCTCGTGGATCCTGCCGTCGCCTGCGCCCAGGAGGGCTACGTCCTGGGCCCGTTCCGTCACCGGGCCCTCCGGCGTCACGCCCGCGCCATCCGCCGCAATGCAACCGCCACCCGGCTGCTCCTGGCCAACGACGCGTCCCTGCCCCGCCGAGGCACGACGCTGCGCAGCCCGGTCCTGGCCAGGACTCTCGAGCGGCTGGGCCACGAAGGGGTGGGCGATTTCTACCGTGGTGAGACGGCGGCGCAGATCGCCCGGGACATGGCCGACCACGGGGGCTGGGTCACCGACGAGGATCTGGAGCGCGTGCCCGAGCCCCGGGTTGTCCGCACCCTGAAGGGCACGTACCGGGGCTGGGACGTCTTTACGCTGCCTCCGCCCGCCGGGGGCTGGGTGGTCCTGCTGGCCTTGAATCTCCTCGAGCGCGCCCCGGCCGGCGACCTCACAATGGAGGGTCCGGGACGGCTGGTGTGGCTGACCGAGTCGCTCCGCCACGCCCACCGCCAGCGGCTGCGTTACTCGGTGGCCGCGCCCCGGGACTTCGATGCGATCGCGCATCACCTCGAGAAGCGGCAGGCCCAGCGGGTGGCCCGGGCCTTCGGCATGAACGGGACCGGCGAGACGACCCACTTCTCGGTGGCGGACCGGAACGGGCTGAGCGTAGGTGTGACCCAGAGCCTGAACTCCTTCTTCGGCGCCAGGGTGGCCAGCCGTCGGGTCGGCGTGCTCTACAACGACTACATGCGGGAGTTTGCGCTGGGGAAGAGGAAGCACCCGTTTGCGCTCCGCCCGGGGGGCGTACCCAACTCGTTCATGAGCGCGACGGTCCTGCGCCGGCGGGACGGCTCCACGCTGACGCTGGGCAGCCCGGGCGACGACCGCATCATCTCCGCCGTGGTGCAGGTGATCAGCCACTACGCGGACGTCGGCGAAGGACTGCAGGCGGCCGTGGCCGCGCCCCGCCTTCACACCCTGCGCTCGGAGACGGTGCTGGTGGAGGCGGAGCCCGGGAGGGCGACGGGCCTCGTCCAGCTCGAGGACCGCGGCTACACCGTGTACAGACCGGTGACCAGCCTGCACGCGGCCGGCCTGAACCCCTACTTCGGCGGGGTCCACGCGGTGGCCCGGGAAGAGGGCGAGTGGACGGGTGCCGCCGACCCGCGCCGGGACGGAGCCGTGGCCCGGGGCTGAGTCGGCCACCGGATCCCCGGGCCCGAGCCACGACGAACGGGCCCTAGGCGGCGCCCCCGGCGCGCACGTTGATGCCGTGTTCCAGGTAGGCGGTCAGGCTTGCCTTGGTTACGCTGGCAAGAGTACCGGGTAAGCGCACTTCTCCCGGCGGCCCTCATAGGATCTCAGTGTGTGCCCAGTGTTGCGGCTGTAGACCACCATCCTGAGACCTGACCCCAGACTCTCAGACTCACCAGACTCCGTGCTCGCCGGGAGCTTCCAGCATTCCCGCCATTGCCCGTCTCGGCACGCTCCTGCCCCGTTTCCGCTGCCGTAGCCCAACTCAGTGTCGGGGGATCTCAGGCTTCCCGTCTCGTCAGGCCCGTGACGATCTCCTCGAGCTCCTCGAAGGGAAGCGGCTTCTGGAGGAAGACGTCGGCGCCGCGTCGGCGGGCTTCGGCCTCGATCTCGGGGCTCCCATTGCCGGTCAGGAGCACCACGCGGGTCTCGGACCGCAGATGTCGCGACAGCTGGATGATGTCCAGTCCCTCGACCCCGAAGATGCCGGTCAAACGCAGGTCGGCGATGACGATGGCGTACTCCGTGCAGATCAGCAGGGCCTCTGCCTCCTCCTTCTCCGCCGCGGAGTCCACCTCCCAGCCGCACTCGCGGAAGTAGTCCGAGAGGGCGTTCCGGATCGCGGACTCGTCGTCGACGACCAGGAGCCGACCTGGACACTCGCTCATTCCAGAGCATCGAAGCAGAGTTCGTGCCAACCGCGGTGGCGAGCCCCAGCGGATCGAGCCGCAGCGCTGGCGTACTGAAAGCAAACGGCTTCAGGCGTCCCCGGGGGCTGCGGCCGCGACCCGGAAACGCGGGAGAGCAGGAGAGTTAACCGTCTTCCGGACACCCCTGATCGCGGAGGTCGAAGACACTCTCCGTCTCCGAGAGCGGCCGGCGGGAGCGGGTGGGGTAGACCGGGGAGTGGCGGGCCCGGTTTCCCGTGGCCGACGCGCATTGCCACTGGAACGCCGAGGTCACCCCCGAGGCCCTCGTCGCGGACATGGACCGATTGACGGCGTGGCCGGCCCGGCGCGCCGACCGGCGGCTGGTGTAAAATCTCGGTCGCCGCGCAACATGACCGCGATTCGGACGGCTGATTCCGGGAGGTGATTCACATGGGTGGAACGCCCCGTACTCATCGACTCCTCTGGCTGTGCCTGGCGCTGTCCCTCGCCCTCACGGGAGGGGCGTGGGCGCAGGAACAGGGGCCGACTCCGTCCGAACCCGATTCCCCGCCAGCCGCGGCCGCGTCGGCCGAGGGCGGGGCGCCCGCCGGGTCGGATCTCGCGAAGCAGCTCTCGAACCCCGTGTCGAGCCTCATCAGCGTGCCGTTCCAGGCGAACTGGGACTTCGGCGTGGGGCCGGAAGATGGAGAGAGGTTCATCCTCAACTTCCAGCCCGTCATGCCCTTCTCCCTCGGCGAAGACTGGAACCTCATCGCGCGGGTGATCACGCCGATCGTGGCCCAGCCGATCCTCGTGCCGGGCGGCGAGTCGAGCTTTGGCCTGGGCGACATCGTCCCCACCTTCTTCCTCTCCCCGAAGGAGGGCAGCATCACCTGGGGCGTGGGTCCCGTGTTCAGTCTTCCCGCCACCTCGATCCCGACCCTGGGGAGCGGAAGGTGGAGCCTCGGGCCGAGCGCGGTCGTGCTGAAGCAGGTCGGACCGTGGACGATGGGAGGCCTCGTGAACCACGTGTGGTCGGTGGGCGGAGACGCGGATCGCGCGGACGTGAACGCGACGTTCATGCAGCCCTTCCTCGCCTACGGCACGTCGTCCGGCTACACGTTCACCGTCAACTCGGAGATGCTCGCCAACTGGGAGGCCGCCGACGGCCAGGAGTGGACGGTCCCCGTCAACTTCGCGGTCAGCAAGATGACGATGCTGGGCCGGCGCCCCATTCAGGTGCAGGCGGGCGTGCGCTATTTCCTCGAGAAGCCGACCGGAGGGCCGAGCTGGGGCATTCGCCTGGGTCTCGTCCTCGTGTTCCCCCTCGCACCATAGGGAAGGCCGCGACGAGCCACGCCGGTCGAGGTGAAAGCTTGTCTCGGACGTGCGGTCGGGTTGACGGTTCCGTGGAGCACGTGCATATTCAAGAGGTCATGGGTCGAGCAGGGCGCCGAGCGGCACTCGCAGGTCTCGTGGCCTTCGCCCTCGTGGTGAGCGCCATCGGTCCGTGCCACTGCCTCCTGAACGACGGCGCCTGCCACCGCCAGACCCGCGAGGCCGACGCCCACGCCTGCTGCGAGAGGCCCGCCGGCGTGCAGGCGGTCGCCGGCGAGTGCTGCGGCGACACCCCCGAGCTCGTGCTCACGTCCCCGGACGTGCCCGAGGTGGCGGGGCCCATGCTTCAGGGCGGCCACGTCGCCCTGGCTCTCGCCTCCGCGCGTGCCGTGTCGGCCGACGCGACGCACGCCGCACCCCCCCACCCGCCGGACCGGACCACCGTTCTTCTGATCTGACGCCGCCCCCGCCCCGTGGGCTGGTGCGCCCGCGTGGGTATCGTGCGTGTCCACGTCTCGACGACCGGTGTCCACCCGTCGCCGGCTCGTCTGAAGCAGGGGAGGTTCCATGCCGAATCGGGTTTCGTGGCGCCGGTCCATTCAGGCCGTCGCCTTCTTGATCACCCTCGGTGTTCACCCGGTGCTCGCTCGTGGGGAAGACGCCGAGACTTCCGCGCCGCCGCTGGGGGCCGCCGACCGTGTGGCCGCGGCCCTCGAGGATCCCGTGCTCCGGGAGCTCGTGCGCGACAGCCTCGAGCGGAACCCGGCTCTGGCTACATCCATCGCGGTGGCCCGGGCCAGCCTCCACCAGGCCCCCCAGGCGCAGGCCCTGCCCGACCCGGTGGTCGGAGTCACCGGCTACCTTTCCTCACCGGAGACCCGGGTGGGGCCGCAGCGCCTGATGGCGACACTCTCGCAGCGCCTCCCCTGGAAGGGGAAGCGCCGCCTGCGTCAGGAGGCGGCGATGCGTCGCTCCGAGGCGCTGGTGTCGGACGTCTCCGCCCGTCGCCTCGACCTGGTCACCGAGGTCAGGCGCCTCAGCCTGGAGATTGCCTACCTGGATGCCTACCGGAGCGTCGTCGAGACCGACCGGGAGACGCTGATCCACTACGAGCAGCTCGCCCGGGCCCGCTACGCGTCCGGCTCGGGGATCGAGCAGGGCGTCATCAAGATCCAGGCGGAGATCACCAAGGACGACAACCGGCTGCTGGAGATTGCCACGCGCCGCGCGACCCTCGTGGCCGAGCTCAACGCCCTGCGGGACCGGCCCCAGGAGAGCCCGGTGCCCGAGATCGCACTGCCTGGGAGGACGAGGACGGCACCGCCGGTCCCCATCGTCCGCGCCCGGGCCCTCGAGGCACGTCCCGAGCTCGATGCCGCGGGTGCCGAGCTCGCCCGGGCCGACACCATGGTCGAGATCGCCCGCAGGGAGTACAAGCCGGACGTCACCCTGGGTGCGACCTACGGCCTCGTGACCGCGCGCTCCGACCTCGCGCCGGGAATCACGGTCCCGAACGACGGCAAGGACGTCTTTGGCCTCAGCGTGAGCGTCAACCTTCCCATCAAGCGGGGCCGCCTCGACGCCGGCCTCGAGGAGGCCACGGAGCAGCGCCTGGCCGCCGTCGAGCACCGACGCGACGTGTCCGCCTCGGTCGACCGCGCCGTCGGCGAGCTCGTCGAGCGTCTTCGGCTGAGCGGTGAGCAGGTGGGCCTGTTCGAGCGGGTGCTGCTGATCCAGGCCGAGCAGTCTCTCCGCTCGGCGGAGTCCGGCTACGCGGCGGGGAACCTCAACTCTCTCGACCTCCTGGACGCCGAACGCGTCCTCCTGGAGGTCCGCACCGGGATCGAGCGGGCCCGCGCCGACCACGCCATCGCCCTCGCTCGCCTCGAGGGCGCCATCGGGGCGCCCCTCGAGGACGACAATCCGGAAGGAGCTTCGAGATGAGCCTCCTGGCAGACCGTTCCACGTCGTCCTCCCCCCGACGCCGCCACCGGTGGCTCGCCAACGCGGCCTGGGTGGGCCTCGGCATCGCCCTCGCGTATGGTCTCCTCGCGAACCCCTTCGGCCTGTCGAGCCTGGACGCGCTTCGACACCATCTCCTGGGGGACCGACCCGCGAGGACCGCCGACGTCGCGAAGGAGAGCCCCGGGCAGCTCTGGACGTGCGGGATGCACCCCCAGATCGTCGAGAAGGAGCCGGGCCAGTGCCCGATCTGCGGGATGGACCTGGTGCCGATGCGGGCCCAGGCGCCGGCCCGGGAGGCCGGAGAGAAGGGGAACGCCGGCGGGGAGCGCACGATCCTGTTCTACCGCAACCCGATGGACCCCACGATCACCTCACCCGTTCCCGCGAAGGACGAGATGGGCATGGACTACGTGCCCGTCTACGCCGACGAGGCGAGCGACGCCTCCGCCGGTCCCTCGGTCAGGATCGACCCTGCGGTCGTCCAGAACATGAACATCCTCACCGAGGTGGTCGAACGCGGGGAGCTGTCTCGCGAGATCCGGACCGTCGGCTACCTCGAGTACGACCAGCAGAAGATGGTGTCGGTCACGACCAAGTACCCCGGCTGGATCGAGAGGGTGTTCGTCAACTACGTGGGAGAGCCGGTCGGCAAGGGGCAGCCGCTCTTCGAGATCTACTCGCCGGAGCTGGTGCAGACCGAGCAGGACCTGCTCTCCGCCATCGGGTTCGCCCGGCGGATGGCGGGCGCCACCGAGGACGCTCACCGCAGGGCCCTGGACCTCGTCGAAGCCTCACGCCAGCGGCTCGGCTACTGGGACGTGACCGAGGAGCAGGTCCGCAAGCTCGAGGAGACGGGGAAGCCCTTTCGCACCCTCACCGTGGCGGCCCCGGCGGGAGGCGTCGTGATGATGCGCATGCCCGGTCTCGAGGGCATGGCGGTCAAGCCCGGGATGGAGCTGTTCCACATCGCCAACATGTCCTCGCTCTGGCTGTCGGTCGAGGCCTTCGAGGACCAGATCGCGTGGCTGAGGGTCGGGAGCGAGGCCGAGGTCACGCTCAGCTACTTCCCGGGCGAGACGTTCGCGGGGCGCGTGCGCTACATCGAGCCGCAGGTCAACGAGAAGACGCGCACCGTCCCGCTGAAGCTCGAGGTGCCGAACCCGGGGGGACGCCTGCGGGCCGGCATGTACGCCACCGTCCGCTTCCAGCCCCTCGTGGCGCGCGACGCCGTGCTCGTGCCGAGCCTCGCCGTTCTCCGCACGGGCCAGCGCAACCTCGTGGTGGTGGCCGAGAAGGACGGACGCTTCAGTCCTCGCGACGTACGGCTGGGCAGCGAAGGCGAGGGACGGGTGGAGGTCCTGTCCGGCCTGGAGGCGGGGGAGCGGATCGTCACCTCGGCCCAGTTCCTCATCGACTCCGAGTCCAATCTCCGGGAGGCGGTGCAGAAGCTGATGGCCTCGCGACAGGGCGACGAGGGGCCGGCCGAGGCGCCCGCGGCACACCAGCACTGAGAGGGCGACATGCTGAACAGGATCATCGAGTGGTCGCTCCGCAACCAGTTCCTGATGGTGGTAGCCGTGGTCTTCGCCATCCTCGGCGGCGTCTGGAGCATCCAGCAGACGCGGCTCGACGCCATCCCGGACCTCTCCGACGTCCAGGTCATCATCTACACCGAGTACCAGGGGCAGGCCCCCCGCGTGGTCGAGGACCAGGTGACCTACCCCATCACCGCCAAGATGCTCTCGGTGCCGTACGCCAAGGTGGTGCGGGGCTACTCCTTCTTCGGCTTCTCGTTCGTGTACGTCATCTTCGAGGACGGGACCGACCTCTACTGGGCCCGCTCGCGGGTCCTGGAGTACCTGTCGGGTCTCTCGTCCCAGCTCCCGAAGGGTGTCTCTCCGCAGCTCGGGCCCGACGCCACCGGCGTGGGCTGGGCCTTCATGTACACGCTCAACTCCGACGAGCGGTCGCTGGCCGAGCTTCGCAGCTACCAGGACTGGTACCTCAAGTACGGCCTCACCTCGGTGGAGGGCGTGTCGGAAGTGGCGTCGGTCGGCGGCTTCGTCCGCCAGTACCAGGTCGAGGTCGACCCCGTGAAGCTCCGGGCCTACGACATCCCCCTCCAGAAGGTGAAGACGGCGATCCAGAGGTCGAACAGCGACGTCGGGGGACGCCTCGTGGAGATGGCGGAGCGGGAGTTCATGGTCCGGGGGCTCGGCTACGTGAAGGACGTCCGCGACCTCGAGCGCGTGGTGCTGGGGGTCGGGCCCGGCGGCACGCCCATCCTCCTGAAGGACGTGGCCGACGTCACCATCGGCCCCGAGATCCGTCGGGGCCTCTCGGATTGGAACGGCGAGGGCGAGACGGTGGCCGGGATCGTGGTCGTCCGCTACGGGGCGGACACGCTGTCCACCGTGGCCCGGGTCAAGGAGAAGCTGGCGGAGCTGCAGCAAGGTCTCCCCGACGACGTGGAGATCGAGGTGGCGTACGACCGCACCGCGCTCATCGAGCGCTCCATCGCTACCTTGACCCACACCCTCCTCGAGGAGTCGATCATCGTCGCCCTCGTCTGCGTCGTCTTCCTCTTCCACTTTCGCTCGGCGCTCGTCGCCATCCTGTCCATTCCGCTGTCGATCCTCCTCGCCTTCGTGGTGATGAGGATGCAGGGCCTCGGCGCCAACATCATGTCCCTGGGGGGTATCGCCATCTCCATCGGCGTTCTCGTCGACGCCGCGATCATCATGGTCGAGAACGCCCACAAGCACTACGAGGAGTGGCGGGGCAAACGCTCTCACTTCGAGATCATCCTGCGCAGCGCCCAGGAGGTCGGGCCCACGCTCTTCTTCACCCTGCTCGTGATCACCGTCTCCTTCATGCCGGTGTTCACCCTGCAGGCCCAGGAAGGGCGGCTCTTCCGACCCCTCGCCTTCACCAAGACCTACGCCATGGCGGCCTCCTCCCTCCTGTCCGTGACCGTCATCCCCGTGCTCATGTTCTGGTTCGTGCGGGGGAGGATCCACAGCGAAGAGCGTCACCCCGTCTCTCGGATCCTCCGCTGGCTCTACACCCCCGTCCTCAACCTGGCCCTGCGCGGGCGGTGGCTCGTCATCCTCCTGGCTGCCGTACTCGCCGCGTCGATCTGGATCCCGGTCAAGAAGCTCGGCTCGGAGTTCATGCCCCCGCTGTGGGAGGGCGACCTGCTGTATATGCCCACGACCTTCCCCGGGTTGTCCATCACCACGGCCAAGGAGATCCTCCAGCAGACCGACAAGATCCTGAAGACCTTCCCGGAGGTGGAGACGGTCCTGGGCAAGGTGGGCCGCGCTGAAACAGCGACGGACCCGGCCCCGCTGTCCATGATCGAAACCACGATCGTCCTCAAGGACCCGAGCGAGTGGCGGCCGGGGATGACGAAGGAGAAGCTGGTCGAGGAGATGGACCGGGCCATCCAGTTCCCGGGCGTCACCAACGCCTGGACCATGCCCATCAAGACCCGGATCGACATGCTCTCCACCGGGATCAAGACCCCGGTGGGCATCAAGATCGGGGGGCCGGACCTGGCCGAGCTGGAGCGGATCGGCAAGGAGATCGAGGCGGTGGTGAAGCCGCTACCCGGCACGCTCTCCGCCTATTCGGAGCGCGTCATGGGGGGCAGCTACCTCGACTTCCAGATCGACCGCGAAGCCGCTGCCCGCTACGGGCTGAACGTGGGCGACGTCCAGGACGTGATCCAGACCGCCATCGGTGGGATGAACGTGTCCTGGACGGTGGAGGGGCTGGAGCGGTACCCGATCAACGTCCGGTACCCGCGAGAGCTGCGCGACGACGTCAACCGGCTGCAGGAGACCCTGGTGGCCACGCCGGCCGGGCTGCAGGTGCCGCTGGGGCACCTGGCCACGATCTCCATCCACAACGGCCCCCCGGCGATCAAGTCGGAGAACGCGCGTCCCAACGCCTGGGTGTTCGTCGACCTGCGGGGCATCGACGTCGGCACCTGGGTGGAACGGGCCCGCCGCGAGGTGTCCGAGCGGGTGGAGCTGCCCGCGGGGTATACGATCTTCTGGTCGGGGCAGTACGAGTACATGCAGCGGGCGAAGGACCGGCTCCTGGTGATCGTGCCCATCACCCTCTTCCTGATCTTCCTGATCCTGTACCTCAACACCAAGTCCATCACGAAGACGGCGATCGTCCTCCTGGCGGTGCCCTTCTCGCTGGTGGGGGCCCTCTGGCTCATGTACTTCCTGGGCTACCACTGGTCCATCGCCGTCTGGGTGGGGATCATCGCGCTCGCCGGCCTCGATGCCGAGACCGGTGTCGTCATGCTGCTCTACCTCGACATCGCCTACCAGCAGTGGAAGGAGAAGGGAAGGATGGCCACCTACGCCGATCTGGCCGAGGCGGTGGACCACGGCGCGGTCCAGCGCATCCGGCCCAAGATGATGACGGTGATGGCCATCCTGCTGTCGCTGGTCCCGATCCTGTGGTCGACGGGCACGGGGGCGGACGTCATGCGCCGCATCGCCGCCCCCATGGTGGGAGGGGTGTTCACCTCGTTCGTGGGCGAGCTGCTCGTCTATCCGTCGATCTACTTCGTGTGGAGATCGCTCAAGCTGCAGGGGGGATCGCTCTTCCCGGAGCGAGCCCTTCAGGCACGAGCGCTGGACACCGGTGCCGAGCCGGGGGGGGAAGGAGGCGAATGACGAAGAAGATGATGGTGACGTGGTCCCGGACGGGCCTGGCCGCCTGAGGGGGACGACGTGGCGATGCAGGGCGCGGAGGTGGCGCTCGTGAGAGGACTGGGTCAGGGTCGATTCGGTTCTCGTGCTAGCATGCCCCCCTTGCCCGAGGCGTCTTCGAGCCTCGTCAGCCGCACCACCACCCAGGGGAGGACGGATTCATGGCCGGTCGCAAGGGAACCATCGGGATTCTCACCGGGGGAGGGGACGTCCCGGGCCTGAACCCCGCCATCCGCGCGGTCACGCTGCGGGCGTTGCGCGAGGGCTTCGGCGTCGTGGGCATCCGGCGGGGCTGGGCCGGCCTGGTCGGGATGCAGCGTGACAAGGGCGTCGACAACTCCGAGTTCGTGCAGGAGCTCAACCGCGACGCGGTGGACCGCGCGGGCCGAACCGGCGGCACGGTCCTCCACACCTCGCGCACCCGGCCCTCTCACCTGCCGAGGGCGGCGGTGCCGGCGCACTTGGCCAGCCAGTACGCAGACGACATCAACGACATCACCCCCGAGGTGCTGAAGAACCTGGAGTTTCTGGGCATCGACTACCTGATCCCCATCGGCGGTGACGACACCTTGAGCTACGGAGAGCGGCTCCACCAGGAGGGTGTCAAGGTCGTCGCCATCCCCAAGACGATGGACAACGACGTGGCCGGCACGGACTACTGCATCGGCTTCAGCACCTGCGTCACGCGAACCATCGAGCTGACCCACCGGCTGCGCACCACCGCGGGCTCCCACGAGCGCCTCCTCGTCGTCGAGGTGTTCGGCCGCTACGCCGGCTTCACCGCCATGCTGCCCACCATGGCCGGCGCGGCCGACCGGTGCGTGATCCCCGAGCAGCCGTTCGACATCGCGCTCCTGGCGGAGCTCCTGGTGGCCGACCGCCAGACCAACCCCAGCAAGTACGCCGTGGTCCTCGCGTCCGAAGGGGCGGTGCCCACCGGCGAGAGCGAGATGACCTTCGAGGGTGAGGAGAAGGACCAGTACGGGCACCGCAAGCTCGGGGGGGTGGGCGACCGGATCGCGGCCCGGCTCAAGGAGCTCTCTCCCCGCTTCCCGGGCGGCCAGAGCGTGAACGTGATCAGCCAGCGGCTCGGGTACTTCGTGCGCAGCGGCGACCCGGACGCCGTCGATTCCGTCGTGCCCATGGCGTTCGGCAACCTCGCCCTGGACCTGCTGCTCGCGGGCCAGTCCGGCCGCCTCGTCAGCCTGCGGGACGGCCGCTACTGCGACGTCCCGGTGAGCGTCGTCTCCGGCAAGAAGACCGTCAACGTCGCCAAGCACTACAACCCCGAGCGGCTGCGCCCCCGCTACGAGACGATCTCCGGCCTGCCGCTGCTAATCATGACCAGCGAGGAGTGAGCCCGCCCTCTCGCTCCAGGGAGTTCCGTACGTGAGAGTTCTCGTCGTCATCGGCCATCAGAATCCCGAGCAGACGAGCTTCTGCCACGCCATCGCCAGGACCGCGGTGGAGGAGCTGAGTCACGCCGGACACGAGGTCGTCTTCCACGACCTGTACGACGAGGGCTTCGATCCCGTTCTTCCTCACGGAGAGGTCCCCAGGGACTCGGACGTTCCCGCCGACATCTCCCGGCACTGTGAGGAGGTTCGCTCGGCCGACGGCTACGTCGTCGTGCACCCCAACTGGTGGGGGCAGCCCCCCGCCATTCTCAAGGGCTGGATCGACCGGGTCTTCCGGCAAGGGGTCGTCTACGAGTTCGGCGAGCAGGGAGCGGTCGACGGCTTCCTGGCCGGCAGGACCGCCGTCGTGATCACCACCTCCAACACGCCCCGCGACGTCGAGGTGGAGCTGTTCGGCGACCCGCTGGAGAATCTCTGGAAGACCTGCATCTTCGGCTTCTGCGGCGTGGAGCGCTTCACGCGTCGCAACTTCGAGTCGGTGATCATGAGTACCCTCGAGCAGCGACAGGACTGGCTGAGCGAGGCGCGCTCCATCATCCGCGAGAATTTCCCCGGCTAGACGGCCGGCTACTCGTGCCGCAAGGCGCTCACCGGATCCAGGCGCGACGCGCGGCGGGCGGGCCCGTAGGCGGCCAGGGACGCCACCAGGACGAGCGCCCCGGTGGTCACGAGCAGGGTGGGCGGATCGATGGGGTCCAGGCCGAACAGCAGCCCTGACAGGAAGCGGCTCGCGGCGAGGGCTGCCGCCAGCCCGATGACCACTCCGGCGCCCACCCACCTCATCGCGGAGCCCAGGACGGTCCCGAGCATCCGGGACGGCTCGGCGCCCAGGGCCATGCGAATCCCGATCTCGTTGGTCCGCTGGGACACGCTGTAGGCCAGGACGCCATAGAGTCCGACGGCGGCAAGGAGCAGAGCGAGCAGGCCGAAGAAGGCAGTGAGCTGGCCGAGGAGCCGCTCCTGCCCGAGGGACCGCTCGACCTGCTCATCGAGGCTGCGCACGCCGGTGATGGGGAGACCCGGGGCCACCCTGGCGATGAGGTCCCGCACCTGGCCGGCCGACAGCTCGGACCGTGCGTGGACCTGGAGCGAGTACAGGTACTCGTCGTGCTGTGCCGCCGGGAAGTAGACGAGACGGGGTGTCTCTTCCCGGAGATCGTGGATCTTGAGGTCCGGGACGAGGCCGACGATCTCGGTCTCCCGGCTCGACTCCTCGCCCTCCACACCGAAGCGTCGGCCCACCGGCGATTCCGTCCCGAAGTACTGGCGCGCGAAGGTCTCGTTGACCATCGCCACCTTCGGGGCTCCCATCCGATCGTTCTCGTCGGGCTCTCGGCCACCCAGCAGGGAGACTCCCAGCGTCTGGAGGTAGCCGGGAGTGACGAAGGTGGCCTGGATCCCGGCCGCTTCCGCGGTGGGAGGACTGTAACCATCCACCGATACTTCGGTGCGCCAGGTGTAGCGAGCGAGCGGGCTGAACAGCGACAGGCTGGCGGACTCCACCCCCGGCAGTGACTCCAGCGTTTCGACCAGGTCTCGATACAGCCCGTGCACCTCCTCGAGCGAATAGCCCCCGCCCTGGGGGTCGATCTCGACGATGAGCACGCCCTCGGGGCGGAAGCCGAGGTCCTGGCCCCGCAGGTTCTGCAGGCTACGCAGGAAGAGCCCGGCCACGATCAGGAGGAGCAGCGACAGCGCCACCTGGGAGACCACCAGGCCCTGGCGCAGGGGGAAGCCCCCGGCCTTCCTCCCCGAGATGAGCCTCTGGCTCTTGAGGGCGGGATCAAGGTCGAGCCGCGTGGCCCGCCGGGCCGGGATCAGGCCAAACAGAAGCGCGGTCGCCACAGAGACGCTGAACGTGAAGGCCAGAACCCTGGAGTCGAGGCCCACCGCGAGGCTCGGCCCCGACACGATCAGGCTGAGCAGGAAACCAAGGATCCAGTGGGCGACCAGGATGCCGAGGGCGCCTCCGAGCAGGGCGAGGAGCAGGCTCTCCGTGAGGAGCTGCCGCACCAGGCGGCGGCGGCTGGCGCCGAGGGCGAGGCGGACGGCCACCTCCTTCTGACGGCTCGAGGCGCGGGCCAGGAGCAGGTTGCCCACATTGGCGCAGGCGATCAGGAGCACCAGCCCCACGACCACCATCAAGACCATGAGCGGACGCGAGAACCGCCTGCTCAACCCCCCGAAGCCCCGGGCGAAGGGAGTGAGGTGGGTGGTCAGCCGCTCGATCTCCAGCCGGCCCTGCGGTGTCACCTCGGTTCCGGCCTCGGCCACCAGGAGCCGGTGAAAGAGCGCGTTGGTCCGCTCCGCCGCCAGCTCGGGGGACACCGGCTCGGGGAGGCGGCCGATGATGCGGAGCCACATGACGTTGCGATCGGCGAGGTGTCGCTCCCCGCGCTCGAGCTCGGCCTGCATGGCCAGCGGCACCCAGATATCCGTCGGGCTTCCCACCGTCGCCCCCCGGAATTCGGGCGGAGTCACCCCGAGGACGGTGTACAGCGTTCCGTTGAGGTGTACCTGGCGACCGAGGGCGTCCGGGCTCGAGCCGAAGTGTCGAGCCCAGAACGCGTGGCTCACCACCGCCACGGGGTGGCCACCGGGCACCTGATTGTCTGCGGGACCGATGGTTCGCCCCCGAAAGGCCCGGACCCCCAGGGTCTCGAAGAACCTGCCGCTGACCAGGCGGGCCTCGGCGATCTCGACGGTGGAGCCTCGCGATGGCACATCCGGGCTCAGGTAGGCCTTGATCGAGTAGCTGGAGACAGCCGCGAGAGTGGCGAAGACGTCGTCGTGCTCCCGGAAGTCCTGGAAGAGCGGGTACGAGAACAAGCTGGTGTCCCGATCCGACACGCCGTCCTCGGAAACCCCATCGGTCTGGATGCTGCCCCCGCTCACGCGAGTCCCGAAGACGTAGAGCTCACGGGGCCGCTCTACGGGCAGCGCGCGGAGCACGACGACGTCCAGCAGGGTGAAGATGGCGGTGTTGGCGCCGATCCCGAGGGCGAGGGTGAGGATCGACGCGCCGGAGAAGAGTGGATTCCGCAGGAGGGTGCGAACGCCGTAGCGCAGGTCCTGCACGAACGTCTCGATCAGCGCGAAGCTCCAGACGCGGCGACTGTCCTCTCGGGCCAGGAGGCGGTTCCCAAACGCCCGCTCGGCGGCCCGGGTGGCTTCCCCCTTCGACATCCCCGCCTCGACGTACTCCCGCGCCCGCATCTCGACGTGGAACCGCATCTCCTCTTCCAGGTCCCGGTCGATCCGCTGCTGCACGAAAAGGGCCCGGAGCCGGTTCCGGATCTCGACGAGGCGCATCATCTCTCTCCTCCGAACCTCACGCGGGCTGGAGGACGCGGGCGATGGCTTCCGCCACACGGGAGTAGGAGGCTCGCTCGACCTCGAGCTGGCGGCGCCCCTCTCGGCTCAGGCGGTAGTGACGGACCCGGCGCCCGGTCTCGGATTGCCCCCACTCCGCGGTCACGTATCCCTTGACCTGCAGGCGCTGGAGCGCCGGGTAGAGTGACCCCTCGCCGACGAGGAGGACGTCCTCCGAGCGGGCTCGGATGAGCTGAGCGATCCCATAGCCGTGAAGGGGGCCCCGGCTCAGGGTGTGAAGGATGAGCAGGTCGAGGGTCCCGGGAAGGAACTCGTTCTGCTTGTGACCGCGTCGTATCGACATAGTCTACCTATACATCGATTATCAATGCATAGTTTTGCACGGATAGACCGGCGGAGCAAGGCCTTCGAACTGGCCCTTCCGTGCCTCCAGAATGCCCCTCACGTCGGGCCGAGGGCTCGGACTCCCGCGTCTTCACGACGGCGGGAAGCGCTATGGAAGCTCCCTGATCCGGATGTTGCGGAACTCGACGATGGAGCCGTGGCCCAGGAAGCCGATGTGGCCGCTCTCCCGCGCCAGCCCCGGATGGTCCCGGCGGTCCATGGTTCCCCCGGCGCTGGCGGCGTCGAGGTCGGCGTCGACCACCGTCGTGCCGTTGACGACGACCCTCACGCGGCGACCCTCGACCGTGACCTCCTCGGTGTTCCACTCCCCGACGGGCCGCAGGACGCCCCGGCGCGCCGGCACCACGCCGTAGATCGAGCCGTGGTGCTGGTACGGCCGAAGCCCCCAGTACATCGGTGATCCGTCCTCGAGAATCTGAAGCTCCATGCCGACGTAGGCCGCATCGCCTTCGAGAGGCGTGCGGATGCCGATGCCGTTGTTGGCGGCCGGGGTGAGCTTGAAGTCGAAGCGGAGGACGAAGTCGGTGTACTCCTTCTCCGTGTACAGGTTCCCGCCGCCGCGCTGGGGACGGACCACGATGTTCCCGTCCTCGGCGGGGTAGCCCTCGAGGTTGCCGGTCCAGCCCTCGAGATCACGGCCGTTGAACAGCGGGACGAAGCCCTCGCCCGCCTCGGCGGCGCTCATGCCGGTGAGGGCGGGGTCGGGGGGGATCTCCCGGACGAAGATGTTCCGGAACCAGAGCGGGTTGCCGTGGGCCTGCAGCTCGATCTGTCCCGTCGGGTAGATGGGCCTGTCCCTCTCCCAGTAGTTTTCGAGGATCGCGTGTTCCACCACTCGCTCGTCGTTGAGATAGACGGTGACCCGCTCGCCCATCATGATGATGCGGAAGGTGTTCCACTCACCGACGGGGTGGTCGGCGTTCTCCACGGGCTTGCTGGGTCCCTCCTCGTTGTTGAAGAGGCCACCGGATCCCACCGGGTTGGCCTGGCCATCCCAGATCTGGACCTGGGGCGAGCCCCGGAGGTAGAGGCCGCTGTCTCCGCCCTCCTCGATCTTCCAGTCGACGAGGAGCTCGAAGTCGGCGTAGTCGTCGGCGGTGCACAGGCTGTCGCCCTCTCCGTCGAAGGCGAGGACGCCGTTGTCGACGGTCCAGTGCGCCCTCATCCTCTCGTCGGCCTCGTCCTGGGCCCGGGCCAGCTCCTCGGGGCTCATCTTCGCCCGGGTGGGAGGGTCGGCGACGAGGCCCTTCCAGCCGTCGAGAGAGCGCC
>JAJDNS010000107.1 GCA_022340585.1 Acidobacteriota bacterium
GCCCCGGACCGGCGGGCCTCCGGGGCCGTGGTCCGGGTCGTGGTCGCCCTCGGCGACCTCGCGGCCCGGGTGCCGCCCGAGACCGGCCACTGGACCACCCACGTCTCGTTGGTGGCGTTCGTGAAGGACGCCAACGACCGGGTGGTGGCGCGCCTCAGCCAGGACTGGCCCCTCGAGGGACAGGGTCTCACCAGCGGCCTGCGCGGCCGAGACGTCATGCTCGAGCGGACGGTGGACCTGAGGCCCGGGCGCTACACCCTCGAGGCCGCCGCCCAGGATCGCCACAGCGGTCGTCTCGGAGCGCGGCGCGTGCCCTTCATCATCCCCGAGAGCTCGAAGGGGCCCATGCTGGGCAGCGTCGCGGTGGTGCGCTTCCAGCCGGCCCCTCCCAGCGTGCGGGGCCCGAACGACCCGCTGCTCATTCGGGGGCCGGGCGACCAGAAGACAGCGGTGCGTGCACTCCCCGTGCTGGGAGCGCCCCTGTCAGTCCGGGTCGGGCAGGTCGGGGTGCTCGCGTCTGTGCGCCCGGAGCGGGGAGCCGGTCCCGTGGCCGTGACCGTCGAGTTCCGTCGTGACGGCCAGGTCCTGGCCCAGGCCTCTCCGGAGATCCCGAGGCCCGACCCCTCTGGCCAGATCACCCTGGCTCACAGCTTCGCCCTGCCCTCGGCCGAGCCGGGCCGATACCAGGTGCACGTTCTCGTGCAGCAGGGTCCGAAGCGTGCCTCGGCCGCGACCTCCTTCGAGCTCGCGCGACCGGACCCCTTCGAGATACTGCCCGGCGTCGTCGCCGCCAACGGGACGCTGCGCTGAGGAAGCGGCCGGTCCTCAGGAGTCGTCGCCTCTCCGCTCCAGGGCCTTCGCCTCGTCCCAGAGGTGGTCCATCTCCTCAAGGGTGGAGTCCGCGGGCCCCTTGCCTTCGGCGCGCAGCCGGTCTTCGATATGACGGAACCGCCGCCGGAACTTCCGGTTCGCGGCCTTGAGGGCGCTCTCGGGGTCCACCCCCGTGAGGCGAGCGACGTTGACGGCAACGAACAGCAGGTCCCCGACCTCCTCGGCGATCGCCCTGGGGTCGGTCTTCCCACCGACCGCTTCACGCAGCTCCAGCACCTCTTCGTCGAGCTTGACCAGGGCCCCGTCGGCGTCGGGCCAGTCGAACCCGACGCGGGAGACCTTCGTCGTCATCTGGAAGGCCTCCATCACCGCCGGAAGCCCCTTGTGCACGCTCTCGAGCATCGAGGCGTCGTCCTTGCCCTTCTCCTTGCGTTCCTCGGCCTTGATGGTCTCCCAGCTCCGCAGGACCTCGCCCGAGGTCGCCGCGTCGTCGTCGGCGAAGACGTGGGGGTGGCGGCGGATCATCTTCTCGGAGACCCGCTGTATGATCTGCCTCAGGGTGAACGCCTCTCGCTCTTCGGCGATGTTCGCGTGGAAGACCACCTGAAGGAGCAGGTCGCCCAGCTCGCCCATGAGCTCGTCGTCGTCGTTCTCGTCGATGGCGTGGGCGACCTCGTAGGCCTCCTCGATCGTCATGGGCTTGACGGTTTCGTGAGTCTGCTCGCGGTCCCAGGGGCAGCCCCCGGGGGCCCGCAAGCGTGCGATCAGATCGACAAAGCGGGCGAAGAGCCCGCCGGCCTCGGCGGAGGCGGGGGAGGGTTTGATGTCAGGCATGAAGCCCATTGTCCCCCGAGCCGGGGGTGACACATACTTCCACCATGAAGCTTCGTCTCTACCAGATCGACGCCTTCGCCAGCCGGGTGTTTGCCGGCAACCCCGCGGCGGTGGTTCCCCTCGACGCCTGGATCGACGACGCCACCCTCCAGGGAATCGCCACCGAGAACAACCTCGCCGAGACCGCCTTCCTCGTCGGAGGGCAGGGCGAGTACGAGATCCGGTGGATGACGCCGGCGGCCGAGGTGGACCTGTGCGGTCACGCCACGCTCGCCTCGGCCTGGGTCGTGTTCAACGTTCTCGAGCCCAATCGGACGGAGGTCGCCTTCCGCTCGAAGAGCGGTCCCCTGGGCGTCGTGGCGGAGGGGGATCGCCTGGCCCTGGATTTCCCGTCCCGTCCGCCGCGCCCGTCCGATGCCCACGCGGAATCCCTGGGGGAGGCTCTCGGCTGCGCGCCGGCCCTGGCCCTCTCCTCTCGCGACCTGATGGCGGTCTACGAACGGGAAGAAGACGTACGCAGCCTCGTTCCCGACATGCGGAAGGTGGCCGCCTTCGACGTCACCGGGGTCATGGCCACCGCCCCCGGGAACGAGTGCGACTTCGTGTCGCGCTTCTTCGCCCCGGCCTTCGGCATCCCCGAGGACCCGGTGACCGGCTCCGCCCACTGCACGCTGGTCCCGTACTGGGCGAAGCGCCTCGGAAAGACGACCCTCCGCGCGCGGCAGATCTCCCCTCGCGGCGGGGAGCTCTTCTGCGAGCTGCGGGGCGATCGCGTGGCGATCGCCGGACGCGCGGTGAAGTACCTGCAGGGGACGATCGAGGTCCCGGGGTAGCCCCTCGCAGGACCGGCGCCCGATCATGACCGACCCGAATGGTCCATGCCTCCCTCGATGGACTGCTCCGCTGTCCTGGAGAGGTGCGGCTCGCGGGTGCTCGTCACACTCCTTGCCCGGCCGACTCTCTCCGCGCATCCAGGAACCTGGATCCTGAGCGACACGGCTGCCAGGTGCGGAACAAACTCGTCCGGCCCCACGTGCAGTCACGGGTAGAGCCACGCCATGGGGTCGTCTCCGCGATCGAGCGGTCGCCCGTGGCAGCGAAGGGGGTCCCACACATGACGTTGTCCTCAGTGACGAAGGTCTGCGCGGCCGTGCTCGTGGCCGCCACCGTCCACGCTTGCCACGCGGCTCCGGACCAGTCCGGGGCGATCGAGGCCGCTCCGAGCCAGGCCGCTCAGAAGGCGTTCCCGCCGGGAACTGAATCCCAGGTGGCTGCGGCCAAGATCCGGGAGATCCAGCGGCGCCAGGAGAACCTGCAGGGCGGGCCGGCCATCCAGGAGCTGGCGACGGCGGCGATCGAGGCCGATCCCGAGTTCGCGCTGGCGTACCTCTACCGGGCCTACCAGTTCCCGCCGGACATGGAGGCGCTGGCGAAGGCCGAGGAGCTGGCTGCGAAGGCCCCGGACTCCCACCGGCGCTACATCGAGCTCCAGGCGACCACCTTCAAGGACCCCACCGTCGCTCCCAACATCGCGGCCATCGAGCCGCTGACGAAGCTGGCCGAGGAGTACCCCGGCGAGCGCATGCTCTGGGTGGTCATCGGGCAGTACCAGCAGATGGACGGCCGGACCGCCGACGCGCGGAAGTCGTACGAGCGAGCCCTGGCCCTGGACAGCTCGACTCCCCGTGTCCATGCCATGCTCGCCGGCACGCTCATCCTCGACGGGAAGTACGCCGAGGCGCGGGAGGCCCTCCTGGGCGCGCTCCAAAAGGTGCCGGCCGACGCGACGCCCGTCAACATCCACTACCAGGTGGCCTTCACCCACCTGTACGAAGGGGACGTGGACGCCGCTCTCGGGACACTGACGAAGCTGGCCGCCGACTACGAGAAGGCCGAGCGCCCCTTCGGGATCCCGGAGGTCTTCATCTGGAACTCCATCGCTCGTGTCAACCTGGAGAACGGGCGGCTCGAAGAGGCGATGAAGGCCTACGAGCGGGGCTACGAGAGCGTCCCCGGGAGCGATCTCGACGAGACCCAGAAGAAGATCTGGTACGCCCGACTGCTCCACGGCAAGAGCCGCACGCTGGCGCGCATGGGCCAGGACGAAGAGGCCTGGAAGAACGTCCTCGCGGTGCGCCAGATGATCGACGAGGGGGGTGAGGAGGCTGAGCAGTTCGAGCCGGCGTACCACTACCTCGCGGGCTACTGCAAGCTCGAAGCCGGAGAGAACGAGGCGGCCATCGAGCACCTGAAGCAGGCGGACCCGAATGACCCGTTCCACCGTCTGCTGCTGGCCCGAGCCTACGAGAGGGCCGGTCAGAGGGCCGAGGCCCGCCAGAGCTACGAGGAGGTCATGGCCTCCCGGACGAACAACATCGAGCGGGCGCTCGCGTACCCCGAGGCCCAGCGCAGGCTGGAGGCCAGCTAGTCGCCCTTGAGCGGAATCCGTCGCGACTGGCCGGTCCCCACGTCCTCGAGGTCGACCGACTCGATACCGATCCTGGCGATCCGGTAGCGGTTGGCGATCACGTCGCCGGGCTGGCCGGTCAGGACCTCGTTGCGCTCGGTGACCAGGACCGCCACCGTCACGCCGCGCTCGTTCCCCACCGAGCCGATGAACCGGAGATTCATGGGGGACGGTCCGGACCCGGGTGGGCCGGCCGATCCCGGCGTGGCCGTGGTGGTGGGGCGGGGTGGCGGCGGGACCGGCGTGGGGGGCGCCGCCTCGTCGGCGGCTTCGCCGGGGCGCCGGAGGGGGCCGTAGGCGAAGAGATCGCGCCGGCCGATCTCCACGTCGCTGGGTGGCTCGTCGAGCCGGGCGAGATCGATGCGGGGAATGGGGTCCGTGGCCGCCTCCGGGCTGACCCGCGAGAGCGCGGCGGGCGCGGCGCCGTCCGGGCCGAAGGGCTGCCACAGCCAGACGACCGCCGCCAGGGCGACCAGGGCCAGCAGCAGCATCTCCCGCCGATTGAGCTTCAGGCGCACCGAACTCCTTTTCCCCCGCGAGCGTAGCACGAGTCGACGTACCCTATACGGACCGAAGCAAGGGGGGATTCCCATGAAAGCGATTCGCGTCGAGGCTCACGGCGGTCCCGAGGTCCTCGAGCTGGCCGAGCTTCCGGACCCGACGCCGGGCCCGGGAGAGCTCCTGGTCAGGGTGGAGGCGGCCGGGCTGAACTTCATCGACGTCTACCACCGCACCGGCCTGTACCCGAACCCGCTGCCGCTCACCCCCGGTCTCGAAGGGGCCGGGGTCGTTACCGGGGTTGGAGAGGACGTGTCCGCCTTCCGGGAGGGCGACCGGGTCTGCTGGACCCAGGCCCTCGGCTCCTACGCCGAAGCCGCCCTCATCCCCCAGGACCAGGCCATCGCCGTTCCCCTCGAGGTCGAGACCCGTGACGCCGCCGCCGTGATGCTCCAGGGGCTCACCGCGCACTATCTCAGCCAGAGCACCTACCCGTTGGAGGACGGTGACCGCTGCCTCATCCACGCCGCCGCCGGAGGAGTGGGGCTGCTGCTCGTTCAGATGGCCCGGGCGGCCGGCGCCCGTGTCATCGGCACTGTCTCGACCGAGGAGAAGGCGGCCCTGGCCCGGGAGGCAGGTGCCGACGAGGTGATCCTGTACGGGAAGGAAGACTTCGTCGAGGAGGTGCGGCGCCTCACCGACGGAAAGGGCGTGAACGTGGTGTACGACGGGGTGGGGAAGGCCACCGCCGAGAAGAGCCTGGACTGCCTCGCTCCCCGCGGCATGATGGTGTTGTTCGGCAACGCGAGCGGCCCCGCCGGCTCCATCGACCCGCTGGTTCTGTCCCAGAAGGGCTCTCTGTTCCTCACGCGGCCGGTGCTCTTCCACTACATCCCCGACCGGGTGAGCCTCGAGCGGCGGTCCACCGACGTGCTCAATGGCGTGGCCACCGGGGAGCTGCAGGTCAGGATCGGCGCCACCTTCCCCCTCGCCGACGCGGCCGAGGCCCACCGGGCCCTGGAGGGACGAGAGACGACGGGCAAGGTGCTCCTGCTGCCGTAGGGGTCTGCGAGCCGACCCGGGCCGGGAGCGGAAAGGAGGACGTCATGGCCGCGGAGTTCGTGGCCCGCGAGGAGCATGCCGGGGGACGGGTCTTCGAGCTCGTCCTGGGCAATCTCCTCGAGGAGCCGGTGGATGCCATCGTCAACGCCGCGAACGGCCACCTGGCGCACGGCGGTGGGGTGGCGGCCGCGATCGCCCGGGCGGCGGGGTCCGCCCTCACCGAGGAGGGCGACCGGATCGTGGCCGAGAAGGGTGTGATCCCGGTGGGAGAGGCGGTGGTCACCACCGCCGGGGCGCTCCCCTTCAAGGGCGTGATCCACGCCGTCGGCCCCCACCAGGGGATCGGGCAGGAGGAGGAGCGGCTGGAAGCCGCCCTCCGGGCGGCCTTCGTCCGCGCCGACGAGCGAGGCTGGTCCTCGGTGTCCTTCCCGGCGGTCAGCAGCGGCATCTTCGCTGTCCCCCTCGAGGTCTGCTCACGGGCGTACGTGGCCGCGGTGCGGGGCTTCTGGGCCGACCACCCCGAGTCGAGCGTCACGTCGCTGCGGCTGTGTCTCTTTCCGGGCCCCCTCGTGGACCT
>JAJDNS010000150.1 GCA_022340585.1 Acidobacteriota bacterium
GACGGAGCGGGCCCTGGGACGGGCCCTGGGAGAGGCCTTCGGCCCCGTCACCTTCGCGACCTCGGTGAGCGCCGGGGCGGAGAGCGTCCTCATCTTCTACTTCGACTCCAGGCGCCTCGATCGACCCCTTGATCTGGCCGAGGCGCAGAGGCTGGCGGTGTCCCTGGTCACGACCTGGGAGGACCGCACCGCGGCCATCGTCGAGCAGGTGTTCGGCGAGAGGGAGGGCCGAAGGCTGTTCCGCCACTACGTGACTCCGGAGACCCGGAGCGGTCTGTACCGGGAGGTGACACCACCCGAGGAGGTCCCGGCCGACCTGGAGCGCCTCGAGGAGCTCGAGACCCGGCTCGACGTCCGGTTGGTGCCTCGCACCGCGGAGCGGGTCACGGTGGTCCTCTACTCCATCCGCGGCCTCGACCTGACCGACATCCTCAAGACGATGCAGAACCTCGGCCTGACCGTGGTCGAGGAGATCTGCATTCCCCTCCACCTGCCCGACGGCCGGCGGTGCCTGCTCTACCGCTTCGAGGTCGAGGCCCCCCCGGAGCGGATCAGCGCGCTCCTGGAGGCGGAGGGGCGTGTGGGCGAGGCCCTCCGGGCCCTCGACGAGGAGCGGGCCACCGACGACTCGCTGAACGCCCTCGTCCTCTCTGCCGCTCTCGGCTGGCGGGACCTCGAGATCCTCCGGACCCTCCGTAACTACCTCCTGCAGGTCCGCCGGCAGTGGAACAGTGAGACGGTGAGCGGCGTGCTGGTGCGCAACCCAGCGGCGGCCAGCGCTCTCCACCGGGCCTTTGCGAGCCGCTTCGACCCGTCGGTGGGGGGGGACCGGGAGCGCCCCATCGCGGAGTCCGACGCCGCCCTCGAGGAGGCGCTCGAGAAGGTGCAGGGCCTTGCCGAGGACGAGGTCCTGCGGGCCCTCGCCAACCTGGTCGAGGCGTCGGTCCGAACGAACGCCTACCAGCGGCCGGAGCGGCCGGTGTTCTCGATCAAGATCGACTCCGGTCGCGTGGAGGGCCTGCCCTCGCCCCGTCCCATGTGCGAGATCTTCCTGCACTCGCGCCGTCTCGAGGGTGTCCATCTCCGGGGCGGGCCGGTCGCGCGGGGGGGCATCCGGTGGTCGGATCGGTACGACGACTATCGAACGGAGATCCTGGGCCTGATGAAGACCCAGATGGTCAAGAACTCGGTCATCGTGCCCGTGGGCTCCAAGGGAGGCTTCGTCCTCAAGGGGGAGGTCCCGTCGCGCCCGGCCCTCGACGAGTACCTGGTCGATCGCTACCAGGAGTACGTGTCCGGGCTCCTCGACGTAACCGACAACCGCGAGAACGGGCGGATTCTCCACCCGCCGGAGGTCGTCCGCCGCGACGGTGACGACGCCTACCTCGTGGTGGCCGCCGACAAGGGGACCGCTCACCTCTCCGATACCGCCAACCGGGTGTCCTCCCAGTACGGCTTCTGGCTCGGCGACGCCTTCGCGTCCGGGGGGAGCGTGGGCTACGACCACAAGAAGATGGGCATCACCGCCCGGGGGGCGTGGGAGTGCGTCCACCACCACTTCCGGAACCTCGGCCTGGACATCCAGAAGGACCCCTTCACGGTGGCGGCCATCGGCGACATGGGTGGCGACGTCTTCGGGAACGGGATGCTCCTCTCCCGCGCCACCCGGCTGGTGGCTGCCTTCAACCACCAGCACATCTTTCTCGACCCGGAGCCCGATCCCGAGACGAGCTTCGCCGAGCGAGAGCGGCTGTTTCGGCTCCCGCGCTCGAGCTGGCGCGACTACGACCCGAGGCTCGTCAGCCCGGGCGGGGGGATCTTCGAGCGCTCGGCCAAGGCCATCCCCCTCTCACCCCAGGTCCGGACGCTGCTCGAGATCGACGCCGAGAGTGCGTCCGGCGAACAGGTGATCCGCAAGATCCTCACCGCCCGGGTGGACCTGCTCTACAACGGCGGAATCGGGACCTACGTGAAGGCCTCTGGCGAGGAGCACGTCGAGGTGGGGGACCGGTCGAACGACCGCGTGCGGGTCGACGCGGGGGACGTGCGGGCCCGAGTCGTGGGCGAGGGCGGCAACCTGGGCTTCACCCAGCGGGCGCGACTCGAGTACTGGGCCGCGGGCGGGCGGATCAACACCGATGCCATCGACAACTCCGGCGGTGTCGACGCCTCCGACCACGAGGTCAACATCAAGATCCTCCTCGACATGCTCTGCAAGAAGGGTCTGATCGCGGGGCGGGAGGAGCGCGACCGGATCTTCCTCGGGATGACCGACGACGTCGCCGAGCTCGTCCTCGCCGACAACGCGGGCCAGGCGCTGGCGCTCAGCCTCGACAGCCGGCGTAGCGCGCGTGACTACGAGGCGTTCGTCGACCTCATCGACGACATGGCGGGGGCGGGGCTCCTCAATCGGGCGGATGAGTTCGTGCCCGGACGCAAGGACCTGCTCGCGTGCCCGACCCGGGAGCGTGGCATCCCCCGACCCCTCCTCAGCGTCCTCCTCGGGTACGCGAAGATGGCCGCGTGCCAGCTGCTGCTGGAGACCCGCTTCCCGGACAGCCCCGCTGCGCGGCCCTTCCTCGAAGGCTACTTCCCTCTGCTTCTGCGCGAGCGCTTCGCCGAGCACTTCGAGGAGCACGTGCTGCGCCGGGAGATCGCGGCCACCACCGCCGTCAACTACATGGTCAACCGGGCGGGGATCACCCTCCTGCCGCGTCTGATGGGCGGGGCCGAGGTGGAGATCGGGGACGCGGTGGCGGCGTGGGTGGCGGTGGACCGGGAGGCCGAAGCCCCGGCGCGGCGCCAGGCCGTCCACGCGGCCGACCGACCCGCGGCCGAGGAGCACGAGGCCCTCCTCGGGATCGAGGACGCCCTGGAGAAGGCGACCCGCGAGCGGCTCGGCCTCTGAGCCCCCCGGAGGTGCCCGGACGGGGGGTTGGGGAGCCTGGCCGGGAGACCCCTCCCCTGCTGCCCGGGCCTCCCGTCCGGCCCCGTCGGGACTAGTCCGCTTGGCTCATGGGCGGGGCGCCCCCGTTCGTCTATCATGGGAGAGATTAGTGCTGTCGATGGCATCCTCGTCCACACGGGGCGACTCGGAACGACAGCGAGACCATGCTCCGAGTGGCTGAGTTGACTCCATCACCTGCCGACCGTCGGGGCAATCCCATCCTCTAGAGGGTAATCCACATGACCGACTACGTATCCTCGCTCCTGGACGAGGTCAAGGCCAAGAACCCGGCCGAGCCCGAGTTCCACCAGGCCGTCCAGGAGGTTGTCGAATCGCTGGCTCTGGTTCTCGAACGCCATCCGGAGTACCAGCATGGCCGCATCATCGAGCGTATCGTCGAGCCCGAGCGCGTCGTCCTGTTCCGCGTCCCCTGGGTGAACGACCAGGGTGAGATCCAGGTCAACCGGGGCTTCCGCATCGAGATGAACAGCGCCATCGGACCCTACAAGGGGGGCCTTCGCTTCCATCCTTCGGTGAACCTCGGGATCCTCAAGTTCCTGGCCTTCGAGCAGGTGTTCAAGAACGCCCTCACCACCCTCCCCATGGGCGGGGGCAAGGGCGGGAGCGATTTCGATCCCAAGGGCAAGAGCGACATCGAGGTCATGCGCTTCTGCCAGAGCTTCATGACCGAGCTCTGTCGCCACATCGGACCCAACACCGACGTTCCTGCCGGCGACATCGGCGTGGGCGGTCGCGAGATCGGCTTCCTCTTCGGACAGTACAAGCGAATCCGCAACGAGTTCACCGGCGTGCTCACCGGGAAGGGCCTGAACTGGGGCGGCTCGCTCATCCGACCCGAGGCCACCGGCTACGGCTGCGTGTACTTTGCCCGGGAGATGCTGGGCACGCGCAACGAGACGATGGAAGGCAAGGTGTGCCTCGTCTCCGGGAGCGGCAACGTGGCGCAGTACACGGTGGAGAAGCTCCTCGACCTCGGGGGCAAGCCGGTGACCCTGTCCGACTCGAGCGGGTTCATCTACGACGAGGCGGGCATCGACCGCGACAAGCTCCAGTACGTGATGGAACTCAAGAACAACCGCCGGGGGCGGATCAAGGAGTACGCCGACAAGTACAAGTCGGCGGTCTACACCGCCACCGACCCCAGGCTCGACTACAACCCGCTCTGGGACCACAAGGCCGAGTGCGCCTTCCCCTCCGCAACCCAGAACGAGATCAACGCCAAGGACGCGGCCAACCTGCTCAAGCAGGGCGTCTACGTGGTCGGCGAAGGCGCCAACATGCCGTCCACCGTGGACGCGGTGAACCAGTTCGTCGACGCCGGCATCCTCTACGGACCGGGGAAGGCTGCCAACGCCGGTGGCGTGGCCGTCTCCGGGCTGGAGATGGGGCAGAACAGCATGCGCTACAGCTGGACCCGGGAGGAGGTCGACACTCGGCTGCACATGATCATGGGAAGCATCCACGAAGCCTGCGTGACGACGGCCGAGCGCTTCGGAACCCCGGGCAACTACGTCAACGGGGCCAACATCGCCGGCTTCCTCAAGGTCGCCGACGCCATGATGGACCAGGGCGTCGTCTAGCCCCCGAGACTCCTGAGCTCAGGTGGTCCGAGTTCCCGGAACTCCTGAGCTCGGGGTCTGGCCCCGTTTGTTGCGCCGCCGCCCCCGTGACGCCCGCGGTGCAATGAACGGGGCCTGACCCATTCCGTTGTTCCTTCCCACCCCACCCCGCGCTGGGCTCCGCTCCCTTCCGTTGTTCCCTCCCACTTCGCCCCGCGCCAGACTCGTGCTCTCCCGACGCCCCGTCCCGCCGCACACCTTCCCCTCCCCCCTCTCGTGCTAGGCTTCCGCCCATGAGCGAGGGCCGTCGCCGATTCCACGACTACCAGGACCTGATGCACTACCGCATCATGGACATCCTGCTCGTGTCGACACCCTACGACACGTTCATCCTGGAGGAGGCGGGTGAGCTCGCCGAGCGGATGCTCGGCGAGTTCCGCAACCTGGACCTGCACTACGCCCCTGCCCTCACCGGGGTTAGCTCGGGGGCGGAGGCGCTTCGCATCGCGCGCGAGCGCGGCATCAACCTGATCATCACCACGCCGTACCTGCCGGACATGGACGCGGCCGAGCTGGCGCGGCAGGTGGAGGACGAGGGGCTGGACATCCCCGTCGTCCTCCTGGCCTGGGACACTCGCGAGCTGCGGGAGTTCGAGGCCCGGGTCGACATCTCCGCGATCGAGCGAACGTTCCTGTGGCAGGGCGACGCCCGCATCCTCGTGGCCATCGTGAAGTCGGTCGAGGACCGCCGGAACGTGGAGCACGACACCCGCGCGGTCGGCGTGCAGGTGATCCTGCTCATCGAGGACAACGTCCGGTACTACTCGTCGTTTCTTCCGGTCATCTACACCGAGCTGCTGCAGCACTCCCGTCGAGTGGTCAAGGAAGGGCTCAACCTCTCGCAGCAGATCATGCGGATGCGGGCCCGGCCGAAGATCCTCCTGTGCACGACCTGGGAGGAGGCGGAGGCCGACTTCGACCGGTACGCCGGGGACGTTCTCGGGATCATCTCGGACGTCCAGTTTCCCCGGGGGGGAGTGAAGAACCCGCAGGCCGGGGCAGACTTCGCGAGGCACGTTGGCTCGAGCTACCCCGACATCCCGATCATCCTGCACTCGTCGCGCCCGGAGAACGAGGCGCTGGCCGACAGCGTGGACGCGAACTTCCTCCTGAAGGGCTCACCCCTTCTCCTGCAGGAGCTCCGCAAGGTGATGCTGCAGGACTTCGCGTTCGGCGACTTCATCTTCAAGGACGCGAAGGGCCGAAAGCTGACCGTGGCCCCGGACCTGAAGACCCTCGAGGAGAAGCTGGCCTCCGTGCCCCCGGAGTCGATCATCCGCCACGCAGGCCGGAACCACTTCTCTCGGTGGCTCAAGGCCCGGACCGAGTTCGCCCTCGCCCACGAGCTGCGTCCCCGGCGGCTGAGTGACTTCGACGACACCGAGGCGCTCCGGGAGAACCTCATCCAGACCATCAGGCGCTACCGCCTGGAGCAGAGCCAGACCCTCGTGGCCGACTTCGACCGAAGCTCCTTCGACCTGAGCGGGGACTTCTACCGCATCGGGGGAGGGTCGCTCGGCGGCAAGGCCCGGGGACTGGCCTTCGTCCGACGGATGCTGGGGGAGTTCGGCCTCCGTCACCGGTTCGAGGGCGTGGAGATCGCCGTCCCCGAGACGGTGGTGCTCAGCACCAACATCTTCGACGACTTCCTGGACCTGAACGACCTCAAGAACTTCGCGATCGAGTGCGACGACGATGCCGAGATCCAGCGGCGATTCGTCAGCGCCCGCTTCCCGGAAGAGGCGGAGCGGGACGTCGGCACATTCCTCGAGAAGGCGGGGTGGCCGCTGGCGGTGCGCTCCTCGAGCCTGCTGGAGGACTCCCAGCACCAGCCGTTCACCGGGGTCTACGAGACCCTCATGCTCCCGAACAACGACTGGAGCATCGGGGAGCGCCTCGAGCGGGCGCTGGTGGCGATCAAGCGGGTCTACGCCTCGACGTTCTCCCAGCACGCCAAGGCCTATCTCCGGGCCACGCCCTACCGCCTCGAGGAAGAGAAGATGGCGGTGATCCTCCAGAGGATCGTGGGGTCGGCCCGGGGCGGGCGCTTCTACCCCGACTTCTCCGGGGTGGGCCGCTCGCACAACTTCTACCCGACGCCGCCTCTCGAGTCCAAGGACGGGATCGTGGCGGTGGGGCTCGGCATGGGCCGGATCATCGTGGAGGGCGGCGCCTGCCTGCGCTTTAGCCCGAAGCACCCTCGACACATCCTGCAGTTCTCCTCGGTGGCCGAGACCCTCGACACGACCCAGAAGGAGTTCTGGGCCTTGCCCCTCGAAGGGGGCACCAGGGACGGGGGCATGCGCGAGGAGGTCTACGACCTCGCGGTGGCCGAGAAGGACGGCGCCCTCGCGGCGGTGGGCTCGACGTACTCCCCGGAGAACGACGTCGTCTACGACGGACTGTCCCGCTCCGGGCCCCGGGTCGTGACCTTCGCCCCCATCCTGAAGCACGGGCGTTTCCCCATGGCCGAGGTCATCGGGACACTCATGGACACCGGGGAGCAGGGGATGGGGGTCCCCGTGGAGATCGAGTTCGCGGTGAGCCTCGCCTGCCGGCCGGGGGAGCGGTGCGAGTTCGGCTTCCTCCAGCTGCGGCCTCTCTCGCTCACCCGGGAGATGGAGGCCCTGGAGCTCGCCGAGGTCGATTCCGACGACATACTGTGCCGGAGCCAACGGGTGCTCGGAAACGGCCGCATCGAGGGTATCCGCGACCTCGTGGTCGTGGACTACCAGCGCTTCGAGCGGGCGCAGAGCCCGGAGGCGGCGGCCGAGGTGGGCCGCCTCAACGGGCTGCTTCTCTCGGAGGAGCGGCCCTACGCCCTCATCGGGGTCGGCCGGTGGGGGTCACGTGATCCCTGGCTGGGGATCCCGGTGACCTGGGACCAGGTGTCGGGCGCGCCGGTCATCGTCGAGGCCGGACTCCGCGACCTCAACGTGACGCCGTCCCAGGGCACGCACTTCTTCCAGAACCTGACCTCGTTCAACGTGGGCTACTTCACCGTGAACCCCGAGACCGGAGACGGGGAGATCGACTGGGACTGGCTGGACGCCCAGCCGGCGGTCTCCCAGGCGGCCCACGTGCGGCACCTCCGCCTCGAGCGCCCCATCCTCGTCCTGATGGACGGCAAGCAGAACGAGGGACTGATCCTCAAGGACGCGGAGACGCTGGCCACGCCGGAGTGACCCGGCGGCGAGGCCTCGACGCCTCGTCCCGTTGCGTCGATTGGCGGGTGAGCACTAGAGCTCCTTGACTCCCCAGAGCTTGTTGATGCTCGCCCAGGGGACGACCTGAGGCCGGACGAACGTCCGCCTCGATTCCTCGATGCGGTGGCCCCGGATCTCGATCTCGTCGAGGGTCCGCGGGTGCATCCCCGCAAGGTGGGCGCAGGTGAAGGTGGGGACCTCCTCGGGATCGATCCCCATGAGCGTGGTGGCCACCATGTCCGCGGCCAGGGGGTTGGTGCCGGCCACGATGAGGTTCATGTCGACGAGGGTTCCCATGGTGGGCCCGTTGCCCTGCATGGCCGAGGAGCCGTCGATCACGGCCAGGCCCGTCCGGTTGGCCCGGACCATGTCGACGATCTCGTAGGCCACCCCGGGCGACCCCTTCTCGTGGGCCCGATCGTGCATCCACGAGCGGACCGAGTAGTAGACGGTGCCCGGGTAGAGGCCGATCAGGTTCTTCATGGCCAGCGACACCGTGGCCAGGGTGTGGGTCTTCATCATCGGCACCGAGCAGAGCAGGTCGATGTCGGTCAGCGACCGATGGAGCGTGAGCGTCTCGAAGGCGAGTCCGTCGGTCAGCGAGACGTCCACCATCTCACCGGAGTGCAGGTTGACGAGGGGGACGTGCAGCGACCGGGCGAGATCGCTGTAGCCCAGCTTGTCGAACACGTGCTGCTGCATGCCGTCGAGGATCTCCCGCTTCTTCGTTCGGAAGGTCTGCGCGTTCAACACGTTGAAGCCGCCGGCGGCGGCCGAACCCTCGCCGATGAGCACCTCCCGGCCCGAGGCCTTCATGAGGCGGGCCAGCGTCTCGACCACCTCGGGCTTGGTGGTGAAGATGGGCAGCTCCGCCACCAGGTTGGGCTTGAGCATGACGCGCTCCTTGCCCCTGGCTGCCGTCTCGATCCCACCGAGGAGGTCGATGGCCTCCTCCACCGCCCTGCCGATCTGGCCGTTCCGGACGCGCGCGATGCTCACCACGCTGCGGGAAGGCGGGTCGGCGACCCAGGGGAGCGCGCCGGCGGCCAGCGGTGTGGCGGCGGTGGCGAGGGCGGCCCCGACGCCGGTCTCCAGGAAGCGCCTGCGCGAGAGGTGTCGTCGTGCCATGGAACTGGTCCCTCCTGCCTGTCACGAGAACCGGGGCGACCGGCCCGGACGCGTCAGCAATCAGGGGAGGCATCGTGCCTCCCTTTCCCGCTCACCAGGGCTTACGGGACTCCGGGAGGTCCCGTTCCGTCGCTGACCGACAGAGACCGCGATTCCACCGATTCTCGCCCGCCTCGACCGCTAGGCGAGGCCCCTCTCGAACGCGGTGATGGCCCCGGTATCCGGGAGGGCCCCGATCTCCAGCCGGAGGTCCACGGCGGCGCCCGGGGCCAGCTCTCGCGGCAGGCCCTGCTCGCGCAGCTCGCGACGGGTGGGAGCCATGACGTGGGTCGAGGGCTCGAGGCCACAGACGTACTCCCCGGGACCCATCATCTTCCACTGGGCCAGCACCGGGAGCTCCGCCGCGCGCCAGCGGACGAAGGCGCCGAACTCCAGGCGCCGGTTGACCACCGCCGCCGCGGAGAAGCCTTTCCCGTCGGACAACGGCTCGTGGAAGAAGACCTGCTCGGCATACCCGTCCTGCGGGGGCTCCAGTCTTCGGTGGGCGTCGAAGCCGACCCGGGCCGCCTCGTCCCGCGGCCAGACCTTGCGATCGGCCAGGAGAAGCTCGGAGTCCGAGCTCACGACGGGGAAGCCCAGGTTGCAGTGGTAGAGCACCGCGAGGGGCGTCGGGCGGAAGCCTGCGTTCACGATCCGGTCCTCGATGGTCAGGCTCCGTGCTCCCATGTGGGTCGAGATTCGACGGTGCAGGCGCACGCTCTCGCCGAAGAGGCGGCCCTGCCAGGTCTCGCCCTCGATCTCGAGGACGAACCGTCCCTCCCGCCACTCCTGCCGGACGCGCAGGTTCTCCGCGGGCAGGTGCGAGGCGCGTCCGTGGAGACCGAAGCCCTCCGGGCCCTCGTCGTCCGGTGGTCCAAAGTGGGTGAGGCCGCAGGTGGTGACCAGGCCGCCGCCGAACGTGCGCAGCCATCCGATCCCCGTCCGCTCGTGCAGGTCGGGGGAGCCGAGAGCGGGGTGGATCCAGGCCAGGGACCGTCCCGCGTCCTCCGCCGAGCCCACGTCGAGGCCCCGGTCGATGAGGACCTGGAAGCGGAAGCCGCTGCCAGTGTACACCTCGGCCGCCCGCATCCCACGGGTGCGGCCGTCGGCCAGCTCGACGAGGCGGATCCCGGCGACCTGTGCCTCCGACCCCAGCAGTCGCCGCAGCTCGCCGGGCTCGATGTCGGTTCCGTAGAGGCGGATGGTCATGATCGGCTCCGGGGGGGAGGTTCGGCGCGCTTGACGCCGATGGCGAAGGCTCGAGCCGGGTTGTCGACGAGGAGCATCTGGATGTCTCCCTCGGTCAGACCGTGGGCGCGGAGCGCGGGCACGAACTCGTCGAAGAGGATGGTGTACGGGCGGTAGGTGCCACCGCCGGGCTCGCCCACGTGGTACCACCCCGCGTCCTGCGAGACCAGGACCCGGCCCAGGTGCCCGCGATACTTCATGTCGACCACCGCTTCCAGGTAGCGGTCGAACGGGCCCCAGCCCACGCCGTCGAACTCGAGCCACGCGCCCTGACGCGCGGCCCAGTCCTGGGTCGGCCGGTCCTTCGCGTTCTGGGCGTGGACCCAGACCCAGGCCTCGGGCGACACGCCGAGCTCTTTCAGCAGGGCCAGAATGCCCAGAGCGGCCGCCCCGTCGCCGGTGTGGACGGCGATGGTCAGGCCGGTGTCGAGGTGGCACAGGGCCCCGGCCTCGACGAGCTTCCGGTCGATGTCCGACAGGGGGCCGGAGTCCACCCCGACCTTCAAGAAGCCGGGCCGGATCCCGGAGCCGTCGAGACCGCGCCGGAACTCCCGAGTCCACCGGTCGGCGAGCTGGCGAGCGGTCTCGCGGTAGGCGTGGGCGGGCACGTGCTTGTCCTTCGCCGCGCCGTAGTAGCCGGTGTTCGTGACGAGGTGCAGGCCGCTGGCCTCGGAGAGGCGGCGCAGGAGGCGCGGGTCGCGGCCCAGGTAGGCCGGCGTGGCCTCGAAGAGCGTCTGGCACCCGCGCTCGCGCAGGGCGACGAGGTGGGGGAGGGCGGTCCGGAAGACCTCCTCGGCATCGTAGCGGTCGGGGGTGACCCGGTCGGCGCCGATGAAGTCCACGAGGACGTGCTCGTGCACGAGAGTGACCCCGAGCGCGCTCGGGGCCACCGGGCCCCGGACGGTGAGGATCCGCCCGGCGTCCTCGGACGCCGCGGCTGAGGCGCGGTGGGCGAAGGGGGTGACCGCCAGGGCGGTGAGGAAGGCTCGACGTTGCATGGCCGTGATTATCCTCCGAGCGCGGGCCCCGGCCGGTGCCTCGCGGCGGCACGGAGCTCCCCTCTCTGGTTGTCCGCCGACGGGTCAGGTCTTGAGGACCTCGCGCTGGGGATCCCAGTAGACCGGCGCCTGGCGCTTGATCGACTCGTTCACCATGTGGGGAACGGCGGCCGCGTGGTGACCCCGACGGGCGTCCTGGACCGAGGGCTTGCGGGTGCGCACCGACTCGATGAAGTGGCCCATGTGGAGGACGGTCGAGTCGGGGCCCACCTCGGACCACGTCTCGCCTTCGGTGTTCATTCGCGAGTCCCAGGTCCCCGGCGTCTCCCGCTTCTGGACCTCGGGGTCGGCCCAGTAGGCTTCCTCGAGGGCGGAAGGCCAGGAGGCCACGATCCAGCCGTTGCCCTCCACCGGGTTCTCGGGCTTGAAGGTCAGCTCCCGTCCCTGGAAGACGAGAGCCCCCTCGGTGCCCATGATCGTGAAGCCGCCCTGGCTGCCCTCCGCGTTGTTGAAGGTGCCGCTCAGGGAGACGGTGAAGCCCTCCTTCGGGTAGGTGAGGGCCGCGTTCAGCGTGTCCGGTACCTCGTGGGTCTCCTGGTGCAGGTAGTTCTGGCCCGTGGCCATCACCATGTCCGCCATGTCCACGTCCATCACGTAGTGAATGGTCGTCATCAGGTGCACGAAGAGGTCGGTGGCCATGCCGCCCGAGTAGTCCCAGAAGCACCGCCAGCGGAAGAAGCGCTCCAGGCTGAACGGCCTCTCCGGGGCCGGACCCAGGAAGGCCTTCCAGTCCACCGTCTTCTCGTCGGCGTCGGGGGGAATCGGGTAGAGCCAGGCCCCCGAGTCCGTGTTGCGGTCGTAGGAGGCCCGGATGAGGGTGATCTTCCCCAGCTTGCCCGACTTCACGATCTCGCGGGCGGTCTGCTGGAGCTTCGAGCTCATGCCGTTGCTGCCGATCTGCAGGATGCGGTCCGTCTTATCGGTGGCGGCGATGAACTCCGGGCCCTCGTCGATGGTGAGGGTCATGGGCTTCTCGAGGTAGACGTCCTTGCCGGCGGCGAGGGCCGCGAGAGCATGCTCCTTGTGCCAGTGATCGGGGGTGGCGATGATGACCGCGTCGATGGACTCGTCGTCGAGCAGGGCGCGCCAGTCCCCGTAGTCCTTCGCGCGGCCGCCCGTGCGCTCGATGGACCGGGCGACGCGGCCGGTGTAGGCGTCACAGACACCGACGATCTCGACGCCGTCCTGGGCCATGGTGGCGCCGAGGAGCTGGTGAGCGCGAGCGCCCACCCCGATGACTCCCACCTGGATGCGGTCGTTGGGAGCGACCGGCTTCGGCGCGGGCCCGGGCTCTGCGCCCACCGACCGCGCGATCACCGGCGCCGCCGCCGCCCCGACCAGGCTCTTCTGCATGAACTGGCGGCGGTTGATTCCAGGCTTCATGGCTCACCTCCCAGGGAAGGCCACCCGGAGGGCAGCTCGGTGGGGAGGTTACGTCCGCGGCGCGCCGCCGGTCAAGAATCCCGGGCCCGTCGGCCGAGCCGCATGATCCGGTGTCCCCCGCCGAGGCCGTCACGCTCGCAGTGCTAGGATGGTGGCCTCAGCCACTGAGGGGAGGACGAAGCCATGAAGCTACTCTGGAGGGCCGCGCTCGCCGTCCTGGCCGCGGCGTTGTTCGCCGCGTGCTCGAGCACGTCTGCGACGACACCACCGGCGGGGGCCGCCGACGCCTCCGGCCACCGCCCGGGCAAGTTCATCTGGCAGGATCTGGTGACGCCGGATCCGGCCGCGTGCCGCCGGTTCTACCAGGCGCTGCTGGGGTGGGAGTTCCGGGACACCACTCGCCTGGGACACCCCTACGCGGTGGCGAGCCTCGACGGGCGACCGGTGGCCGGGATCGTCGCGCCCCCGCAGCCGACCGACGAGCCGGCCGCGTGGCTGAGCTACGTCTCCGTTGCGAACGTCGATCAGATCGTCGAGCGGGTGTCGGCGAAGGGGGGAAAGACGCTCTTCGCTCCCGTCGACATCGACGTGGCTCGGGTGGCGGTGTTGGAGGATCCCCAGGGTGCGGTCCTCGGGCTCGCACGCATGGTGGGAGACGATCCCCCCGACCGCGCGCAACCCGCCCGGGGGCACTTCTTCTGGATGGAGTACCTTGCCGACGACGCCCCGGCGGCTCTCGCCTTCTACTCGGATCTCCTCGGCTTCGAGAGCTCCGTTCACGAGACGAAGAACGGGATCGAGTACCACGCCCTTCGACGGGACGGTCGCACCCGCGCCGGCCTCTTTCAGATCCCCGAGGCCGCCGACAAGAACGTCGACCCGAACTGGCTCCCCTACGTCCTCGTCGACGACCCCGGCGGACTCGCGACGCAAGCGGAGTCGTTGGGTGGGACGGTCATCCTGGCACCCGAGCCGGGCATACGGTCGGGGACCCTGGCCATCGTCGCCGACCCCACCGGCGGTGCCCTGGCCCTGCAGAAGTGGCCGCTTTGAGAGGGAGAGGAGAGTCCAGGATGAGCAAGCACCTTTCGATCCGGCTCGTCGGGGTGGCTCTCGTGGTCGCCCTCGCCTTTGCCATGGTTGCCTGCAACGCGACCGTGGGTGTGGGAATCTCCGTGCCGATCGGGGGTCCGTACTACGGACCCTGGGGCGGCGGAGGCATCTACGTCGGGGGCCCGATCTGGCCGTGAGCGGGGCCTGAGGCGCCTTGTCGCCGGGCGGTCGCCCGGGGTCCCGATGACCCGGCGCGCGACTCAGGGACTCGCCGCCGGCTCCACGGCGGTCGTCCCGCGGCGCAGGGCGACGAGAAGCGCCCCCAGGTACAAGGCGAGGGCGAGGAGGGCGAGGGCCCGCAGCCCGGCCACCATCGACAGGTACTCGAGGCAGCCCCCGACCACCGAGCCCAGCAGGTTCGAGCCCAGGGACGCCGCGGCGTTGCGGGAGCGGGCGAGGAGGATCGACACGATGACTCCCGCGAAGGCGACGGGAAGTCCGTTGATCATTCCTCCGAGGACACCGCGGGTCACGACGGGGAGCCCGGTGAGCAACGAGGGCGAGATGGCCCACAGGAGCGCCACTGACGCCAGCAGTCCCACGAACCAGGGCGTCAGGCGGGTGGGGTGGAATCGCCACACCGCCTCGTTGGCCACGAGCGCCATCAAGAGGATGCCCGAGAAGACCGCGGTGTTGACGACCCAGGTCGAGCCGAACAGCAGGGAGAGTGACGTGACCCCGCGGGTCTCGATGAGCAGGAAGCCCGCCCCCATCAGGAAGAGGACCGGATCGAAGTCCGCCCCCAGAGCCTTCCTGCCGAAGGCCAGAGGCATCGAGATCGCGGCCAGGAGAATGATGAACCCGAGGACGAGCACGTAGCCCCACGGGAACGTTCCCGGGCGGACGTAGAGGAACGGCCAGTCGTCGCTCGTCGTGCGCACCTTCTTCAGAGGCTGGGACGGCTGCACCGGCGGGTAGTCGAAGTCCTCGAGGTCCAGGCTCGCCGCCGGCCCCGGCACGACGAAGGTGCACCCGTAGTGTATTCCGTGGAAGAGGGCCAGGGGCTCGCGTCCGGTGGCCCGCGTGATGGTCCAGTGCAGCCGGTCCGCGATCCAAGGTCCCGCGAAGACGCTGAAGCTGATGCTCAGGTGCCCCTCGGGGGCCACGTGCTCCCACGCCGCCCGGATGCCCTCCTCGGTGTAGACGTAGTTGTCGAGCCGGAGGGTCGAGAGGGCGGTGAACATCGCGTGGGAGTCGAGGAGCCCGAAGACCACGGCGTCGTAGGTCTCCCCCTTCTGGCGCTCGAACACGGCCCGGGCGTCGTCGATCACCACCGAGGAGCGGGGGTCGGAGTAGGGCTGCTCGGGGTGCAACTCGCGGCCCAGCGCGATGATCTGGCGATCGATGTCCACCGAGACGACACGCTCGTACCCGTTTCGCAGGGCGGCCTGGGCGTCGTTGCCGGTTCCGGCCCCGACGACCAGCGCCGAGCCTCGACGCTGGTTGATGGCGAACGGAAGATCGTAGGAGCGACGAATGGCGCGCTGGGCCTCGGGGTTCGGCGCGGTCTCGATGGCGTGGTCGGAGAAGTCGTGCATGTACTGGTGGAAGTCCCGGTTCACCTCCAGGCGAATGCTGTGCGCCTCCTTCCTCAGGTCGATCCGGTTGTACGGCGAGAACGTGGCCCCCTGGGTGGAGTAGGCACCCAGGGCCACCACCGCGACCGCCGAGAGGAGGGACAGCGGTCGACGGGAGAGCCACGCGAAGGGAGCCACGCCCAGGGCCAGCCAGACCGCCGGTCCGGCCCCGGTGGCGGTCACCGCCGCCACCGCGATCACGCCGATCAGTGACCCCGTGAGATCCCAGCGGTAGGCACGCAGCGCGGGCAGGCGGGGGAAGAGGCAGCCCACCGCGCTGCCCGCGAGCAGGAAGACGGTTACGATCGCCACGATGAGGGCCACGAAGACCGAGACGTCCCCGAAGGCCCTGGCCTCGTCGAGGATCTCCGCACCCCACGTGTGGACCGAGGGGTCGGGAAACCTCAGGTGGACGAGATTCAGTGGCTCGGCCAGGGCCAGAGGCACGGCCACGACGAGCAACGTCGGGAGCGTCCAGTGCACCAGGCCCCCGTGACGGCGGCCGAGGGCGAGGCCCAGCCCCATCCCGAGGAAGGCGGCGATGAGGACCAGGTTGTTGAAGTAGGCGAAGGCCCGGATCTGGCCGGACGTCCAGCGGATCAGGGCCAGCTCGAGGGCGAGTATCCCGAAGGTGGCCAGGGCTATCTGAAGGGACGCCGGCCCTCCTCGCGTCGTCCAGTCCTGGCTCGTGGCCTCGGGCTTCACGGTTGTTGAAGATACCATGCGTGGCCGACCCTTTCTTCGGACGCTCGCTTCCCCCCCCGGCGCGCTATCATCGGTCGTCGGCAGGCCTCGAGCGCCCCGCCCTGCCTCGTGCGGCGGGAGGAGGTTCCCGTGTTCAAGATCCCCGTCGTCCTCACCGTGGCCGTCCTGGGCCCCTCGCTCGCGGTCGGGGCCGGGGCGGAGGATCACGGGACGAGCCGAGAGGTGGAGCTCGGGGCCCGTCCCCGGTACCTGGTCGAGGACATGGACGAGGGCTGGCTCAAGCGCACCCTGCAGCAGTGCCTGGAGGACGACGCTCGGGTGACCGACTTCTCGATCGGCCACCGCGGGGCCTGCCTCGGATTCCCGGAGCACACGAGAGAGTCTTACGAGGCGGCGGCCCGGATGGGGGCCGGAATCGTGGAGTGCGACGTGACCTTCACCCGGGACCGGGAGCTGGTGTGCCGCCACTCCCAGTGCGACCTCCACACCACCACCAACATCCTCGCCACCCCTCTCGCCCGGAAGTGCGCGCAGGGCTTCGTTCCCGCTCGCCACGACGATGCCGGCAACCTGGTCTCGCCCGCGTCGGCCAGGTGCTGCACCAGCGATATCAGCCTCGCCGAGTTCAAGGCTCTCGAGGGGCGGATGGACGTCGTCGACGCGTCTGCGGTCACCGTCGAGGGCTACCTGAGTGCCACCCCGGAGCCCGTGGCCGGCGTCCCCAGCGGTGGCCCGCCTTCCACCGGCACGTTGATGACGCACGCCGAGAGCATCGCGCTTCTCTCGAGCCTCGGAGTCAAGATGACGCCCGAACTCAAGGCCCCCAGCGTGGACATGCCCTTCGACGGCTTCACCCAGGAGGCCTTCGCGCAGAAGATGATCGACGAGTACGAGGCCGCCGGTGTTCCCGCCGCCGAGGTCTTTGCCCAGTCCTTCAGCCTGGACGACCTCCTCCACTGGATCGAGCACGAGCCCCGGTTCGGCGCGCAGGCCGTCTTTCTCGACGGTCGCGTCGGTGTCGATCCGGAGGACCCCGGCACCTGGTCGCCGACCATGGAGCAGCTCGCGGACAGCGGTGTCCGCATCATCGCGCCCCCCCTGTGGGTGCTGCTCCGGTCCCGGGACGGCCGCATCGAGCCGTCGACCTACGCCCGTCGTGCCCGGGCCGCGGGGCTCGACATCATCACCTGGACCCTCGAGCGATCCGGATCGCTCGAGAACGGGGGTGGCCAGTACTACCGGACGGTGAGTGACCTGGTCGACAACGACGGCGACATGCTCACGGTCCTCGACGTGCTTGCCCGCGAGGTGGGCATCCGCGGCATCTTCTCCGACTGGCCGGCCACCGTGACCTTCTACGCCAGCTGCATGGAGCACCGCCACGACCGGGGCCGCACGCCCTGACCCGGAGGATCATCCTCGGGGGTCCGAGGCCGAGGCCACCATATCCCGGTCGCACGGATTGGGATCGTCGGCAAAAAGCTCTATGATTGGCCATCCATCGTGTCAATCACTGAGTCAGGAGACCCATGGCTACGAAGAAACGGCCGATCGCCAAGAGCGCCTCTGTCGAGAAGAACCTCGCCGTTGCATTGGAGAAGCTGAACGCGGCGTCCACCGACGGCGACAAGGCCGTCGCCGCGCGGAGCAAGATCAGCAAGCAGCTGAACGCCGAGTCACGTCGTCTCAACAAGAAGCGCGCCACCCAGCTCAAGCGTGCGAAGGTCGCCGCTGTAAAGGCCAAGGCGGACCCCAGCGCCGAGTCGCGCAAGGCCTTGCGCACGGCCGTGAGCGAGCTGGCCGCGACCCGAACGGCGTTGGCGAAGAACAGGGCCGCGAAGGCGGTCAACACACCCGAGCTTTCCGCGCTAAAGGCCGCTCAGCGCCAGGCCACTGCCTATGGAAAGGCGATCGCCCAGGCGGACAAGGCTCTCAACAAGCCGAAGAAGAAGCGCCGGAAGAGGGCCCGGAAGGCAGCCTGACCTCCAGCCCCTGACGGAGACCTCACGCGAGGTCGAGCCCGCCCTCGGGGGCGGGCTCGCCTTCGCCCCGGTGAGCCCCGCGCCCGGCTCCTCGAGCGGGAAAGCTCTCCGACCCGGTGACTCGACCGCCTGGCAACGCTCGAGCAGGTGCCGAGCCGCACCGGATCAGCGGAAGTTCTCCACCAGCATCAGCTCGGACTGCTGTGACGGGGCTTCAGCTTGCAGGATCCACCGCTCGTCGGAGGAGACGGCCAGGGACTGGTACCTGAACGGACCCTCCTTCCGAAACAGCTCGGCCACCTGGCCCGACTCGAAGTCCAGGTACCGAATGGTGTAGGCCAGGCTTTGAGCCCCGAGGCTGGTGGCCTCCGCGAAGTAGATCCCCTCTCGTGCCAGGGCCCATCCCTTGAAGGACAGGGGTCCGCTCACGATGGCCATCTCCTCACCACCCGTCAGCGGCATGCGCCACACACCCGAGCGCAGGTCCTTCGAGTAGTAGAGGTACCGACCGTCCCACGACTCGGCCGCGTCGAAGCCGCCGTTCCGTGTCACCTGGACGGCCCGCCCTCCGTCGGGCGGCATCTTCCACAGCTCCCGGCTCCCACCCCGATCGGAGCTGAAGTAGATCCACCGGCCGTCCCGGGACCAGCTGGGGTTGAAGTCGACGGACGGCTCCGGAGTCAGCCGACGCGGAACACCTCCCTCGACGCCGATCACGTAGATGTTCCCGTCCCCGGCCACTGTCGAGTCGAAGGCGATTCGGCGACCGTCCGGGGACCAGCGCGGCATCCCGGCCTCCCTCGCGAACTCCGTCAGCTGCACCGGGTTTGAGCCGTCGCTGTTGCACACGAAGATGCTGCTGACGCCGCCTCGCCCGGACGCGAAGGCGATCCTTCGATCATCCGGGGAGAAGGCGGGGCAGTTGTCGACTGCGCTGGAAACGACGACGGCCTCGGGCGTCTGCTCCGGGCCCGCGTTTCGGCCGGGGATCCGCCAGATGTCGACGGGGGCCCTCGCCCACTCCTCGTACACCATCCGGCGCTCACGGATGGAAGGGAACAGGGCCCCCTTCCCAATCCCAGCGACGGGCTGCGGTGCGCCGCCGGTCCAGGGAACGCTGAACATCCTGGGCCGGTCCGTCGTGACGGCGGTGAAGACGACCTCCTTGCCGTCCGCCGTCCAGGTGAGCCCGTAGTAGCCGGGAGCATAGGAACAGAACTCCGCAGAGATGAGGCGTCGGGCTGGGCCACCGTCCATCGGCTGAACCCAGAGCTCCCCGGGATCGACAAGGTGCTTTCTTCGGACGAACGCCAGGTGTCTCCCGTCCGGGGAGAGGGCGAGCTGCGCATCGCCCATGGGAATCCCTTGCGGCGGGGACGTGATCGGCTGCTTGTCCAGCGTCGCCAGGTCCAACCGAACGATCCGGACCGGCTCGTCCTGCGACGGTTGCTCGGCCAGGGCCAGCCAGTCGCCGTCGGGCGACCAGGCCAGCCCCGACATCGGTCCCTGGCGTGCGATCCCCCAGACGGGCGAGGGACCGACATCGGTGAGCTTGCGCTCCTGCCCGCCGAGAGCCGGGACGGTGTAGATGGCCCAGCCCTGGTCGGTCACCCGCCGGAAGGCGATCAGACGCCCATCAGGGGACCAGACGGGGACCTGATCGTCGGCCGGATGCTCGGTCAGGCGAATGGGCCTGGCACGAACGCCCGCCGCCTTGACGTAGATGTCCCAGTTGTCATCGGCCCGACCGGCCCACATGTACGCGACCTTCTCGCCGTCCGGGGAAAGCTGCGGGAGCCGCTTCAGCCCTCCATCGGAGGTGAAGGGTCTGATCTCGAGGGGTGCCGCCGGAGGTTGGGCGTTTCGGCGCAACAGGAAAGAGCCGACCGCCAGAGCGAGGACGACGACCGCTGCTCCGCCAACGAGCCAGATCCGTCGCTTCCCGCCAGCGCGGTTGCTGATGACAGGAGCGCCCCCGGAGGTCAGGGCTTCACCGGAGTCCACCTCACGCCGCAGATCCTCGAGCTCGTTCGCCAGGTCCAGCGATGACTGGAATCGCCTCCTGGGCTCCTTCTCCAGGCAGTGCTTGATGAGCTTCCCGAGATCCCGGGGGAGATCCGCCTTGCGCTCCGTCACCGACACCGGGCTGTCCTTCAGGATCGACGAGGCCACGTCGGCGAAGGTGTCGCCCGCGAACGGACGGTTCCCGGTGGCCATCTCGTAGAGGATGATCCCCAGGGCGAACACGTCCGAGCGGTGATCCAGAGCCTTTCCCTGGACCTGCTCCGGGGACATGTACGGAGCCGTCCCCAGGACGCGCCCCGGGCCGGTCGCCGGCTCGGTGGGGCTCTCGGTGTCCACTTCGCCCCGGACACCTTCTCGCAGCTTGGCGAGGCCGAAGTCCAGAACCTTGACCCGGTCCTCCTCCGTCACCATGACGTTGCCCGGCTTGAGGTCGCGGTGGACGATCCCCTTCTCGTGGGCAGCGCTCACCGCCTCGGCCAGGGGGATGGCGATCTGGAAGAACCGGGAGAGGGGTAGACCATCTCGGCGGATGACCCTGCTGAGGGTCTTTCCCTCGACCAGCTCCATGGTCAGGAAGTGGAGGCCGTCCGCCTCCTCGACGGAGAAGATGGTGACGATGTGGGGGTGGTCGAGGGCGGCGAGGGTCTCGGCTTCCCGCTGGAAGCGCCCCAGGCGCTCGGGCTCCGAGGCCAGCTCGGCGGGCAGCACCTTCAGGGCCACATCGCGCTTCAAGCGCGTGTCCTGGGCCCGGTAGACCTCCCCCATCCCCCCGGCCCCGAGGGGCTCGAGGATCTCGTAGGGGCCGAGGCGTCTTCCTGCTGTGAGCGCCACGCGGGTCGCCTCCGCGAAGTCGTGCTGCGGGTGGAGCCTACAACTCCTTCAGCCCGAATTCCACACGATGGTGGCTACGAGTGCGCAGTGAGGCCTCAGCCTGGCCTCCTGTCCTCGATCATCGGATCGAGGTACGGGCTGCCTCGGCACTTCTTGCGGTCAGCCTCGTCGACGAAGTGGTGGACCGGTCTCTGCGTCCGACACCGTGGGCGGTCGAAGAACGACGATCGCTCACGCTCCTTGAGCCTCCGCGAAGACCTTCCTGGCGATCACGACGGCGGTGTTGGCGGCCGGCCAGCCGGCGTAGAAGGCGAGGTGGGTGATGACCTCGATCAGCTCGTCCCTCGTGACTCCGTTCTCGAGCGCCTTGGCCAGGTGGAACGGCAGCTCGTTGGTGCGGTAGAGGGCAACCAGGGTCGCGACGGTGACGAGGCTCCGGTCCCGCGGGGCGAGGCCCCGTGCGCTTCCAGAGATCACCGGCCAGGACCTTGTCGGTGTAATCCCCCAGGGCGGGTGCGATGTCTGCGTAAGGGTTGCGGGGCTTCTCTTCGCTCATGCTCTTCCCTCCTTCATTACTGCTCCTCACAAGATAGGGGGAACGCTAGCTGTCGACTAGACGGTAAGAACTGGATACGCCAGTGAATGGCATTCACCAATTCTGAGGCGCCAGGAACGGGCGCGGGAACCGGGCACTACAATGCGGTCCCCAGGAGGCCCCGCGTGCTGCCGACGAAGCCGCTGTCGAAGCTGGTTGCCCTCGCCGTTGCCCTCACTGCCGTGGGGGCCCCTCCGGGAGCCGACGCATCGGGCTGGACGACGCCGTCAGGGGCGCCGCCCGCCCGCCCGCTCGAATTCCTGAGCTGGGCGCCGACGCCTCCCATGGGGTGGAACAGCTGGGACTCCTTCGGCACGACCATCACCGAGGCGCAGGCGAAGCAGCAGGCCGACTTCATGGCGGAGCATCTTCTGCCCCACGGATGGCGCTTGCTGACCGTTGACATCCAGTGGTACGAGCCCGGCGCCAGCGGGCACGACTACAGGCCGGATGCGCCGCTGGTCATGGACGAGTGGGGCCGCCTGCTCCCCGCGCCCAATCGGTTTCCCTCCTCGGCCGACGGGGCGGGATTCGCGCCTCTGGCCGCCTACGCGCACGAGAGGGGGCTGCAGTTCGGCATCCACCTCATGCGGGGGATCCCGCGGCGGGCGGTGGCGCGGAACCTCCCGGTCAAGGGGACGTCGGTGGGCGCCGCCGACATCGCCAACCCGGACGACGTGTGTCCCTGGAACCCGGACATGTACGGCGTGGACATGAGCAGGCCCGGGGCCCAGGCCTACTACGACTCGGTCTTCGAGCTGATCGCCTCGTGGGGAGTGGACTTCGTGAAGGTCGACGACATCAGTCGGCCCTACCACGACCACGAGCCGGAGATCGAGGCCATCCGGCGCGCGATCGACCGCACGGGACGGAGGATGGTGCTCAGCCTCTCGCCGGGGGAGACGGCGCTCAGCGCGGCGGAGCACGTGAAGGCGCACGCCAACATGTGGCGGATCAGCGACGACTTCTGGGACAACTGGCCCGCGCTCCTCGAGCAGTTCGGCCGGCTGGAGCGATGGAACCCACACCGCGGGGCCGGCCACTGGCCGGACGCCGACATGCTGCCCCTGGGCGTGCTCGACCTGGGCCGGCGCCGGACGCGCTTCACCCCCGACGAGCAGCGCACCCTGATGACCCTGTGGTCGATTGCCCGCTCGCCGCTGATCCACGGTGGGGACATGACGAAGACGGACGCGGCGACACTGGCGTTGCTGACCAACGACGAGGTCATCGCCGTGAACCAGCGCAGCGAGGGCAACCGTCCGCTGTTTCGTCGGGATGGCCTGGTGGCCTGGAGCGCCCGGGCACCGGCGTCGCCGGACCGCTACCTGGCCCTGTTCAACACCCGGGATCGCTTCCCCGTCGACCTCAGCACGCCCGCCTTCGTCAGCCCGGTGGTGGACCGGAGCACCCCGGGCCACGGCGTCGAGATCGACGTGGACGTGCGCGGGGGCAGCCGGCTGGTCCTGGTGGCCGAGGGTGGCGAGGACGGGACGGCCTGGGATCACGCCCTGTGGGTCGAGCCGCGCCTGACGCTGGAGAACGGCGACACGCTCCGGCTCACGGACGAGCGCTGGACGCAGGCGAGCGTGGGGTGGGGCATGGCCTCGACCGAGGAGTCGCCGAGCGGTGGGCCGATGGTGGTGCTCGGCAGGCCGGTCCCCTACGGAATCGCGGCGCACGCGCGCTCGGTGGTGATGTACCCGCTGCCCGAGGGCGCGGACCGGTTCCGCGCGTTCGTCGCCATCGATGATGGCGCGCTGACGCAGCCCACGGGGGCCAGCGTGCGCTTCTCGGTCCACGTGCTGCCGCCCGCCGAGGACGCGGACCCCGCCGGCGTGCCGGTTCGCGTGCCGCTATCGGAGCTGGACCTGAGCGGCCCCTGCCGCGTCCGTGACCTATGGGAACGGCGGGACCTCAGCACCGTCGAGGGCGAGGTCTCGCCGGTCGTCGCCTGGCACGGCGCCGTCCTCTACCGGCTCTCGCCTGCGCCGTGATGAAGGGCCGGCACGCGAGAGAGGTTTCCACGCGCTTGACGTAGACTCGGCATTTTCCGAACAGCGGAGCGAGGAAACGCGTGAGCACACGACGCGATGTCGTGAAGTCCATTCCGGTGAGAGCGGCTGCGGGGCCGGCCCTGCCAGCGCCCGTCCTGCCCTGGGATTCACGCGCCCGCGCGCAGGGCGGGCCTGTCGAAGGCGAGGCCACGTGGGCCCGCGAGCGTCCCGTTCGGTCAGCGCTCGTCAGCTCCATCCCCTTCGACCACGCCTGGCTTCACGAGGCGCACATTGAAGACGATCGGGGCAGCCTTGGGGATCTTCAACTCAGCGCCTCGGCTGGTTCACGCCCTTGTTGGACAGCCTCTCCCCAAGGGCCTACCTCCGCACGATCTTGAAGGCGTGTCGAACGACGTCGTCTCCATCAATGAACTCCAGCGCCATCTCGAGAGTATCGGCATCCACCCATGTGAAGGCGCGATGCTCGAGAACCGTGGTGCCGTCATCTCCAAGACGATCGAGGACTAGGGCGCCGGCCTTCACCGTTTCCCCGGCCGGCCATTCGGCGTACGAAGTGTCCATCCCCTCCCACGTACTTCGCCACCGCGGCGTCGTTCGGCTCGAGGAACCAGCAGATGAGATCGGCCTGCAGCTCGATTCGGATCAAGGCGATTCCCAGCCGTCGGGAAGCGTGGCCACCTGGGGGGAGATCGGATCGAGGTAGTAGCCGTGCTCGGCCTCGAAGGGACTGCCCCCTGGCCGAGCTCAGCTGCCAGATCGAAGATCCGGCCCGGGTCGCGCCGGGTGTAGGCGTCGACGTCTAGTGAGGCCGTCATCCGGCGCGGGACGCTCCCGGTGTGGCCCAGAACGGCCAGGCTTCCCAGGACGACGTAGTCCGTGTGACCGCACAGGTCTCGCGCGCGGGTGAAGAGGCGCCGGAGGTCTTCCCGCTTCATGTCCGTCGGCGCGGCAGGGCGAACGACCAGGGAGTGTTCTGGAACAGGGCATCGGTCCAGTCGGAGGGCTCGATCAACGCCCGGGCCACGCGCTCCACAGGGCCCGCCAGAAGTGCTCGCCACCGAGAGATGTAGTGCCGGCTGCAGAGACGGTCGCGCTCCCAGCGGTCGACCACCGCCCGGGCCTTCGCAATGAGCTCCCTCGCCTCGGACTGTGGAGCAGCGAGGAGGCGAGCGGCGAGCACCGCGTGGTCCCGCCCGCGCTCGGCACGGCACGTTCGCTCTTCCTCGCGAGCGAGCCTTTCTCGAGGCGCGCGCGGGCCCCGAGGGGGAGCGCCCCCATCTCCAGGCCCAGGGCCTCACAGAGTCGTCGGATCTTCGCCGATCCCCAGCTGTCTCCCGCGTTCCAGAGGAACTGTCGTCGGGAGTGACTTCCGCGGAGCCCTGCCGATGGCGGACTCCGTCATAATACGAGCTCTGAGGTGGTTGACCATGAAGTCCGTGACTGCTGTTTCGCTGCTCGTGCTGTCGCTCCTGATGTCATGTGTCGCGACCGCAGGAGCCGAAGAGAGTGGGTCCGCCAGGCTCGCTGACGACCCGCGGGTCGTCGATGCCATCGCGGCCTGGGAGGAATGGGTTGAATACCAGGCTGCGATCAGCGGGGTTCCCGGGATGTCGGTGGGTGTCGTTCACGACCAGGAGCTCCTGGCCACCGACGCCTTCGGCCTGGCCAACCCGGAAACCGGGGTCCCGGCACGGCCGGACACGCTCTACAGCATCTGCTCGATCTCGAAGTTGTTCACGAGCGTCGCGGTGCTCCAGCAGCGAGAGAGCGGCAAGGTGCGCCTCGACGATCCAGTTGCGAAGTACCTGCCCTGGGTCGAGATCCAGGACGTACACCCCGATGACGAACCGATCACCGTGCGCGGGCTTCTCACGCACTCGGCCGGATTGCCCCGTGAGTCGGACTACCCGTACTGGACCGCGGAAGGCTATCCCTTCCCGAGCCACGACGAGATCGCAGCTCGCCTGCGGGAGCAGCAGACGCTATACCCGGCGTCGCGCTATTTTCAGTACTCGAACCTGGGCCTGACCCTCGCCGGCGAGATCGTCGCCTCCGTATCCGGCCAGCCGTTCGGGGACTACGTCCACGCCAACATCCTCGAGCCGCTCGGCATGCACGACACCTTCACCGAGGTGCCGGAGAACCTGCGTGGAGATCGGCTCGCGATCGGGTACAGCGCCCGCAAGCGCGACGGCTCCCGTGACGTGATCGCGCCCTTCCAGACGCGCGGCATCGCCCCCGCCGCTGGCTTCGCCTCAAACGTCCCCGATCTGGCTAGGTTCGCCGCATGGCAGTTCCGCCTGCTCTCCGAAGGAGGCAATGAGGTGCTGCGTGCGTCGACACTGCGAGAGATGCAGCGGGTGCAGTGGGTGGACCCAGACTGGAAGACGACCTGGGGCCTGGGCTTCGAAATCCTGCGAGACAAGGACCATACCTTCGTTGGCCACGGAGGCGGCTGCCCGGGCTACTACACTCACATTCGGATGGAGCCGAAGACGAAGATTGCGGTCGTTGTGCTGACCAACGCTGTCGGTTCGGAGGTTGAGCTCTACACCGCGAAGGCGTTCGACCTGATCAGGCCCGCCATCGAGAAAGCTCTCAAGGAGCCGGGGAAGGTGCCGGAGCGCGATCCGGCGCTCGACCGCTATGCAGGCGTCTACGACTCCATATGGGGCCAGTCAGCGATCGTCCGCTGGGAGGACGGGCTGGCCGCGGTGTCGCTCGCGGAGCGTGACTTGAAGGAGGCCCTCGTCAGGCTGAAGAAGACGGGTGAGCACGTCTTTCGCCGGGTGCGTGAAGACGAGGAAGACCAGCTGGGCGAAGAGTTCGTATTCGACCTCGCCCAGGACGGGACGGTTACACGCTACAAGCAGCACAGCAACTGGTATCGGAAGGTGCGGTAGGAGCCAACCGTCGTCAGCGGCCAGAAGCAGGCGGCGAGGTGAACGACCCGTGGCGGCCTTAGGTTGGTGGCCAGGGACGGAATTGAACCGCCGACACGCGGATTTTCAGTCCGCTGCTCTACCAACTGAGCTACCTGGCCAGGCAGGCGAACGGACATTGAATCACGAAGGGCTGGTTTCCGTCAAAGGTGAGGGACGGAGAGATCACCCCTTGCCGTACGCTCAACGACGGGGCTCCTCAGGGGGACGGTCTGGGGTGTCGGAATGGCGGCTCGGAAGGGGCCGGGGAATGCCGTGGGTGGGGGGAGTGGGATCCCTCGCGCGCCGACCGCGCAGCGCGCGAGGGATGAGAATCAGGCGCCCTTCTTCTTCTCCGGCATCTGGACCACGGAGCCGCTGTCGTCCTCGTCGTCCTTTGGCTTCGCCGGCGCGTCGATCACGGGCAGGCCGAGGCCCTGGCGGAGTCGGTTCTCGATCTCCTGGCGGATGTCCGGGTTCTCCTTGAGGAAGACGCGGACGTTCTCACGGCCCTGGCCCATGCGCTCGCCGTCGAAGGAGTACCAGGCCCCGGACTTCTCGACGATCCGGTGGGCGACGCCCAGGTCGAGGAGATCTCCCTCCTTGCTGATGCCGACGCCGTAGAGGATGTCGAACTCGGCCTCCCGGAACGGAGCCGCCACCTTGTTCTTGACCACCTTGACCTTGGCCCGGCTGCCCACGACCGTATCCGAGTCCTTGATGGCCGCGATGCGGCGGATGTCGAGGCGCATCGAGGAGTAGAACTTGAGGGCGCGGCCGCCGGTGGTGGTCTCGGGGTTGCCGAACATCACGCCGATCTTCTCGCGCAGCTGGTTGATGAAGATCAGGCAGGTCTTGCTCTTGGACACGACCGAGGTGAGCTTCCTGAGCGCCTGGCTCATGAGACGAGCCTGGAGGCCCATCTGGGCGTCGCCCATCTCGCCCTCGAGCTCGGAGCGGGGCACGAGGGCCGCCACCGAGTCGATGACCAGCACGTCCACCGCTCCGGATCGTACGAGAACCTCGGTGATCTCCAGGGCCTGCTCTCCGCTGTCCGGCTGCGAGACGAGCAGGTTGTCGATGTCCACCCCGAGCTTCTTGGCGTAGGTGGCGTCGAGAGCGTGCTCGGCGTCGACGAAGGCGGCCATGCCGCCGCGCTTCTGGGCTTCGGCGATGACGTGCAGGGCCAGGGTGGTCTTGCCCGACGACTCCGGGCCGAAGATCTCGACCACGCGTCCGCGGGGCACGCCGCCCACGCCCAGTGCGGCATCGAGGGAGAGCGAGCCGGTGGGTATGGCGGGGACATCGATCTTGTCCTGGCTCCCCAGGCGCATGATCGAGCCCCGGCCGAATTGCTTGTCGATCTGCGCGAGGGCGGCCTCGATCGCCTTGCCCCGCTCGTTCTTCTCATCTGCCATCGGTCGTCTCCTCCTCCTCTGTGCTTGCAGGCATCCTAGCCCGAGATGGGGCCACCGGAGGTCCGGACGCCCGAAACCAATCGAAATCCAGAGCTGATCGGGTTTCCGCGGCCTGGAGGTTGGAATGAGGACCGGCCGGTCCCGGTGTCGGCGCCTCTCCGGCCGGCGCAAATTCTGCGAGTCCACTGTCACTTGTTGCGCCCATTGAAACTCGTTGACTTCGCACTATTTAGGTCCAATTGTATCCGCTGTCCACGATTCTGGATCGGGCCGATAAAAAATGTTGGATTCGCTGTCAGCCCCTCTGCTAGAATCCTTGGATGTAAGGCGGACCCGGGAAGTTCCTGGGCGCTCTGCTCTAAGGCCGGGGCCACAATCCAAACAAGGGGAAGCAGTTGAAGGCTGCAACGTCGCGCAAGAGAACAACGGGGGCAGTACGCTCCACAACTCGCAAGAAGGTCGCGAAGAGGTCCGCCCGGGCCCGGGTGACGCTGGTCGTGGCGAAGCGCACCGTGAAGGGCAGGGCGGGCAAGCCGAAGGCGAGCAGGATCACGGCGAGAAAGCCGGTTTCGAAGAAGCCTGCGGCGAGAAAGTCCGCGGTGAAGAAGGCCGCCTCGAGGTCGCCGAAAGCGAAGACGGCCGCCGAGAAGAACGTTCGGGTGACGGCGAAGAGCGCTCGGAGCCGCACCCCGGTGCGCCGGGCGCGCACGTCCACGCCCGCCCGGGCGACCCACCCCAAGAAGGCCGTTCCCTCGTCCCGGCGGCGTGCCCCGATCCCGTCGCCACTGCCGACCCGGCACGTGGCGCCGGCGCGGGCGACGCTCATGGCGCCGGCACGTTCGATGCCGCCGGCCAGGATCGACCGCCGGCAGCTCTCCGAACCGGCTCCGCCGGCCCCCGTGGTCCTGCCGGAGTTCTCGGAGGCCGGGGTCCTGCTGGCCATCACGTACTCCATTCGCGACGGCCGCCGCGGCGAGTTCTTCGACCTCATGCGCGAGCTGAAGCCGCTGCTCACCTCCATTGGCGGGGCGGACGTCTCGGTCTACGAGGATCGAAGCCGGCCGAACTACCTGATGGAGGTCTTCCGTTTCAAGGACGAGGCCGACTTCACCGCCTTCGACGACAAGTTCCACAAGGACAGGAAGATCGCGGCGATCTACGCTCTCCTCGACGATATCGTCGAGGCGGAGAAGAGCGACTTCAAGATCTTCGAGCGTCGGCTCTAGCACCCGTTCGCAGCCAGGAGCCTGCCGTGACTCCGGGCGGCGCCCCCCTCTTCTCCAGGTTTGCCCGCTCGGTTTCTGGAAATCGGGCGTACACTTGACGCGGACCGCGATCAGGCACATTCGGGATGCGGCACCTGGGGAGGGGCGGATGGCGCGAGGGTTCGACAGCAAGTCTGTAGCGGATCAGCAGGAGCAGGCGGCCGCGCCCGGGCCAACGGAGGCCCCGGACGACGTGGACCCCGCCACGCTGGCCCGTCGGCGTCGGCTCGAGCTCTCACGAGCGGACGTCGAGCGCCGCCTCGCGACCGCCCACGCGGAGGGGCACAAGGAGATCCTGCGCCGGGCCCTCTCCGCCCTCGACGAGGAGATCGCCTCGCTGGGCTGAGCGTCTTCTCCTCGTGGCTACCCTGACGCGTCCCCTCGGCCCGATCCTCGCGCTGGCCACGCTCGCCGCCGCCGGCACCGGCCCGGCGCCGGCGGCGCCTCTGCCCGAGCGGGCCCACGCCGTCGTCGACTACGACATCCGCGTCCGCCTCGACGCCGAGGAGAAGCGGCTCTCCGGCGAAGAGCGTCTCGTCTGGCGCAACCCCGCGTCGGAGCCCATCGGGGAGCTGTGGTTCCACCTCTACCTGAACGCGTTCCGCAACTCGAAGAGCACCTTCTTCCGCGAGTCGGGCGGTGGGCTGTGGCGCGGCCGGGACGTAGAGGACGGCTGGGGCGGAATCGACATCACCTCGATCCGCCGGGCGGACGGGGTGGACCTGGCGGGGGCGACGTCGTTCGAGCACCCCGACGACGACAACGACGACGATCGGACGGTCCTGCGCGTGCGCCTCCCCGAGCCGGTGCCGCCGGGAGAGATCGTGACCCTGGACCTCGCCTTCGAGGCCCGGCTCCCGGGGTTCCTCGTCCGCACCGGCTACGTCCGGGATTACTTCCTGGTCGGGCAGTGGTTCCCGAAGCTGGGCGTCTACGAGCCCGCGGGAACGCGCGGTCGGCTCGACGGGGGCTGGAACTGCCACCAGTTCCACTCCCAGTCGGAGTTCTACGCGGACTTCGGTGACTACCACGTCGAGATCACCCTCCCCGACCGCTTCGTGGTCGGGGCCACCGGCCGGAAGGTGGAGGACCGCGAGAACGAGGACGGGACGACGACCCATGTCTACGAGCAGGCAAACGTCCACGATTTCGCGTGGACCGCCGACCCGCGGTTCCTGGAGGTGCGCCGGACGTTCCGGGCCGACGACGAGGTGAGCCCCGGGGAATATGACGAGACCGCCCGGCTCCTCGGGCGTTCGCTCGAGGAGGTGCGGCTCCAGGACGTCGAGGTCGTGCTGCTTCTCCAGCCCGAGCACGCCCCGCAGCGGGAGCGCCACATCCGTGCCGCGAAGGCCGCCCTGAAGTGGTACGGCCTCTGGTACGGCCGCTACCCCCACGCCACCCTGACCGTCGTCGATCCCGCGTCGGGCGGCGGCGGCTCGGGCGGCATGGAGTACCCGACCCTCATCACCGCCGGGACCCGCCACCTCTTCAATTGGTGGCCGCTCGACCGGATCCTCGAGCCCGAGGACGTGATCGTCCACGAGGTCGGTCACCAGTACTGGCAGGGGATGGTGGCCAGCAACGAGTTCGAGGAGCCCTGGCTGGACGAGGGATTCACCACGTACTCGACCGCGAAGGTGCTGGTGCAGGAGTATGGGCCGGTGGCGGCCGAGGCGTTCGGCCTTCGCCTGGGGCAGCTCGAGGAGCTGCGGATGTCGAACCGGGCCCGCCGCGACTTCGATCCCATCCGCGGACCGGCCTGGGACATCTCCAGAGACTACCGCTTCGACATCTACACGCGGACGGCGCTCACCCTGGAGACTCTCGAGCGCCTGCTCGGCGAGGAGACGATGTCCCGGGTCATGCGCACCTACCACGAGCGCTGGCGCTTCGGGCATCCCGGGAGCGAGGACTTCTACGTGGTGGCGTCCGAGGTGGCGGGGCAGGATCTGGGCTGGTTCTTCGAGCGGACGGTGGAGCGTCCCGGCTTCCTCGACTACGAGGTGGCGTCGGTCCGGAGCGGGCGAGACCCCGGGCCCGGGGGCATCCTGGACGACGGGGCCGCGGCCACCGTCTCGCTGCCGGAGACGGCCGACGGCACCGAAGACGGCAACGAGGATTCGTGGCGCTCGGTCGTCCTCGTGCGCCGTCGGGGCGAGCTCGTGCTGCCGGTGGAGGTGGAGCTGCAGTTCGAGGGGGCCCCGCCCGAGCGACGCCAGTGGGACGGTCGGGACCGCTGGGTGCGCTACGAGGCGACCGGTCCCCACCGGCTGGTGGCCGCCGTCGTCGATCCCGACGATCGGCTCGTCCTCGACGTCAACCGCCTCAACAACGCCCGCCGCGCACAGACCGATCACGCGACCGCGACTTACTGGGGAACGCGGTGGGCCTTCTGGCTCCAGACGGTACTCTCCCTGGTGGGGCTCTGATGAGGACGCTGGCGGCTCTCACGCGGGAGGGGCTGAGCGAGGCCTGGGCGGCCCGACGCGTCGTTCTCCTCGTGTGGCTGATTCACCTCGTCCTGGCCGCGGCCGCGACGTTCCCGCTGTGGCAGTCGCTGCGCTCCGTTGTGGGGTCGCTGCCCGAGGCCGATGTTCTCCGGACGGGGATCGTCTTCGGCGCGCTCACCGACCTCGCCGAGATGCGGCCAGGGTTGCCAGGGGCGTTTGGAGCGACCCTGGTCGCCGTCGCCGTCCTCGGCGTGCTCGTGGGGGCGGGGGTCAACGGGGGCGTGCTCGAGGTCCTCTCCGGCTCCGGGGAGCGGCGGTCCCTGGGACAGCGCTTCGGCCAGGGGGCCGGCAGGTTCTTCGGACGCTTCCTCGGAATGGCCCTCCTGGTCGGCGCCCTCGCGGCGATCGTCGGGGGCCTCGCGATGCTGCCGTTCGCTCAGCTGACGCGCTCCTACTTCCGGACGGGCTCGGGTCCGGGGTGGCTGGCTCCCCTGGGAGGCGCGGCCGTCGGCGGGCTCGTGCTACTCCTGGCGCTTCTCGTCCTCGACGCCTCGCGCATCCACGTGGTGCGCTCGGACGCGGGAGGGCTGTCCGGTCTCCGAGCGGGGCTCGCCCTCGTCCTGCGGCACCCGCTCCTGTGGGGGGGCACGTGGCTGGCGAACGCGGTCCTCGTCGGCATGGCCGTGCTGCTCTTCGTTCTCTTCCGCCAGGCAGTCCCGACGGACCGCGGCGCCCTCATCCTGGCGATGGTGCTGGCGCAGCAGGCGCTGGTGTTCGTGCGGACGGGTCTGCGGGTGGCCCTGCTCGCCAGCGAGACGGCTCTCGTGGAGCGCCTCCGTCCCTCGCCCCGGCCGGGAGCGACCGTCGGAGCCCCGACCGCGCGTCAGTCGGGGTCGTCGGCTTCGCCTGTCCCCGTCTGAGGGGGGAAGCGGGCGAGGTAGCGCCCGACCGCGTCCTGGAAACGCCGGCGGGTGGCGTCGTCCGGAATCAGCTCGGCGGCGTCGGCCACCACCGGGGGGAGCGGCGCCGGCTCGAGCACCCGAATCTCCGGGGTTGTCGCCTCGACGGGGGTGGCCACCGGACCCTCGACGAAGGTCAGCGCGTACGGTGCGGCCGAGCCTGCCACTCTCCTCAGCCGCCCAATGAGGTCCTTGCGCATCCGCCAGAGGCTGCGCCGCCACATCGCGTCGGCAACCCGGATGCGCGCGAGGTCCCCATCGAGGGCCACGACCTCCGAGCGCCGGGCCAGCTCGGGGCCCACCGCGGCCGGCCAGGCGGCCTTCAGCAGGGCGAGCCGGCGAGCGGGCGTCTCCCGGAAGAGCGCGGCGGGGAGATCGGCGGCGGCGGAGCGCTTCATGGCCGTCGATCACCATACGTTATACTCACGCTCTCGGTCGAGCGCCATGAACTGTCCCCGCTGCAAGTCCGCGATCACCCAGTCCTTCGACCCCGACAGCATCATTGCCTGTCCGGGCTGCGGGGCCCGTCTCATGACCCGGGCCGCCGCACTGCGCTCCCAGGGCAAGCTCAAGCCGGCCGATCCGACGCCGCCCCCCCCGGCGAAGGCGGGGAGGTCGCCGAAGGCCTCTTCGGCCAGGGCGACAGCGGAGCCGGCGGATCCCTCCGCAGAGACCCCGGCGTCCCTGTCGGCCCCCTTCCCGCTCGGTGCCCCCGCCGCCACGGACCTGTCCTCGTCCGCCACCGTGCCACCGACCGAGGTCCTTCGCCCCGAGGGCCCGGGAGAGACCGCAACGAACGGGGCGGCGTCGATGGAGGCGCTGCTGCGAGAGATGCGGCTCCTGCGGGCCACCCAGGACGAGATCCTGGAGCTCCTCCAGGGAAAGTCGGGCGCGGGGGGGGCACGCCCGCGCGACTCGGGGTCCGAGACGGGCTCGGTCCTTCAGCCGGTGCGCTCGCGTCTTCGCAAGACGGTGCTGCTGGTCGACGACGACCCCGACACGTGCACCGCCGCACGGACGGAGCTCGAGGCGGCGGACGTGCCGGTGCGGGTCGCCACCGACGGCAACGAGGCATTGAGGCTCATCGCGGAAGACAAGCCGGACGTCATCGCCCTGGAGCTGGGCCTCGAAGGCGAGATGGCGGGCAAGGACATGATCAACCTGATCAAGGCGACCATGGAGTGGGTCGACATCCCGATCATCCTCTGGACCAGCGAAGCGGTGACGACCCAGAAGGAAGCCCGGGTCGTTCACGGGGCCGACGAGGTGGTCCAGAAGTCGAGCGGTCCGGCGGCGCTGGTGACCCGCGTCATCACGGTGTTCCGAAGGGCCTGAGCCCCACGTGAGTGACCCAGTGCTGGTTCTGGCGTCGGCGTCCCCCCGGCGCGCCCACATCCTGAAGGGGCTGGGGGTGCCTTTTCGTGTCGTCGTGTCGAACGAGAACGAGTCCCTGCGGCCTGGGGAAGTGGGCGCGGCCGCCGTCGAGCGCCTCGCCCGGGCCAAGGCCCTCGCGGTGGCCCGGGAGGAGACCCTGCCCGTGTTGGCCGCGGACACCGAGGTGCTCTGCGACGACGCCATCCTCGGCAAGCCCGCTGACGAAGAGAACGCCCGGATCATGCTGCGGCGCCTGAGCGGCCGGAGCCACTGGGTCGTCACCGGGCTGTGCCTCGTCCACGGCGAGGTCGTACGCTCCGGCGTCGAGCGGAGCCGGGTGACCTTCGCTCCCATGACCGACGACGAGGTGGCGTGGTACGCCGCCACCGGAGAGCCTCTCGACAAGGCGGGGGGCTACCACGTGGGTGGTCGAGGGGCGCTGTTCATCGAGACCGTCGAGGGCTCGCCCTCCAACGTTGCCGGTCTCCCGGTGCGGCTGCTAGTGCGCGTGGCCCGCGAAATGGACCTCGACCTGGGGTGGCCACGGCCGTGACCACACTCACGCGTCCGGCCCCGGTCGCCTCGCTCCTCGTGGTCGCGGGCCTTCTCCTCCATCCTGCCGTCCGAGCGGAGGCCTGGCTCCCGGCGCGGGATGCCGTGCTCGCCGCGGTCCTGCTCCTCACCACGATTGCACTCGTGCTGCGGGCGGTGGCGGGCCCCGCCCCCGGGCGTCTCGCCTCGGCCCTGCTCGCCGCCGGGGCGGTCCTCGTCGTGGGCGCGGTGGGGGCCGACGGGCTGCGGGGCCACCGGGGCACGCTCTCTCTCGCGCCCGGGCAGGCCCGGAGCCACTTCGAGGAGGTCGGTCCGGAGGGGCGGTCCCTGGGCCTCCGGCCTCTTGGCTTCACCCTCGGCCTCGAGCAGACATTGCCGGGGGCGGCGCTGGCCCTGGTCCTTCCCGGAGAGACGGAGACGGTGGTGTTGACGCCGGACCGCGCGGTCTCGGCCGGGGGGATCCGCTTCGGCCGGCCCCGGGTGGTTCCCACCGGGGCGGCGGCGCGGCTGCGCGTGGGGATCTCCGGCGGGGGCGAGGACGTGACGGTGGACGTCGCGCCGGGCCGGCCGGCGCGGGCCGGCGACCTCACCATCGCCCTCGAGGAGTACTTCCCGGACTTCGCCCTCGACGGCCAGCGGCAGCCCTTCACCCGCTCCCGTGAGCCTCGCAACCCGGGCGCGCTTCTCGACGTGGAGAGCCCGCGTGGCTCCTTCCGGGTCTTCGTGCTGCGCTCGATGCCCGGCGTGCACCGGGTCGAGGCCCTCGACCGCTCCTTTGCCCTCCGCGCGGTCGAGCCCGAGGTCTCGGCCGAGATCGCGGTGCACCGCGAGCCCTTCGCCGCGGTCGCCCTGGTGGGGGCCCTCGTGACTCTGGCCGGTGTCGCCGTCACCCGGAGGACCCCGTGAGCGCCGCCCTCGGCGCCGTCGCTCTCCTGCTGGCGGCCCTTCTGCCCGCCCGGCATCCCCGCGCCGGGCTCGCGAGGCGGGGGCTCGCGGCTCTCGGAGCCGTCGCCCTGATGCCGGCGGCGGGGGATTCCGGCACCTGGCCCTTCGTGCTCCTGGCCGCCGGCGCCGCCGCTCTCGGGACGCCGTTCCCCCTCGTGCTCGCGGCGGCCGGAGCCGTGCTCGTGGCTCTGCAGCCCAACGCCTCGGCCCCGGTGGCCGTGGCCCTGGCCGCTCTGGCCGCCGGGGTGGCCGCGGACGGTCTCGACGCCACGGTCCGGGCGGGGCGTGCCTCGGGGGCCGATACCTCCCGCCCGGTCCTGGCCGTCGGTCTGGCTCTCGCTCTCGCGCTGGCCGTCGTCGACGGTGGGGCGGTGCTCTCCTGGAGCTTCGGCGTGGGCGGGGGAGCCGAGCGCATCGTTCTTTCCGGCGTCGGGGTGGCCCTGGGGGCCGCCCTCGTCGCGGCGCTCGGCGGGACCCTGCTCCTGGGCGGAGCCCTCCTCGCTCCGCCGGCCCCGGCGGCGCGCCGGGCGGGCCTGGTGGCCCTCGCCACGGCGGCCGTGGCCGCCTCGGTGGGAATTGTGATCGCGGTGGCGCGGCTGGCGTCATCTCCTCCGGGGCTTCGAGCGGCCGGGGCTCAGCCCCTGGCGCTCCTCGTGGGGGCCACTGGGGTGCTCGCCGCCCTCTTGCTGCAGGCCTTCGCCTCGACCGAGGAGGACTCCGGGTCCGGCGCGAGCACCCGGGCGGCCCTGGCGTTTCGGGTGGCCGCCGCTCTCGGGCTGGCCGCGGCGGCGGCCGCCGGCGTCGAGGGGTGGTGGCGCGACGGGACCTACGCGACCGGCCTCACGGCCGCGTCGTCGGCCGCCGCGCTCCTCGGGCTGGCGTCACTGGAGCCGCTGCCGCGCTTGGGGATCGTGCCGCGTCTCCTCTTGCTGGCCGCCCTGGTCGGACTGGTGCTCGCGTAGAGAGGCCGGCGCGGGCGCCGGTCATCATCCAGGTCCGGCTCGTCTTCAGCGCCCGAGGGCGAGTCGGTCGGCCAGGGGCCGGGGAAGCCCCTCGGCGAGAATCCTCTGCTGGGCGCGCTCGATTCGATACGGGACCCGGTAGATCGTGACCGTCCGGGTGTCGGTGTCGAGCATGCCGAAGGACGCCAGCGGATTGCCGTCGCGGGGCTGACCGATGGACCCGGGGTTGACGAGGTAGCGCATCCCCGGCTCGAGGCGGAAGCGGAAGGCCGACCCCTCGGTGAGAACGGTGTGGATCGCATCCGGCGAGAGCCCGAACACCACCGGGAAGTGCGAGTGCCCGAAGAAGCAGAGTGGGAAGGTGGTCTGGCGAAACACGTTGAGGGCCTCGATCTCCCCGAAGATGTAGGCGTCCTCGTCGATGGGGGTGCCGTGGGCGATGGCAAAGGCCCCGTCGACGATCACCGGCCCCTCGGGCAGGCGGTAGAGCCAGCGCAGGTTCTGCATGGTCAGCCGCTGCCTCGTCCAGAGGGCGGCCTGGAGAGCGACGCGGTTGAACATCTCGCCGTCCTCGATGCCCGAGCAGACCTTGTCGTGGTTCCCGCGGATGGCGACCAGCGGCTTGAGGGCCCGCACCATCTCCACGGTCTGGTTCGGGTGGGCGCCGTACCCGACGAGGTCGCCGAGGAAGACGGTCTTGTCCCAGCGCTTGCGGCGCACGCGCTGCAGGACGGCCGACAGGGCCTCCCGGTTGGCGTGAATGTCCGAGAGGATCAGATACCTCATCTCTCCCCAGCGGTGCGACGCTCGATCAAGTCCACGATCAGATCGGCCACCTCTTGCGGTGTCGCCTCGGAGGTGTCAACCGCGAGATCGGCCTGACGATAGGAGGGTTCCCGCTCGGCCAGCAAAGCCCGCATTATGGCACGGTTCCCGGCGAGGGGGCGGGCGCCGTCGGCGGGGATCCGGCGCAGAAGCGTCTCGAGATCGCACCGCAGCCACACCGTGAGAGCGTTCTCGCGGAGGAGCGCGCGGGTCCGGGGATGCACGAAGGCGCCGCCCCCGGCCGCCACCACCCGTCGGTCGAGGACGGCCAGGGCCGCCGCCTCGCGCCGCTCCTCCTTGCGGAAGCTCTTCTCGCCCCGCTCCTCGAAGAGCGCCGCGATCGTGAGTCCCGTTCGCTCCTCGATACGCCGGTCCATGTCCTCGAACCGGTAGCCCAGGCGCTCGGCAAGCCGGGCGCCCACCGCGCTCTTGCCCGCGCCCATGAAGCCCACGAGGACGATGCGCGTCGGGTGCTCAGCCACGCCCCGCTCCCCGGTCGAGGAAGTCGTAGAACTCGGGGAACGAGACGGTGGCGCACTCGGCACCCTCGATCTCGGTCGGTCCCTCGGCGGCGAGGGCGGCCACCGCGAGGGCCATGGCGATCCGGTGGTCTCCGTGGGAGCGCACCGGCGCGCCCCGGAGCGAGGAGCCGCCCTCGATCACGAGGCCGTCGGGAAGCTCACGCACGCGGCCGCCGAGGCGGCCGAGGCCTTCGGCCATGGCGGCGATCCGGTCGCTCTCCTTCACCCGCAGCTCCTTCGCCCCGGTGAGGGTGAAGGTCCCTTCGGCGAAGGTGGCGGCGACGGCGAGAGCCGGGACCTCGTCGATGAGCGCGGCGACCCGGGCCGGGTCCACCGTCGTTCCGTGGAGGGACGAGGACCGGGCGACGATGGAGCCCACCGGCTCGGGGTCCGTGCTCTCGAGACGCACCTCCACGTCCCCGCCCATGGCCTGCAGGACGTCCGCGAAGGCGGTCCGGGTGGGGGAGAGCAGCACCCCCTCGAGATGGATCTCGGAGTCCGGCAGGACGAGAGCGGCGACCACGAGGAAGGCCGCGCTGGAGACGTCTCCGGGCACCGCGATCTCGGCGCCGCGCAACGACGCGCCGCCGTGCACCGTGGCGGCCAGCCCGTGGCGCTCGACGGGGACCCCGAAGACCGGGAGCATCCGCTCCGTGTGGTCGCGGCTGGGAGCGGGCTCGCGCACGGTGGTGGTGCCCTCGGCTTGCAGCCCGGCCAGGAGAATCGCCGTCTTCACCTGGGCACTGGCCACCGAAAGCTCACAGTCGACGCCGTGCAGCCGGCCCCCGCCGATGGTCAGCGGCGGCCTGCCGTCGGTGGTGAGGGCGGTCGCTCCCATCGTCCGCAGCGGGGCCGCCACCCGCTCCACCGGCCGGCGCCGGAGGGACTCGTCGCCGGTGAGCACGGTCTGGAAGGGTCGACCGGCCAGCGCCCCGGCGAGGAGGCGGAGCGTCGTCCCGGAGTTGCCCGCGTCGAGGACGCCCTCGGGGCGTGTCCAGGAGTCCGGCCCCCGACCGTCGACGGTGACCTCGTCGCCCCGCCGATCGACGGTCACCCCGAGGGCGCGCAGGCACTCGAGGGTCGACGCGCAGTCGGCCGCCGAGGAGTAGTTCCGGATCCGGGTGGGACCCTCGGCGAGGGCGCCGAACAGGGCGGCCCGGTGAGAGATCGACTTGTCGCCGGGAAGGCGGAAACGACCTCGAACGCTCGGGGCAGGCTCGATCCTCAAGATTGGGGCCGGATGGTAGCACGCCCCGGTCGCCTTGACGGTCCCCTGGCCCCATGCTAGCGTTCGCCGATTCCACCACCGCTCAATAAATTGGAACCCACCCCCCAGACATGACCGAGGCCCCCGACCGGCGGATCGTCAAGCTCGATGTGGCCACCCGTATCGAGATGCTGGACATCGTGCAGACCGTCCTCACCCAGCTGTGCAAGATCGTGGGGTTCGAGGACGAGACCATCCACTACCTGGCCGTGGCGGTCCGCGAGTCGGTGGTCAACGCGATGAAGCACGGGAACGGCCACGACGAGTCGAAGCGGGTGGTGATCCAGTTCACGCTCCTCGACCAGGCGATCGAGGTGGAGGTGAAGGACCAGGGGAAGGGCTTCGAGCCCCGGGAAGTGCCCGACCCCCTCGCCCCCGAGAACCTCCTGAAGGCCTACGGGCGCGGCATCTTCTTTATGAAGCAGTTCATGGACGAGGTGACCTACGAGTTTCCGCCCCGGGGCGGTACCGTCGTCCGGATGCTCAAGCGCCTCGCGGCCTGAGCGGCTTCCTTCCCCGTGCCAGGGCATCCCGGCCGCAGGCCGGTCCAGTACTCACGAAGTCGGCTCCGGGTCTTCGCGTGGCGGCGCAGTGCGTCGTGCGACCCGGACGAGGACGTTCTCCCGCGGTCCGTGGACCAGGACCTGCGTCTCCAGGGTGCCCATGGCCTCCAGCCGCCGCCGCTCGGAGGGGCCGGCGAGGACCAGCGTGGGCCCCTCGTCCACCGCGCTGAAGACCTCCCCGGCGTCCGCCACCTCCCGGACCCTCCCGTCGTTGTAGAAGTAGCCGGCCATCCAGGCCGTGCGCCACGCCCCCCAGGCCAGGACCTCGCGCCCCATGGCGGGGATGAAGAACACGCGCCCCGACTCGCGGCGAGCCAGGATCGGCGGGGCGGCGAGGGTCAGGAGGACGAGAAGCCCGGCGGCTCCCACGCGGAGCAGCTTCAGAGCGCCCGTGGGGTCGGCGCCGATGCGCCGCGAGAAGAGGAACATCACGACCAGCGCCCACAAGCCGAAGGGAATGGTGGAGCGCCAGAGCGGCTCCTGGAGGCGGAAGAGGAGGGCCGGGGTCGCGGCGACCAGCGCCCCGAGGACCAGGCCGACGAGGGCGGTCACGCGGCCGGCGAGGTAGCGCTGGGGCGGGTCGGCGGAGACGAGTCGGGCGGCGGCCCGCCCCATGAGGATGGCCAGGGGGGGGACGCAGGGGAGGATGTACCCGGGCAGCTTCGAGCCGGCCAGAGAGAAGAAGACGAAGGGCAGCGCCAGCCAGAGGAGAACGAACAGGTCGGGGCGCGATTCCCGGGGCCGGAGCCCGAACAGCGCGGGCAGCGATAGCCCGGACCAGGGGAAGAGCCCGGCGAGGAGGATGGGGACGTAGTACCAGAACGGGCCCGGGTGGTGGTGGATCGTCGAGGTGAAGCGCTGGACGTTGTGGTCGAGGACGAAGACGTCGACGAAGTGACGGCCCTGATCCGCCAGGATCGCCGCGTACCAGGGAGCGGCGACGATCAGGAAGGCGGCGATGGCCAGGGGAGAGAGGAGCTCGCGGAGGGCGCTCCACTGGCGCGTGGCCAGGACGAAGCCGAGGACCACGAGCCCCGGCAGCAGGAGCCCCAGGGGCCCCTTGGCCAGGGTGGCCAGGCCAGCGAACGCCGCCGCGGCGGGGATGGCCCACCGTCCCGCGCTCCCGAGGAGGCGGAGCCCGGCCAGGCCGGTGGCGGCGGTCACCGTGGCCGCCAGGAGCATGTCCATCGACGCCGCCCGGCCGTAGGCGAACATTAGGAGCGCGGTTCCCGCCACGAAGCCCGACTGCAGCCCGGCCCCGGTCCCGTACAGCCTCGCGCCCACCAGCGTCGTGATCCCCACCAGCAGGAGGGTGGCGAGAACGGCGGGGAGACGGGCAGCGGTCTCGGTCTCGCCGAGGACCGAGAAGCCCGCCCCGGCCAGCCAGTAGAACAGCGGCGTCTTCTCGAGCCAGGGCTCCCCCTGGAGGGTGGGCGTCACCCACTCGCCGGCCCGGTGCATCTCCACCGCCACCCGGGTGTAGCGCGGCTCGTCGGGCCCGAGGAGGGGGACCGCCCCGAGGCGGAACACCAGCAGTGCCCCCACCAGGCCGAGGAGGAGCGCCGTCGAGCGCGGGGGAACAGACGTGTCCATGAGCGTGCGGCATCCTACCTTCGACGCCGGAACGCCGGCAATCCCTTACAATCGCTCCCAGCAAGGACACAGTCGCCGCCAGCGGCTGTGTCCTTGGCCAAGGCAGCCGGCCGAAGGCCGGTAGCGGTCCTCGGAGGGGGGTGCACTTGAGCTGGCGGTACGTGGCGGTGGCGACCGAGGCGGCGGTCCGGGCGGGGGCGATCCAGCTCGAGCACTACGGCCAGGACGTCAAGGTCGAGAAGAAGGGCGAGATCGACCTGGTCACCGAGGTCGACCACGCCTGCGAGGCGGCCATCGTCGAGATCCTCCGCGCCCGGTTCCCCGACCACGACATCCTCACCGAGGAGGCCGATCTCGAGCGCAAGGGCTCTCCCTACGTCTGGATCGTCGACCCGTTGGACGGCACCACCAACTTCGCCCACTCGTATCCCATGTTCTGCGCCTCCATTGCTCTCACCCTCGATGGGGAGTCGGTGGCCGGGGCGATCTTCGACCCCATCCGTGACGAGCTCTTCACCGCCGAGAAGGGGGCCGGCGCGCACCTCAACGGAGAGCGCCTGAAGGTGACGACCGAGGACCGCCTCCTCCAGAGCCTCATCATCACCGGCTTCCCCTACGACCTCCACGAGAAGCTGGTCGAGCGCCTGACCCCCTTCATTCGGGTCATGGGCCGGGCCCGGGCGGTGCGACGAGCCGGCTCGGCGGCCATCGACCTGTCGTACGTGGCCGCCGGACGGGCCGACGGCTTCTGGGAGGCGGTCCTCAAACCCTGGGACATGGCCGCGGGTCGGCTCATGGTCGAGGAAGCCGGAGGCCGCGTCACCCGCTTCGATGGCTCGACCGTGAGCGTGGGTCCGGACCAGATCGTGGCCACGAACGGTCCCATCCACGACGAGCTCCTGGCCGCATTGCGCGAGGAGCTCCGCGAGGTGGAAACGGCGCTGGTGTAGCCCAACTGGCAGAGGCAGCCGACCTCCGGGGTCGACAGCCGGCACCCCGATTCCCGCACCCGAGCCCCCTTGACTCAGCCCCGCACCTCAAGGAGCCAGCCGATTAGTTATCACATTTTGTGATATCCTAGATCCCGTGCTGAGTTATCTGATCAAAGGAACCGTGCGTCGCGAGCTCTTCCGTCTCCTCTGGGGCCGGGGCGAAAGCGGGAGCGTCAGTCGGCTCGCCCGGCTGGCGGGGGTCAGCTTCTCCGCGGCCCACCGTGAGCTCGAGGCGATGCGGGCGGCGGGACTGGCCGCGTCCCGGCGGTTCGGAAGCGAGTTGCAGTACCGCGCGGACGAGGCCCACCCCCGGGCCCGCCTCCTCGCCGAGCTCGGCAGCGTTTCCGACGACGACGAAACGAGCACCCAGGAGAAACGCGATGACGAGGTTCGCAGCTGGCTGGCCAGCGTCGGCGCGCCCCTCGCCGCGCCCCCCTCGGAGAACCCGCCGCCTCACCTGGAGGACGTTCTGGCTGAGGCGGTTGCCCTGTCTCATCGAGACGCCACGGTGGCGCGCGTTCTGCCGCTGGTCCTCTGGCATCGGCGCCGCGAGCTGGACCTGGGTCGGCTCGTTCTCGAGGCCACGCGCCGCGACGAGCGGCACGCTCTCGGCTACTTCCTCGAGCTGGCGGGTCGCCTCGGTGGCGAGGCCCGCTTCGTCGAGGCCGCGCGCGGATTGAGCGACGGACGCCGGAGGAGAGCGCGCATGTTCTTCGCCGGGCACCATGGACCTCATCAACGCGCGGCGACACGCCGGAACACCCCCCCTGAGGCCTTGCGCTGGGGCTATCTCATGAACATGGGCCTGGACAGCTTCAGGTCGACCTTCGACAAGTTCGCCGAACGCCCATGAGGGCCTACCTGAAGGCGGAGCTGGAGCAGTTCCTCGAAGCGGTCGACGCCGCTCTCGACCGTCCCGCCGAAGTCGTGCTGATCGGTGGCGCGGCGGCCGCCCTGCACTACGGCGCGACACGCCCCACTCGCGACATCGACACCTGGACCACGATCCACGAGGAACTGGCTCAGGCCGCGAGCCGGGCGCGAGCGTCAACCGGTCTCGACGTCCCGGTCCAGCACAGCGGAGTCGCCGACGCTCCGTCCAACTTCGAGTCCCGTCTCGAGCGCGTCCTGCCGGACCTCGCTGTCCTCGTTGTGTTCGTGCCGGAGAGACACGACCTGGTGCTTATGAAAGCCGTTCGTGCCTACGAGCACGACCTCGAAGTGATCGCCGAGATACATGCTCGCTTCCCGCTCGAACTGGAGACCCTGGCCGGGCGGTTCGAAGCGGAGATGAGCCCGATCGGTGATCGAATACGCATCCGAGGCAACTTTCTGGCCGTGGTCGAACGGATCTTCCCGAGCCGGGTCGATCTCGTGGCGCAGCGACTCGAACGGGTCCGGTGACCGCTGCGGCCGCCAGGCCACTCCCGCAGCCTTCCGGGCGCGAAGTAAAATGACGCGGTCGCGCGCGGAGGAGGCAGCGAGCAAGGCCGAACGGCGCTGGTGTAGCCCAACTGGCAGAGGCAGCCGACTTAAAATCGGCACAGTGTGGGTTCGAGTCCCACCACCAGCACAACCCAGCGGCAGCTGGTGTCATCCTCCTCGAGCGTCAGTGTCTCCTCTCCGGTGGTCTGTCATCGGGGCCGGGTTCATGTCCGGGTAGTGACGGGCGTCGTAGGCCCCGTAGGGTTCCGCCGTGCTGATGTCGTCGTCTGTGCCGGGCTGCCTGTCGGGCCCGTC
>JAJDNS010000176.1 GCA_022340585.1 Acidobacteriota bacterium
CCCCCCCGGCGCCCGCTGCGTCTCAGACCAGGAACGTGCCGGTGAGCGTGCGGAATAGAATGCACGCCCTGGAGGACCCGAAATGGCCACGGACACCAAGGTCGCGATCGTCACGGGAGCCGGGAGCGGCATCGGCCGGGCCGTCGCCCATGCGCTCCTGAGGGAGGGTTACGCGGTCGCCCTCGCCGGCCGCCGACAGGAGGCCCTCGAAGAGACCGCCCGGGAGCCCGGCTTTCCTGGTGCACGCGCGTTCGTCGTTCCCACCGACGTCCGCGACCCCTCCTCGGTGGAGGCGCTCTTCGCCCGGACCCGCGATCACCTTGGCCGCGTGGACCTGCTGTTCAACAACGCCGGGACCAACGTCCCGCCCACTCCCATCGAGGACCTGACCGTCGAGCAGTGGCAGTCCGTGGTCGACACCAACCTCACCGGCATGTTCCTGTGCATCCGGGAAGCCTTCCGCGTGATGGGGACCCAGGAGCCCCGGGGCGGGCGGATCGTCAACAACGGCTCGATCTCGGCCCACGTGCCCCGACCCCACACCGCTCCCTACACCGCCACCAAGCACGCGGTCACTGGCTTGACCCGGAGCGCCTCTCTCGACGGGCGCCGGTACGACATCGCCTGCGGCCAGATCGACATCGGCAACACGGCCTCGGCCATGACCTCGGCGATGAAGGACGGGGTTCCCCAGGCCGACGGGACCGTGGCCCCGGAGCCCACGTTCGACGTCCAGCACGTGGCCCGCGCCGTCCTGTACATGGCGAGCCTGCCCCTGGACGCGAACGTCCAGTTCATGACGGTGATGGCGACGAAGATGCCCTACGTGGGGAGAGGGTAGGCGTTCAGGCCGGGGCGATCCGGGGCACCCGCGTCCGGGGCACCCGCTCCCGGGGGATGCCGTACCGCTGGAGGCGCAGATAGACGGTGCGGCGGGTCACCCCCATGAGGCGTGCGACGCGAGCGATGTTCCACTCGTTGCGGTTGAGGAGCAGCAGGAGCTTCTCCCTCTCCATGTCCTCCACCGGGGTGCGCTCGAGGTAGGACTCCCACGACTCCGCGGCCGCGACCGGAGCCGGGGCCGCGCCGTCGGTCACCGCCTTCGCGATGATGCGGGAGAACTTGCCCAACCGCTCGAGATCGTGGCCATCGCAGAAATGCGTCTCCTCGCTGTCCACGTACAGCAGGGCCACGAGGGCCTCGTCGTCGAACACCGGGACCACGGCGAAGCTCGCGGGGCCCGAGGAGTCGTCGGACAGGGTGCCGAGCCGGCGCTCGTTGGCGCGGTCGGCGACATAGACGATCTCCCCCTGGCGCAGCGAGTCACCCCGCGTGTCCCAGACGACCGGCATGACGTCCAGGACCGCCTGGTTGATCCCCCGGGAGGCAAAGAGGTTCACGCCCCCGCTGTCGGTGCAGGTGAATACCGCGCCGCTGTGGCCATTGCTCAGGGAGCAAACGACTTCCAGAGTGCGCTCGGCCAGCCGCCGGGGGTCGTCGGCCCCGATGACGACGTCCGAAAACAGATCGATGAGGTCCGCGCGACGTTTCACTCTCACACCTCCAGCCGATCAATTGTATCCACTCGACGTGAGCGGGGTCAATAGTACCCGAGCGAGATGCGAAAAATCCACCCGGAAAGCCGGTATATGTATACGTGATGACCGTTTGTACATATACTGCCGGGTGTCGTCTGGCCAATCCAAGGAGGTTTCCATGAAGTCCTGGTTCTTCTTTCCCATCGCCCTGCTGATGCTGTCGCCGATCTGGCTCGAGCGAATGGAGTCCCGCGTGGATGGGATCGCCGAGGGTGGGGCGGCCTTCCCAACGTACGCTGAAGGTGGCGCGGCGTTCCCAACCTACGCTGAAGGTGGGGCGGCGTTCCCGACGCGCTAGGCGGCGTGCGGGGTATTGGGCCGTATCCCCGGGGGAAGCTCCGGCAAAAACCGACTGGGAAGGTGACGTTGGGTATACACTGGCGTCGTGAACTGGTCCCAGAGCGCCGTCACGGCCGCCGCGATCCTCCTGACCATGGCCGGTCTGGCCGGGATACTGGTGCGTCGCCGGGCGGGGGTCTGCTGGACGTTCGTCGTGTATCTCGCCTTCATCGCCGGCGCGGATGGGCTGATGCTCCTGTGGCCGGACCACTTCTGGCACCTGCCGTTCTTCCTCGGCAAGGAGTTCGTGATCACCGTCCTGCGCTTCGCGGTGGCGTTGGAGCTGACCTACCGGACGTTCCGGGCCTTCCCGGCCGCCCGGGCCACCGCCCGTGGGGTTCTCCTGCTGGTGCTCATGGCCACCCTCGTCATGGTGTTCGTCGGGACCGGGAACCTGGAGGCCCCGGAGGGGGCCCCTGCGTTGGGACCCCTCTTCACCCGTGTCCAGCCGCGGGTCCTGAGCGGCTCCATCTGGCTCCTCACCGCGATCGCCGGGCTCATCCTCTGGTACCGGCTGCCGGTCCGTCCGCTGCACAAGGCCATCCTTCTGGGGATGGTGCCCTACCTGCTCGTCTTCTCGGTCTCCCTCAACCTGCTCGAGAGCCGGGGTTGGGAGATCGTCGACAGTGCGAGCTACCTCAATACCCTGGCGTATCTGCTGGTGCTCGTCTACTGGGCAGTCGCCGCCTGGCGCCCCGACGCGGTCCCCGCGAAGGCCCCTTGCCCGGCCGCCAACCCGACCCTCACCCGGGTCACCGGCTAGGAAGCGGGGTCCATCGTGTGGTGGATGATCGGAGTGTCCGTTCTCAGCTGCTTCGTCGTCCTCTATCTCTTCGGGCGCCGGAACGAGCGCGCGGTGCGGCGGGACTGGGAGCTCCTGCTGACGCCGCGGGGTAAGAAGGTGTATCAGACCATCGAGGGACGAGTGCACAGCGAGATCGCACTGGCGAACATGACCTACGACGAGGCCCTGGCATACCGGCAGCTCGGGTCGGTGGCCGAGGCCCGGGAGCTCCTCGACGTGGGCTACCGGGTGATCGAGCGCTTCAACCCCACCATGCTCCAGCTGCTCGCCACCATGGCCGTCTTCTCGCGGATGGTCTCGGCCATGGCCCCGGTCACGCCTCTGCGCCCGCGGGACTTCCGCCTCACCGAGATCACCAGCCTCGCCTACCTCAACGGGATCATCCACCAGTTCCTGGTCTCGACGTCGGAGCGGTTCCGCCTGCGCCTCTATGTCCTGGGCCAGAGCTTTGGGCTGGCGACGCGGGCGCTGCTCCGCTCGACGGGGCGGATCGTGCGGGAGGAGCCGGAGGCGGACCAGGAGTGGGAGCAGGTCGACGCCATCCGGCAGGACTACGACACCCTGACCCGCGATTCCCTCGACACCCTGCGGGTCCTGTTGACTTCGCTGGCCGCGGAGAGACGGGAGGACGTTCTCGGCCAGCTCGAGGACTAGTCTCCGTCGGCTGGACGAGGCCGGTCGAGAGCTTCCCGGACGCGGAACGAGAGCGTCTCGGTGCTGAACGGCTTCTCCAGCAGTGTGCTCCCCTCGACCATCCCCCGGCGGGTCGCGGTGTCGAGCCCGTGGCCCGACATGTACAGCACGCGGAGCCCCGGTCGCTCGGCAGTGAGGCGCCGGGCCAGCTCGCACCCGTCCAGGCGCGGCATGACGACGTCGGTGACGAGCAGATCGAGTTGGCCCCGGAGCCTGCGGGCCGTGGCGATGGCGGCCTCGCCGTCAGCTGCGACCACAACCCGGTAGCCAAGAAGCTGCAGGGCCTCCCGGAGTATGTTGCGCAGGGGGGGCTGGTCCTCCACCAGAAGGACTGTCTCGTGGCCCCGTGGCCCGAGGCGCGCCGGCGTTGGCTCGGGCTTCGGCTCGGGCTTCGCGTCGACGCGGGGCAGGTAGACCCGGAACGTGGTCCCCTTTCCCGGCGCGCTCTCCACCTCGATGACCCCGCCGCTCTGCTCGACGATGCCGGCGACGGTGGCGAGCCCGAGGCCGGTTCCTTCTTCCGGCGCCCGGGTCGTGAAGAAGGGCTCGAAGATGCGGGCCTGGGTCTCGGCGTCCATGCCCACGCCGGTGTCGGTCACGGTGAGGCGCACGTGGTCCGTGCTCGAGCCGGACGCCCCCCCCGGGGTGCGGTCGGGGCTCGCGGTGTCGCTGGCGACGGTCAACGTCCCGCCCCGCAGCATCGCGTGGCGGGCGTTCACCGCCAGGTTGAGGAGGACCTGCTCGAGCTGCCCCGGGTCGACCCTCACGTTGCCGACGCCGTCGCCGAGCCGCAGCACGAGATCCACGTCCTCGCCGATCAGGCGCCGCAGCATCCACTCGGTCTCGTGGACGAGGGCGTTGAAGTCGATCACCTGCGCCTGCTGCACCGGCTTGCGGCCGAAGGCCAGGAGGCTTCGAGTGAGCGTTCCCGCTCGGACCGCGGCCTGGAGGATCTGGTCGATGCGCGTGCGCCGGCTGTCGGCCTCGGCGAGGGAGCGGGCCAGTAGCTCGGTGTAGCCCATGATCACGTTCAGCAGGTTGTTGAAGTCGTGGGCCATGCCGCTGGCGAGGAGGCCCACCGCCTCCAGCTTCTGGGCCTGGAGCAGCTGAAGGTGGAGCTTGCGGATCTCGTCCTCGAGGCGAAGACGCTCGACGGGGAACGAGAGCGCCCGCCCCGCGACGTCGCGCACGATGCACACGAGGGAGCCCTCGGCCGAGTCCTCCGTCGCCCGCGCGCTCACCTCCACCGGGGTGACCACGCCGTCGGCGCGGATGATCTGGGTCGAGAAGAGGTGCCGACGCGCCCGGCTCGCACGCCCCAGGTTCGCGATCAGGCGGTCGCGCGCGGCCGGGAGGCACAGGCTCGCGACGGACTCTCCCCGCAGCGCCCCGGGGCTGTGGCCGAGTATGTCGGAGACCGCCCCGGTCGCCTCCTGGATGCGCCCGCTCCGATCCATGAGAAGCACGGCATCGGCCGCCAGCTCGAGAGCGGAGGAGAGTGAGGGTCGGCTCCGCGAGGTCGTCTGACTGTCTGAGCGTCCGGCCCGGTCACGTTGAGGTCGAGAGCATGGACCCACGATACCTCCATCCCGGAGAGCGGGGGGAGGGAGGTGGGACACCCGCGGCAGCTCCAGCGGCTCACTAGTATACATTCCGGGGGGGCGCAACGGTCAATAGGCAACCAGGAGGGCTTTCCGAGGTGGCTGCCCCGGGTCGGTCCGCCCCCTCAGTATCCAAACGCATAGACGTGGTGATGGGCCCGCAGGTACAACATGCCGTCGGAGAGGGCGGGACTGGTCATCAGCGGCTCGCCCAGGCTCATGCGGGACAGCAGCTCGAACCGGGGACCGGCCTTCACCGCGAAGACGTCACCGTCCTCTCCCGGCAGGTAGAGCACCCCGTCGGCGGCCACCGGCGATCCGCTGAAGCCGCTGCCCCCGTGGGGGAGGCGCCGGCGGTAGACCTCCTTTCCGGTTTCGAGCTCGTAGCAGTCGAGAATCCCCTGGTTCTGCAGAACGTACAGAAGGCCACGGTAGACCAGGGGTGTCGGCATGTACGATCCTCGCCCCTGGCGGCTCCAGACGATGTCGGCGCTCGACGTCTGGTTCTCGGCCAGGGTGATGTCCCCCGCGGCGCCGGGACGGATCACGAAGATGGGCTTCTCCGGCCTCCGTCCGCTGACCACCACGATGACGCCCTCCTCGCAGATGGGAGTGGGCGCGGTGATCTGGGAGCTCCCGCCCAGCCGCCACCGCTCCTTGCCGGTGGTCGGGTCGTAGCCCCGGATGAACCGGGATCCATTGGTGACGAGCTCCGCCCGGCTCTCGCCTGGGCAGACCGTGGGCGTGCCCCACGAGGGCAGCTCGTCGCGGTCGGTTTTCCAGACCGTCTCGCCGCTTCCGAGGTCGAGGGCCAGGAGGTAGTCCTCGTCCTGCGTGTCGACCTGAACGATGACCTTGTTCTCGAAGATGATCGGAGAGCTCGCCGGTCCCCATTCGTAGTCGGGGGCGTCGTAGGCCCCCACGTCGAGGCGGCCCAGGTCCTTCTTCCAGGCGAGAGTTCCGTCGGAGGTGAAGGCGTAGAGCCCCTGGGATCCAAAGAACGCCACCACGTAGGCGCCGTTGGTGGCGGGAGTGGAGTTGGCGTACGTCGCCTTGATGTGGCGCTTCTCCTTCGGCACGCCCCGGTAGGCGACCTTCTCCCAGACGATCTTTCCTGTCCTCTTGTCCAGGGCGAAGACCTTCCACTGGTGGATGGAGCGGTCCTCGGAAGCCGTGCCCTCCCCGTAGAGCCCGGCCTTGAAGCTGTCGTCCCCCGCGCTGCTGACCGCGGTCGTCACGTACAGCCGGTCCCCCCAGACGACGGGGGACGAGTGGGCGAGACCGGGAATGGACGTCTTCCACTTGGCGTTCAGGCCTTTCTCGGCGCTCCCCAGGGCCGGCAGGTTCTGCCCGTCGGCCACCCCTCCTGCGTGGAGACCGCGGAACGAGGGCCAGTTCTGGGCGGTCGCGTCGTGCGTGCCGAGCACGGCCAGGAGCACGGCCCAGCGGCCCGCGCCCCTCTTCAGGCGGCTCACGAAGCTCGTCATCGTCACGCTCCCCGCCAGGGACCGGCTCGGTCCCGCCAAGGACACGATCGCCACGGCTCAATCGTGTCCTTGGCCACGGTATCCGGCCGCAGGCCGGTTCCGTCCTCCGGATGGGCCATTCTACCCGTGCGCCGGCCGGCGCCTCGCAGGTACGATGGGCCCGCGACGGGTTTCATTGACGAGGGTGCCATGACCGACCTGGCCGGACTCTCTCCGAGTGCGTTCACGGGCTTCCTGGGGAAGGCGGGGATCCGCCGGTTCTTCCTCGTCTGGGACGAAGAGCGGGGAGAGGTCCGGGCCTCCCACCCTCAGCTCGCGCCCCTGGCTCGGCTGCTCGGCAACGACCGGCGCGACTTCGACCGTCACGAGGGCTTCTTCGTCCAGGTGGCGCCGGAGACCGGCGTCCTCCAGGGGGCGTCCGTTCACCGCACCTGCCGTGGCCAGGCCGCCGGTGGGGTCCGCTTCTGGCGCTACGACACCATCGAGGAGTACCTCCGCGACGGCCTGCGGCTGGCCCGGGGCATGACCCACAAGAACGCCCTGGCCGGGCTCTGGTGGGGCGGGGGCAAGGGGGTCATGGCCCGGGGCACCGGTCCCGACGACTCCGACCCCGCGGTCCGACGGCGAGTCTACGAGGAGTACGGGGAGTTCATGACGTCTCTCCGCGGGTGCTACGTCACCGCCGAGGACGTGGGGACCTCGGTCGAGGACATGGCGGCCATCTTCTCGAAGACGCGCTTCACCACCTGCATCCCTCCCTCTCTCGGGGGCAGTGGAAACCCCTCGGCCCCCACCGCCCGGGGCGTGGTGCGCGGGATGGAGGCCGCTCTCCACTCCCTCGAGATGGGCGACCTGAAGGGCAAGACGGTCGCGGTCCAGGGGCTCGGCCACGTGGGGGAGCCGCTCGTCGGCGTCCTGCACGAGCGAGGCGTCGGCCGAGTGGTGGGCTCCGACATCGACCCCGGCCGCGAGAGGACCCTCCGAGAGCGTTTCCCCGGACTCGACCTGACCGTCCGGGTCGTCGAGCGGGGAGACAACCGCCTCCTCGGCGAGGAGGCGGACATCGTCTCGCCGTGCGCCACCGGCGCCATCCTCGGGCCCGAGACGATTCCGCGGATCCGCGCGAGGATCGTGTGCGGCGCGGCGAACAACCAGCTCGAGGACCCCGAGCGGGACGCCGCGCTTCTGCAGGAGGCCGGGGTGCTCTACATGCCGGACTTCCTCGTGAACCGCATGGGCATCGTCAACTGCGCCGACGAGGCCTCCGGCTACGTCGACGGCGACCCCGCGTTCGAGCAGCACCTCGGGGACACCTGGGACAACGGCATCTACCGCCTGTCCCTGAAGGTCCTGGAGGAGGCCCGACACACCGGGAAGACCCCGGCGCAGGTGGCCCTCGCGCTGGCCGAAGAGCGGTCCTTCGAGGCCCACCCGATCCACGGGCACCGGGGGATCCGGATCATCGGCTCCCTCGTCGCGTCCGACTGGGCCCGCGGGGCGGACGACGGCCCCCTCGCCTGACTCCCTGGCCGCGCGCCTGCCTCGTCCCTGAGGCCCACGCCGAGTCGGCGACGGACTTCTCCGGACGGATCGCGACTCAGGGAGTGGGGCTTGCGGCCACGTCCTCCGCGGCGTGCAGCGCTCTCTCCTGGGCGGAGAGCTCGTGGGTGAGGTACGAGTAGACCGCGGGCACCACGTACAGGGTGAGGCCGGTGCCGAGGAGAAGGCCGCCGATGATCGCCACGCCCATGGGAACCCGGCTCTCGGAGCCAGCCCCGAGGGCCAGGGCGATCGGGAGGATGCCCAGAACGGTCGACAGCGTCGTCATCAGGACGGGGCGGAAGCGCGCGGTGGCCCCCTCGACGGTGGCCTCGAGAACGTTCAGCCCCTGCTCCTTGCGCTGGTTGGCGAACTCCACGATCAGGATGCCGTTCTTGGTGACGAGACCGATGAGCATGATCATGCCGATCTCGCTGAACACGTTGAGGGTGAGCTGGAAGTACCAGAGAGAGAAGAGTGCGCCGGCGAGGGCCAGGGGCACCGAGAGCATGATCGTGAACGGGTCCCGGAAGCTCTCGAACTGGGCGGCCAGGGTCAGGTAGACCAGGGCAAGAGCGAGGAGGAACACGAAGATCAGGCTCCGGGAGCTCTCGGCGAAGTCCCGCGACTGGCCGGTGAGGGCGGTGGAGAAGGTGGTGTCGAGGACCCGGTCCGCGATCTCTTCCATGGCCACGATCCCGTCGGCGACGGTGTAGCCAGGGTTCAGGTCCGCGGAAACCGTGGCCGAGAGGTACCGGTCGTAGCGGTAGAGCTGGGGCGGCCGGCTCTCTTCGCTCACGGCCACGATCTTGTCGAGCAGGACTGGCGTGCCGGAGCGGGACGGCACGTAGAGGTTCGTCAGGTCCAGGGTCTCGTCCCGGTCCGCCCGCTCCACCTGTCCGATGACCTCGTACTGCTTGCCGTCCATCACGAAGAAGCCCAGGCGCTGCTCGGAGAGGGCGAGCTGGATGGTCTCGGCGATGTCGAGGGCCGAGATGCCCAGGTCCCGGGCGCGGTCTCGGTCGATGTTGACCCTCAGCTCCGGCTTGTCGAAGACGAGGTCCACGTCGACGGCGGAGAAGGCCGGGTCTCGCTCAGCCTCGGCCACGAAGGTCGGCAGGGCCTCCTGGAGCTTCTCGAGGTTCGGGGCCTGCAGGACGAACTGCACGGGCAGCCCGTGGCGGTGTCCCACCGAGATGGTCGGCGTCTCCGAGACGAGGACCCGGGCCCCGGTGAGCTCGCCGCTGCGCCGGCGAATGGCGTTGGCGATCTCGTGCTGGGAGCGGGACCGCTGCTCGGGCTCGGTGAGGTAGATCCGGGCGAAGGCCGAGTTGGTGGAGGAGGAGGCCCCGAAGCCGGGGGAGGTGACGGTGACGAGAAGACGAACCTCGTCGCTGGCCTCGTCCTCGATGAGGGCGATCATCTCGTCCACGAAGGCGTCCATGTACTCGAAGGTGGCGCCCTCGGGGCCGCGGGCGTTGAGACCGATGCCCTCCCGGTCCTCGAGGGGCGCCAGCTCCGCCGGCAGGACTTGGAGAAAGAGGGCGATCAGCCCGGCCGAGACCAGGATGATGGGGAACGCCACCCAGCGGTGACGGAGCAGGGCCTCGAGGCTCCGTCGGTACCCGTCCGCGAGCCCCGCGAAGAAGGGAGCCGTGGCCTCGTAGAAGCGCGAGTGGCCCCGGCGTCCCTGCAGCACCCGCGTGCTCAGCATGGGGGTCAGGGTGAGGGCGATGAAGGACGAGATCACGACGGCCCCGGCCAGGGTGATGCCGAACTCCACGAAGAGCTGCCCGGTGAGGCCCCCCATGAAGAGGATGGGCAGGAGGACCGACACGAGAGCGACGGTGGTGGCGATGACGGCGAAGAAGATCTCCCGGGTCCCCTCGATGCCGGCGGCCACGGGGGCCATGCCCGCCTCGATCTTCGAGTAGATGTTCTCGAGGACGATGATGGCGTCGTCGACGACGAGACCGATGGCGAGGACGATCCCGAGAAGGGTGAGGACGTTCAGGGTGAACCCGGCCACGTCCATCACGAAGAAGGCCCCGATGAGGGCCACCGGGATGACGACCACCGGGATGAAGGTGGTCCGCCACTCACGGAGGAACAGGAAGATCACGAGGATGACGAGGAGGAAGGCGACGGCGATCGTCTGCTCGACCTCGGCCACGGACTTGCGGATGTACTCGGAGGCATCGAAGCCGAAGTTCAGCCGGATGTCCTCGGGCAGATCCCGTCGGATCTGCTCCACCCGCCGGTAGTACTCGTCGGCGATGGCCACGTAGTTGGCCCCGGGGAGGGGACGGAGGACGACGGCCACCATGGGGATCCCGTCGGCCTTCAGGATGGAGCGGTCGTTCCGCGGACCGAGCTCCGCCCGTCCGACGTCGCGGAAGCGCACCACGCGCCCGTCCTGCTCCTTGAGGATCAGGTTCTCGAAGGCCTCGGGGGTGTTGAGACGGCCCAGGGTGCGCACCGCCAGCTCCACCTCGCGCCCCTCGATGCGCCCCGACGGCAGCTCCACGTTCTCGTCGCGCACCGCGTCGCGCACGTCCATGGGAGAAAGCTGGTAGGCGGCCAGCTTCTGGGGATCGATCCAGAGGCGCATGGCGTAGGTGCGGTCGCCCCAGATCATGATGTCGCTGACGCCCTCGATGGTCTGGAGCCTCTCGGCGAAGACCTCGTCGGCGAGGCGCGAGAGCTCCAGGAGGTTCCGGGTGTCGCTGTAGACGGTGAGCATGAGGATGGGGAAGGCGTCGGCGTCGGCCTTGGCCACCCGGGGCGGCTCCACGTCGGGGGGGAGGTTGTACTGGGCTCGCGAGACCCGGTCCCGGACGTCGTTGGCGGCCCGCTCGAGGTCGCTGCCGAGCTCGAACTCCACGGTGATGGTGCTCCGTCCCTCCCGGCTGACCGAGGTGAGGGTCCGGATCCCGGCGATGCCGTTGATGGAGTCCTCGAGAGGCTCGGTGATCTGGGACTCGATGACGTCGGTGTTGGCCCCCCGGTACTCGGTGCTCACGGTGATGACGGGGGGGTCGACGGAGGGGAACTCCCGGACGCCGAGGCGGCTGAAGCCGATGAGGCCAAAGAGGACGATGACCGTGGCCATGACCACGGCGAGGACGGGCCGGCGGATGCTGATGGAGTAGAGGCTCATGGCCCCTCCGCTTCGATCTGCACGGGAAGCCCCGGGCGCAGGCGCTGGATGGCGGTGACGATGACCCTGTCCTCAGGCTCGAGCCCCTCGGTCACCTCCACCAGCTCGGCGGTCCGCAGCCCGGTCTCGACGTGTCGAGGCTGGGCCTCGCCGCCCTCGTAGACGAAGACCTTCTTGCCCCCCAGCTCGGGGATGACGGCGCGGCTCGGGACGGCCAGCGCATCCTCGATGCGGCGCACCACGATCTCCACGTCGGCGAAAGCCCCGGGGACGAGTGCCCCTTCAGGGTTGGGGCTTCGAGCGCGCACGGTCAGGGAGCGCGTCTCGAGATCGACGAGGGGCTCGACGGCCACGACGGTTCCGGTGTGCTCCTCGTCCGATCCCTTGGTCCGGAAGAGGATCGTGGCCCCGGGGCCCACGTGCCCCACGTACTTCTCGGGAACGGAGAAGTCGACCTTGACCGGATCCACGTCCTGCAGGGTCGCGATCCTCGTCTGGGGTGTCAGGTAGGTGCCGAGGCTGACATCCCGCAGGCCGATGATGCCGGCGAAGGGGGCATGGATCCGCGTCTTCACCAGGCGGGCCTCGGCGAGCTCCAGCTCCGCCTTCAGGACGTTGAGCTCGCTGAGGGCGAAGTCGTACTGCTCCTGGCTCGTGAGCCCGTCGTCCAGGAGGCGACGTTGTCGCTCCTCGCTGCGCTCGGCCAGGCTGAGTCGGTAGGCGGCCCGCTCGCGCTCGGCGGCGAGCTGGGTGTCGTCGATGTCGACGAGAAGCTGGTTCGCAGTCACCGGTCGCCCCTCGCGGAAATGGATGGCCGCTACCTTGCCCGCGATCTCGGCGACGACCTCGACCTCCTCGTTCGCCCGGATCGTCCCCGTCGTGGAGAGACGCTCGGTGAGCGTCTGCGGGGTGACGGCGAGCACATGCACCGGGACCGCCGACGGCGCCGTCGAGGGGGCCTCCCGGGCCGCCTCGGTAGACCGGGAGGAGAGCAGCCGTGGGACCAGGGCGCCGGCTACCAGCAGTAGCCCCACTGCGGCGTAGGCCAGGGCACGGTGTCGTTTCATGGTCGATTCCTCGAAAAGGGCACGCGCGAGCGCGGGCGCACCCCCATCATAGTCGCTTGGACCGGCCCCGGGGCCCGAGGGTTGAATCGGGTTGGTTCAGCGCTGCGAGTGCGGCGTCCGCCGCGCCACCTTCTTTCGAACGCCGCCGGCCTTCTTCTTCGGTCGCCCTGTGGCAGGCCTCTCCGCATCCTCGTCCACCATTGCCTCGACGCCCACCCAGTCCTCGGGCGGGGCCTCGCCCTGCGCCTCGAAGAGGAAGCGCGAGGGGGTGGTGGCCGCCCTCCGGCCGAACCTGGCCCGCTCGGCGGCCCAGGTCAGGGTGAGGGTGTCCATGGCTCGGGTGATGCCCACGTAGGCGAGGCGGCGCTCCTCCTCAACGTCGCCGTCGGCGACGGAGCGGGCGTGAGGCAGAAGACCCTCCTCCATGCCGGCCAGGAAGACGTGGGGGAACTCGAGACCCTTGGCCGCGTGCAGGGTCATCAGGGTGACCTTGTCGCCCCGGGTCTCGGGGGTCTCGGTGGGCTCGTCGCCGCTCGAGAGGGCGAGCTCCTCGAGGAAGCCGTGCAGCGTCGGCCTTTTCGACCGGCTCACGTAGTTCTCGGCGAAGTTGAAGACCTCCTCGACTCCCGCCCAGCGGGCGTCGCGGGTCAGGGGGTCGGAGTAGAGGCGGCGGACCTCGTCCCGGTAGGCGACGGCGTCGAGGAACCGCTTGAGGCGGAACACGAGGTCCTCGCCGGCCCCGGCGAGATCGGCGGCCTCGAGGGCCCCGGTGAGTTGGCGGTAGCCCTCCACGGACTGCGGGTTCAGCTTCTCGATCTCGTCGGCCCTCTCGAAGGCCTCGGCGGCGGAGATGCCATGCTCGGTGGCGAAGGCGAGGATGCGGTCGAGGCTCGTCTTGCCCACCCCTCGCGGGGGCGTGTTGATGACGCGGAGGAGCGCCGTCTCGTCCCGGGAGTGGACCGCCAGCTTGAGGAAGGCCACGACGTCGCGCACCTCCTTGCGATCGAAGAAGGACATGCCCCCGACGACCACGTAGGGGATCCCGGCCGCGCGCAGCTCGGCCTCGAAGGTACGGAACTGGACCTGGGTCCGACAGAGGATGGCGAAGTCCTGGGGGCGGGCCTCGTGCCGCCGGAGCGCCTCGAGGATCTCCCTGACCGCGAACCGGGCTTCCGACGTCTCGTCCTCGAGGCGGAGGGTACGGACCGCGTCGCCGTCACCCTTGGCCGACTCGAGGGCCTTCTCGTGGCGCGAGGCATTGTGGCGGATGACGGCGTTGGCCGCCTCGAGGATGGGCAACGTCGAGCGGTAGTTCGTCTGGAGGCGCACCACCTTGGCGCCCTTGAAGTCCCGGTGGAAGCCGAGGATCTTCCGGATGTCGGCCCCGCGCCAGCCGTAGATCGACTGGTCGTCGTCGCCCACCACGCAGACGTTGCGGTGCCCACCCCCGATCTGCCGGACGATCTCGTACTGGGGGCGGTTGGTGTCCTGGTACTCGTCGACCAGGACGTACCGATAGCGCTTGCGGTAGTGGTCGCGGACCTTCTTGTGCTTGCTGAGGAGGTGCACGGCCTCGAGCAGGAGGTCGTCGAAATCGAGGGCGCGGTTGCGGGTGAGGTGCTCCTGGTAGCGCTGCCACACCGAGCCCACGAGCTGGTCGCGGCCACCGTTCCCGCTCGCGAGGAACGCCTCCGGGGTCTCCATCCGGTTCTTGGCCAGGGAGATCCTGGCGAGGACGGCCGAGGGATGCATGGTCGTCTCGTGGACCCTCAGCTCCCGCATCACCGACTTCACCGCGCTCAGCTGGTCCGAGGCGTCGGTGATGGTGAAGCGGCGCGACAGACCGAGGACCGTGCCGTGCTCGCGCAGCAGCCGCACGCAGAACGCGTGGAAGGTTCCCACCGTGATCTCCCGAGACCGGTCGCCGGCGAGTTGGGCCACGCGCTCCCTCATCTCTGCCGCCGCCTTGTTGGTGAAGGTGACGGCGAGGATGCTCGAGGGCTCGACCCCGAGGGACACCAGGTGGGCAATCCGGGTGGTGATCACCCGGGTCTTGCCGGTGCCGGCGCCGGCGAGGACCAGGAGCGGCCCCTTCGTCGTCGCGACGGCGTCGCGCTGGTCCGTGTTGAGGGCCGTCAGAAGGTCGCTGTCCGGGCGGGTGGGTCGTCGTGCTGGTTTGCGGGTCGAGGGCATGGGCAGGTCAAAAAGGCGTCCTTATACCACGAGGAGCTCCCGGGGCCCGGACGAGGGCGGGCTACAATCGGCAGCGCGTGGACCCGCGCGTGGTCGGGAGAGGAGCCCATCGTGGGAGCCGAGATCAACACCGAGACGCTGCCCGAGAGCCGCTACGACGAGTGGACGCGACTGCTCTCCGAGTCGCCGGATGCGAGCGTCTACAGCGTGCCGCGATACCTCGAGGTCCTGTGCCAGGCGCTGGGGGGCCGCTTCTCGGTCCAGGTCGCCCGTCGCGGCGGTGAGCTGGCGGCGGGAGTGGCCCTCTACGAGTGCGACTCGCGGTGGGGCACCATGGTCGCGCACCGCCCCCTTCTCTACTATAACGGTGTGGTCGCCCGCCGGTACGAGACCCGGTACCCCTCGGAGCAGACGGCCCGTCAGCTCAGGGCGCTCTCGGCCCTCGCCGAGGCGCTGGGGGCCCGGGGGTACGCCCGCCTCACGCTTCACAGCCGTAGCTCGTTCTCCGACGCGAGAGCCTTCCTCGCCGCCGGCTGGACGGCGTCCGTGCACTACACCTACGTGGTCCCGATCCTCGACCTGGAGCAGGCCTGGAGGCGTGTCGAGCAGAACCTGCGCCGCCTCGTGAAGCGCTGCGAGCGCGAGGGGATGTCCGCCGTGGAGGATGACGACTTCGAGTCCTTCTACCGGCTTCACTCCGGCACCATGGACCGCAAGGAGCGTCACCGCTACCTCTCGGAAGCCGCCTTCCGTCGTTACGTGGAAACGCTCCGGGCCGACGGGCTGGCCCGGCTGTACCATGCGCGGCTCCCGAACGGGCGAGCGGTGGCGACCCAGCTCGTTCTCCTCGGGCCGGGCCCGGCCAGCCACACCGCCGCCGCCGCCGCCGACGACGAGGGCCTGCGGAGCGGGGCGTCGGCCTTCCTCCGGTGGCGTGTCTTCGAGGCGCTGTCCGCGCTGGGCTACGAGGCCAACGACCTCACCGACGCCGCGCTGAACCCGGTCACCCGCTTCAAGAGCCAGCTGGGCGGCGAGCTGCACCAGAACCTCGTGCTCGACGCTCCGCGCAGCCCCCTCTATCGAGCCGGACACGGCGCGGCCACGCTGGCCCGGCGCCTGGTGGGGCGGCTCCGGTGACCGGCGCCGACCTGCTCTGCGCCGAGCTGGAAGCCGCGGGGGTGACGTGCGTATTCGGGGTGCCCGGCACCCAGAACATCCCGCTCTACGAGGCGCTGCGTCGGAGCGGCCTGCGGTCGGTGGTGGCGACCCATGAGCTCGCCGCCAGCTTCATGGCCGGCGCCTACTTCCGGGCCTCGGGTCGCGTGGCTCCCCTCGTCACCATTCCCGGCCCCGGCTTCACCTACGCTCTCACCGGGCTCGCCGAGGCGCTCCACGACTCGGCGGCGGTCCTGCACCTCGTGGGTGCCCCGCCGCCCGGGAACCCCCGCTCGCAGTTCCAGGGGCTCGACCAGCGCGCCATCGCCTCGCCCCTGGTGAAGGGGGTTCGGAGAATCGAGCGTCCCGACGAGATCCCGGCTCGGGTCGCAGAGGCCCTCGACCTGGCCGTCCTCGGCGAGCCCGGCCCGGTGCTCCTGGAGTGGCTACCCGGCGCGCTCGCCGCCGCGCCCTCCGGCCCCCTCGCTCGACCTCCGCGAGGTCGAGCCCCATCCCCACCGCCCGCGCAGGTCGATGAGCTGCGGTCCCTCCTCGTCGAGGCGCGCCGGCCTGTGCTCCTGGTGGGGCAGGGCGCGGCTGAAGCCGCGCCCCTCGTCCAGCGGCTCGCAGAATGGCTTCCCGCCCCCGTCGTCACCACGTGCTCCGGCCGGGGCGTGCTTCCCGAGGATCACGAGCTCTCGCTGGCCTTCGACTTCCCCCGCGGGGATGTCGGCCGTCTGAGCGGTTTCCTGCGCGCCGCGGATCTCGTGCTCGTGCTCGGTGCCCGCCTGTCTTCGGCGAGCACCTGGGACTTTGCCCTCGAGATCCCCGCGGATCGGCTCGTGCAGGTGGACGCCAGCGAGGAGGTCCTCGGGGCGAGCTACCCCGGCCGGCTTCTCGTGGCGAGCACGGTCGAGCTCACGCTCGACCGTGTGCTCGGGGGGATCTCGCCCGGTGATACCTCGGCGAGCCACTGGACGGCCGCCGAGGTCAGGGAGCATCGACGGGAGCTCCGGACGACCGCCAGCCACGCCATCCCGGAGCCAATCGTCCACGGTGTCGAACCCCCGGAAGCCTCTGCGTTCTTTGCGGTGCTGGCTCGCTCTCTTCCCAGAAACGGAATCGTCGTCGCCGACTCCGGGCTCCATCAGCTGTTGGCGCGGCGCCATCTGGAAGTGCTGGCGCCCCGCGGCCTGATCGTTCCCAGCGATTTCCAGTCCATGGGCTTCGCCCTTCCTGCGGCGATCGGCGCTCACCTCGGGGCGCCGGACCGGCCGATCGTTGCCCTCGTGGGCGACGGCGGGCTGGCCATGTCCGGGATGGAGCTGTTGACCGCGGTGCAGGAGCGAATCCCGCTGACCGTCGTCGTCTTCAACGATGGGTGGCTCAACCTGATACGGATTGCGCAACTCCGCACCTTCGGTCACGCCACGGGCGTGGAGCGCCGCAACCCCGACTTCGGCGCTCTGGCGGCCGCCGTGGGAGCCCGATTCGCACGGGTGGAAGGCAACGCCCAAGAAGCGGTTGATGCGGCCCTGGGCTCGAGGGACGTGACGCTCATCGAGCTCCGGGTGGGCGACTCGGGGGCGATGCGGCGGGCGCGGGCCCGGGGGCTGGCTCGAGGGGTCGCCACCGCCGCGATGGGGCCCGAAGCCGTCGCCTGGCTGAAGCGACACCGCGGTCGCGCCTGAGGCCGTCGTCGAGCGGCCGCTGTCGGCTCATGGTAGCCTTGTGTCCGGGCGGGCCTGTCGGGAGGTCTCCGGGCATCCCCCCATCGGGTGCGAGTTCCCTCCCTCGCGAAATCGACAGGTCCTGGCGAGTTCAATGGTTGCTCAAAGTTCTGCTGCGCCGCGCCCCCCCGTTCTCCTGACGAGACCCGACTACTACGGAACGCTCGCCGCGGCACGTCTCTTCGGAGCCCACGGCATCCCGGTCGCGACGGCCGATCCTCACCGCCTCGCCCCGGCGTCCTGGTCGCGCTACGTGACGCGCCGGGTCCGGTGCCCGCCGGCGGAGGTCGCCCCGGAGCTCCGGGACTGGCTTCTCGAGTTTGGCGAGCGGTACCCCGGGCACGTCCTCTATCCGACGAGCGACGGCCTGGCCTGGCTCATCTCGACTCATGCCGATGAGCTCGGCCGCCACTTCCGCCTCTACTCGCCTCCCGCCCCGGTGATGGAACGGGTCCTGGACAAGGCCTCCCTGTACGAGCTCTGCGCGCGTGTGGGGATCGAGGTCCCGCAATCCTGGTACCCGCAGACCACCGAGGACCTCGCCGCCGTCGCCCGCGAGGCCCGCTTTCCCCTGCTGATCAAGCAGCGCACTCAGGCCCTGTCGTTGACCTGCAGCAAGGGGCTCACGGTGACCGACGCAAGCCAGCTCCCCGAAGCGTTCGACGGGTTCGAGCGAGCCAACCGCCACGGCGACGCCATCCTCCGCCGCCAACCCGAGGCGTGCCGACCCATGCTGCAGGAGTACCGCCCCGAGGTCCCTGGCGGCACGGTGCTCGTCGGAGGCTTCGTCGACCAGGCCGGCAACCTCCTCGCGGCGCGGGCGTCCGCGAAGATCCTGCAGAAGCCACGACGCCTCGGGATCGCTCTCTGCCTCGAGGAGGCGCCCCTTGACGACTGCGTGGCCCGGAAGCTCGAGGCGCTGTGCCGGGCGGCCGGCTACTACGGGGTGTTCCAGGTGGAATTCGTCCGTGTGGACGACCGCTTCCTCCTCATCGACTTCAACCCACGCCTGTACCACTACATGGTGTTCGAGATTGCGCGGGGGATGCCGTTGCCGCTGTTCGCCTACCACGCGGCCATCGGCGACGAGGCCACCCTCGCGGAGCTGGGCAGGGCCGCGCAGGCGTCGGCCGCGCCGGCCGGACGAACCTTCACCGATCGGCTGGCCCTGGAGGTCATGCTCAGGGGGCAGAGTCTCACGGGAAGGATGTCGTCCGAGGAGGCCACCCGATGGCGTCGTTGGCACGCCGAGCACCGCGCCTCGATGGTCGACCTCTCCCTGGACTGGGACGATCCCTGGCCCGTGTTCTTCGATCTCCTGCAGCGGCTCAGCCACTGGGGGCGTCACCCCTGGAATACGGTCCGAAGGATGCTGTTCAACTCCGACTGACGCGCTGACCAAACTGGCGGTCGAATTCGTCACCGGCAAACCACTCCTGAACCGCGGTTGCTCCGGGTCGAGACACTCAATCCGAGGCGCGCTCGATGATCGTACGTTCGCCGGCCGCCACGAGGAGACGAGTCTCCAGCGTTCGGCGCGTTGTCAGACGCCGAAGGCCTTCCTCATCTGCTTGCAGACGGTGGTCAGGCGGTCGACGTCGCCACCCTTCACCTCGGCCGCCGCCCAGCCGGCGAACCCGATCTCGTCCAGGGCCTTGCGCACGTCAGCCCAGGGCAGGTCGCCCTCGCCGATGTCAGCCCAGTCGTTCTTCGCCCGGCTGAAGCCCTTGGCGTCCACCTTCACGCACCGCCGCCCGAAGGCGCGGATCCAGTCACCGGGCTGGCCGTACTTCCAGTGGTTGCCGATGTCGTAGTACATCCCCACCCAGGGAGAGTTGAAGCTGTCGACGTACTGGATGAACTGATCGGGCTTCTGCTCGGGTGGTGCGTCGTGGTCGTAGAACATCTTGTTCCAGACGTTTTCCACGAGGATCATCTGCCCCAACGCGGCGGCCAGGGGGATGAGCTTCTTGATCTCCTCCCGGCTGCGCTCCACCACGACGTCGGCGGCACCGTCGTCGGCGCGACCGATGACGACGAGGACCCCGCTGCCTCCCGCGGCATGCGACACGCGGAGGCAGTGCTCGATGTTGGCCCGGCCCTGGGCCCGCTCGGCGTCGTCGGCGCTGGTCAGCCGCATCTTCCAGTGGTCGTGGTTGATGGCGTTGTGGACGAACACTCCCGAGCTCTGGACGGCGTCGCGCGCCTCCTCCGGGGTGTAGAGGCCGGCCTGGTCCAGGTCCACCCCGTCGAAGCCGGCCTTGCCGGCGATCTTCAGACGGTCGGCCAGGGGCAGGGTCTTCTCGTCTTTCTTGTCCGGGACCATGGACAGCTTGGTGGAGATGAGGATGCGCCGACCCTCGGGCGGCCTCACGACCTTCTCGGACGCGGCGGCCCGGACCGAACCGGCGCCGACCACCACAGAGCCCGCCACCGAGGCGGTGCCGGCGGCCAGAAAGCGACGGCGATTCACGGACAACAGTGTCTCATTCATCAGGTTGCTCCTTGACAAGGGCAGCGATTCCCGGCGTGACTCCCGGGGCAGGATGGACCGAGCATATCGCCATTCTCCCCGGGTGACGAGGCCCACGGAGACCTGCGCCGCCCGGGCCAGCCCGCGGGAGCAGCCCGATCCGTGGGGCTCTCGTCGGCTCTGTCCCCCTGCCGGTAACAATCGCACCGGCATGCTTCTCCAATGACCAGAGCTCAGACCGTGGCCAGGAGCTCATGGGCCGAATCCTGGATCGAGTGGAGGGTATTGTGTGCCTGGAAGCGGGGCGGGTGTCACATCCGGTCCCATCGCTTCCCGGGCAGGTCAGGGAGGGGCAGATGCGTATCAGGTTCTTTGGCCGAGGACTGATCGTTGCCGCGGCGCTCGGCGTCGTCGGGCTCGGGGGGTGCGGCGGGGGTGGGAGCCCCCCGACCACGCCGTCCCCCACGCCGGTGCCGCCTCCGCAGCCCTCGATCATCCGGAGCGACACCGTCGAGATCGAGGAGAACTTCGCCTACTTCTTCCCCTTCTACGCGCCGGAGAGGGGGACGATTGAAGCCACCGTCGAGTACACCCATGAGGACGCCGACGTGACCGTCTGGATCGCGGCGGGGGACTGCGAGCCCGACGCCTTCTTCTCCGGCGAGTGCGTGCGCCTGGTGGGCTCGCGCGAGGGATCTAACCCGCGAACCGTCTCCGCGGGTGTCCAGCCCGAAGGCACCTACACGCTCGTCGTCTGGAACCGCGGACCCTACACCGAGATGGTTTCGACGCGGGTGTACATCACCGTGTATCAGGGGTGAGGCGGGCCAGGGGTTCTTCCCATCGCCGGGTCCGGACACCGCTCTCCACGGCGCCGAATCGTCGGGCGGGGGGAGCACTTGTCTATCCGAGCGGGTAGGCGACCTCCTCGACGTCGTCCCGGCCTACCCTAGCGGGTAGGCGACCTGCTCGATGGCGGCGTCGGCGACCTGGCGGCGCAGGGCGACGGTGTTGCACACGTCTCGCTTCGTGAAGCGCCTCAAGGCGGCGAGGAGCGTGCGGAGGGTGTCGCCCTCCTCGACCGCGGCCAGGAGCTTGCGTCCCGAGGCCTCGATCTTGTCCATGGCGTCCTGGGCGTAGCAGCGCACCGCCGCCTCCTGCAGCCGGGTGGCGTCCTCCCCGCGCGCCCCTGCCCGCTTGCGGGCGCGCAGGAGAGCACTCTCGAGAGCGTAGACCTCCATGGCGATGTCGGCGAAGTGGCCCAGGACCTCCTGCTCGTCCTTCAGCTTCTCCCCGAGCTTCTGAACCGCCGTCCCCAGGCACATCAGGGCGACCTTCTTGGCGCCGGCGAGCATGCGGCCCTCGGCGGCCAGGAAGCCGTCCTCGGGCGTCTCCATGGACGGACCGCTCATGAGCTCGCCGATGAGAGCCTGGGCCTTCTGGAAGATGGGGAGGTCGCCCTTCATGGCCCGGCGGATGAGGCGCCCCGGGACCAGCAGGCGGTTGATCTCGTTGGTGCCCTCGTAGATGCGGTTCACCCGGGCGTCTCGCCAGTAGCGCTCGGCGGGGTAGTCCTCGACGTAGCCGGCGCCCCCGTGGATCTGCACGTTCTCGTCGACGATCCAGTCCAGGATCTCGGAGCACCAGACCTTGACCATCGAGCACTCGACGTCGTACTCCTCGATGCGCTTCAGGAAGGTGGCGGGATCGTCGATCTGCACGTCGGCGAGGTTGCGGTCGATCATCCCCGCGGTGCGGTAGACCACGGCGTCGGAGACGTAGGCCAGAATCGCCATCTGGCCGATCTTGTGCTTGATGAGGCCGAAGCTCGTGATCGGCTGGCCAAAGGCGGTGCGGGAGTTGCCGTACTCCGTGGCCACTCCCACCGCCGCCTTTGCCCCCGCACTGGTCATGGCCCCGAGCTTGAAGCGCCCGACGTTCAGGATGTTGAAGGCGATCTTGTGGCCCTTCCCGATCTCGCCCAGGAGGTTGTCCTTCGGGATCACGGCGTCGGTGAGAATCAGGGGCCGGGTGCTGCTTCCCTTGATGCCGGTCTTCTTCTCCTCGGCGCCCAGGCTCACGCCGGGCATCCCCTTCTCGACGATGAACGCGGTGAAGTGCTCGCCGTCGACCTTGGCGAAGGTGATGTAGATGTCGGCGAAGCCGGCGTTGCTGAGCCACATCTTCTCGCCGTTGAGGATCCAGCTCTTCCCGTCCTCGGACTTGACGGCCCGGGCCTTGGCGTTCATGGCATCGCTGGCCGAGGAGGCCTCGGAGAGGGAGTACGAGCTGACCCACTCGCCGCTGGCGAGCTTCGGCAGGTACTTCTTCTTCTGCTCCTCGGTGCCGAAGAAGACGATGGGCAGGGTCCCGATCCCGACCTGGACCGCGAAGGTGGTGGCGAAGCTGCCGTCCAGCCCGGCCTTCTCCGCAACCAGGCATCCCGAGACCTTGTCGAGCCCCAGGCCGCCGTACTCCTCCGGGATCTCCACCCCGAG
>JAJDNS010000188.1 GCA_022340585.1 Acidobacteriota bacterium
TCGTCATGCGGCCCACCGACGTCTCGAAGGAGCTCCGGAGGGGCAACGAGACCTGGCGGACCTCGACCCGGTCGAGCTTCACCGCGACCGCTCTAGGTCCGGCGCGGGCCGGCGCGGGCCGCCTTCGTCGTGCACTTCCGGCACCGACCGAGGATGTGGTGCCGGTGTCCCTCGATCACGAACCCGATGCGACGGGCAATCGTCTCCTGGATCCGCTCGATCTCGGGGCTCTTGAACTCGAAGATCTCGCCGCACGTGCCGCAGATGAAGTGGTCGTGGTGGTCGCGGTTCCACAACGGCTCGAAGCGGGCCTCGCCCCCGTAGGTCAGCTCGCTGGCCAGGCCGGCGTCCTTGAAGAGCTTGAGGGATCGATAGATGGTGGTGCGGCCGATGTCGGCCCGCTTCTTCCGGACGATGCCCAGCAGCTCCTCGACCGAGACGTGCCGACCCGCACGAAGGAACGCGTCGAGGATCGCCTCGCGCTGCGCGCTCCGCTTGAGGCGGTGCCTCACCAGGTAGGCTGCGAGGACCTGCTTCTCTTCCCGACCGACCGTGCTCGCCATGGGATCGGTCGAGCCTAGCCCCCCTCACGAAGGGCTGTCAACGACGACCTCGTCTCGATCCCGCCGCGCCGCGCCGGAGGGCCGGACGCACGACTCCCCAGGCGAACAGCGGCGAGTGGTCGCCGGCGTGCCGCGAACCCCCATCGCCCTCGAACTCCACGTGCCAGCGACGGCGCGCCACGTTCCAGTCGAGCTCGAGGGACAGGCGCCCGGGCCCCCGGGGCAGCGGATCCACGGGGAGGAACGTCGGGGTCCACGTGGTCCCGTGGCGCGTCTGCAGGGCGACCTTCGGGGCCAGCCCCATGTCCACCCACACCGCGAGGCCGCCGACCCCACGCCCGTCCGCAACGCGGAACCGGGCCCGGGCCAGGGGCAGCGGATCCCCGGACCGCGCGGTGTGGAGGTCCACTCGGAGCAGCTGACGCGAGGGGGCGAGGGTCCGGAGGCGCTCCGGGATGACGCCGCGGGGGACATGCCGGGTCAGCGACGCGAAGCTCTCCGCGGCCACGAGGGGCGGCGAGAGCCGGCCCGGGTCGAAGGGGGCGGCGGGCGCCGCGCGCAGGGCCACGCTCTCCGGGACGAGAACGCCACCGGGCCGGAGGAACCGCTCCCGGGCGCGCTCCATGAGGGCGATGATCCCCTCGTCGAAGGCCTCGACCCCGACGGTCTCGCTCACCACCACGTCGAACTCCCGGGGCAGCTCCAGCCGCCGGGCGTCGGCGCACACCACCTCGACGCGGTCGCCCACGCCGTTCTCCCGGGCGAGGTTCTCGATGACCGGCTGGAGCAGCGGATCCCGCTCGACCGCCACCACGCGCCGGGCCCCGAGGCGGGCCGCGACCACCGCCCAGATCCCGCTGCCGGCCCCGATGTCGAGGACGGTGTGGCCGGGTCGCACGCGCGCGGCCAGGGCGCGGTGAAAGGCCCGGTTGCGGCGGGTGTCGGCGAGGAGGGCCTGGTGGAAGGAGAGCGTGCCCAGGAGCTGCGCGGGAGAGAGCTTCTTCGACTTCGCCACCCGGCGGCCCTAGCCCTCGACCCCGGGGGCGGGGACGGCGGCCTTGAGACCCCGCAGCTTGGTGAGGAAGTCGAGGTAGTCCTGCGCCGCCGTGGGGCGGTCGACCTCGAAGCGCTTCACCAGGGCGTCCACCACCTCGGTGCCCGACCGCGTCCCGTCGAGCTGCTCCCAGATGAAGGCGCCGACCTTGTTCAGGTTGAGGATGGAGTCGATGTCGGCCCCCCGGCCGACCAGGGGCACGAGGACGAACTCGTCGCCGATGCGACGCCCCACCACCCGGGGCGAGTGAGCGTAGACGTCGTCCAACCTCGACGGGCTCACGGCGTCACCTCCATCGTCGGCGCCCCGAGGCGCCACCGGGCCAGCACCCCCCGGGCCAGGGACCAGGCCGCCTTGCCCGGCCGCCGCGACCGCGCCTTCGGGTGCTCTTCGACCGCCACCACGGTGGCGAGGATCTCCGAGGGGTCGAGGGGGGGATCGAGGAGACGGCCCCGATCGGCCTTGGTCCGCCAACGCATCCCGGGCAGGGCGAGGGGCGGCCCCCACACGAGGCGGTGGAGGCGCAGCCCGTCCCGTCCCCGGGCGAGCACGACGTCGCCCAGGCGGGGGCGCCGACGCCGCGCGGCGACCAGGCGCACCTTCGCGCCGTCGGCCAGCGCCGGCTCCATGCACTGGCCGGTCACGGTGAGGCGCACCCAGGGGAAGGCGGCCAGACCGTCCCGGAGGACCTCCTCGCCCAGGGACACGGTGGCCACCACGGGCTCGTCTCCCCGGTCGGGGCCGCCGACCGCAGGCCGGTTCGGTCCCGCCAAGGACACGGCCGATGCGAGTTCGTGTCCTTGGCCAAGGCAGCCGGCCGCAGGCCGGTTCGGTCCCTGCAAGGCCCCCTCAGGGGGGGGCGCCGCTCTCCCGGCCCCATCGACCAGCAGTGACTGCGGTCGCGCGAGCCGCGCGCGGCCGAGGCGCCCGGCCCTCCGCAGCACCCCGGCGGCCCGGGCCCCCACACCCTCCTCGTCCCCCGGGCCACCGGGCACCGCGAGCGTGCGCCAGACGAGCTCGGCCCGGCGTCCGGCCATCAGCTCCCACCGCACGCGGGCCAGGTCGGTCGTCTCGGGGTGGACGAACGCGAGGGGGTGCTCGAGCCGTGGCCCGAGCCAGCGGCTCAGACCGGGGGGAAGACTCTCGCCGAGACGATCCAGGAGGGTCGGGGGCAGCGGGGCCGCCACCACCGCCTCTGCGACGAGGAGGGCGGCGGCCAGCGGGACCTCGGCCCGGGAGGCGCGGGCCACGGTGAGCAGGCGATCGGTCTCGATCCGCTCGCGCTCGAGCACGCGTCGGAAGTCGAGCCACTGGACCAGGGCGAGGACGAGCCCGTGCTGGAAGGCGGCGTGCAGCCCGAGCTGGACGAGGAGATCCTCGGGGGACGAGACCCGGGGGAGCTGCCCCCGCCCGGGCCGGGCGCGCTCCCAGACCGCGTCGGCGTCGAGGGGAAACAGCCCGGGGCACGAGCTCACGCTGCGGTGCAGCTCCACCAGCGTCCCGGTGGCCCGGTCGGTGAACGCCCAGGCGTGGTCCCCCCGGGCGAACTCGGTGAAGCCCGCGTCCTGCAGGACCGCCACCGCCTCGGGCCAGCGCTCCAGGGCCAGGACGTCCACGTCCGACATGGGGCGGTCGGACTCCACGTCGTACGCCACCTCGGCCAGGACCACCCCCTTCAGGGGCAGGGCCCGGATCCCCCGCGCGGCGAGGAGATCCAGGACCCGGGCGGCCAGCGCGACCTGCCCCAGCCCCCGGACGAGGGCGCCCCGGCGCCAGGCGACGAGGTCGGCCACCAGAGGGCCCGCCCACGACGAGGGATCGGCCTCGGCGGCCTCCAGCAGGAGACCGGAAAGGCCCTGAATCCGGGCGGAATCGGCCACGTCCGCCGCCGAGACGCCCCGCGGCAGCGCAGGCAGCGATCCCCCGGCGACGAGGGCCCGGAGCAGGCCTCGGGCCGCCTTTGACTCGGCCATCGGACGAGCGTAGGGTTCTGTCTGGGGGGTTGTCAATGAGCCGTCGCCGCAGGCGGAGAGGGGCCGCGCGGGCGTATCGGACCGGGATCCTGGTGGCGGCGGTGGCCGCCGTCGCCCTTCTCCCCCTCTACGGCGACTCCACGCCCGGCGACGCCGTGAGCCAGCCCGAGTGGGCGCGCATGATCCTCCGCGGGCTGGATCTCCTCCAGGAAGACGCCGCGACCGACACGGCCTCGCTGGCCTTCGCCACCCTCTCCGGGCGGGACAGCCGCTCCTGGGGCGCCGACCGCTACATCCGGGGGTCCGGTGTCGAGGTCGTGACCGAGGCCGAGGGCCGGGTCGTGCGCCCCACCGGCGTGGTGGGAGAAGCGGTCTACCCGGTGGCGGTGGCGCGGAGTGGCGACTACCGCCTGCGTCTCCACGTGGCCGGCCCCTCCGCGGCCGAGGCCGAGGTCACTCCCGTCGGCGAGGCCGAGGTGCTGCAATCGTTCCTGGTGCCCGCGGAGCCGGTCATGGGCTGGATCGACGCCGGGGTCGTTCACCTCGACCCCGGGGCCTACGACACCTCGGTGCTCCTGCCCGAGGGCGCCACCCTCGAGCACATCGAGCTCGCCCCCCCCTGCCTCCACCCCATCGAGCCCCCGGGGGGCTGGCAGCCCACCGCGCTGGCCACCACCGACGACGTGGCGGTCACGGTGCTGCAGGCCCTCGACGCGGAGCACGAGCTGCCGCCGGCGGCCTCCCCTCTCGAGTACCGTGGGTCCGACCTCCAGCTCGAAGAGGGCTCCCAGGCCGTCGAGGCGGCGGAGAGCCCGATCACCGAGGGCACCTTCCGCGGCGGCCCCCGCGGGGCCCAGGTGGTGCTCCTGGCCGAGATCCCCGAGGACGGCCTCTACACGCTCGCCGTCTTCGGCCAGGCGACCGGTGGCCAGCGCTGGCTGGTCGACGGCTGCCGCACGAGCGTGGTGTGCCCTTCGACTGACCCGGCGGCAAACTGGCGCATCGTCCTGTCGGGACAGTTCGCCGCGGGCACCCACCTGTTCGAGGCCAGCCTGGGTCCCGGCACCGTCATCGAGCGCATGCGCTTCGAGCAGAAGAAGGACAGCCCCGCCGACTACATCGCCACCCTGGAGCGCCTGGGCCTCGAGCTCGGCCCCGAGGGCCCCGTCACCCGGGAGAACGCCGAGGAGGCCCGGCGCTTCATCGAACGCCGCCGGGGGCTGGAGGAAGAGGAGTTCTGTGGTGACATCCTCGCTCCCGGGACCCTGGTCAGCCAGCTCACGCCCAGCGGACCCGGCGGGGGCGGGGGCGGGGGTGGCGCCGGGGGCGGCGGGGGCAACGGTGGCGGGAACGGCGGGGGCGACCCGATCCCGCCCCCGATCATCCCTCCCTTGCCGCCGGGAAGCGGCGTCCTCCCCGACGGCTTCGAAGGCTAGCGCTCGACCACGCAGACGTAGCCGTCGGCCGACGGTGGGCCTTCGAGCCCCCGGTCGTCCCGCGCCGAGACCCGCCAGCGGTAGGTCCCGAGCCACGGGATCTCGATGCGGAGCGGGGGCTCGCCCACGTTCCGGGCCAGGAGGACGTCGTCCCGTTGCAGCGCCAGGATCTCCACGTGGTGCGCGGCGCCCCCCGGCGTCCAGTGCAGCTCGGCCGCTTTGCCGGAGGGCACGTAGGCCGGGTCGCCCCCGGGCACGAGACCGCCGGGGGCGTCGGGCAACGCCGACGGCGCCGCCGGGGCCTGGCCGGCGAGCATCGACGTGCCCTGACCCGCCGTGATCTCGACCGTCTTCCCGGCCGCCCTCACCCGGAACGCCCCGTCGAGGGCCGCCGCCGCCGTGCGCTCACCCTCGTGCCACAGCACGAGGCGCCCCCCACCACGGATCTCGCCCTCTCCCACCTCGATCTTCACGATGTCGCGCCCCGCCCCCGAGAACTCCGCCCGCCCCTTCTCGAGGACGGTGGAGAGCACCGCGCTCGCGGGGACCGAGAGGACGCTGGACGGACCGAGGGTCACCGCCATCCAGGGGAAGTCGAGGCGAGCGACCCCGCCCGACGCGGTGCGCAGGCGGTCGCCGGTGCGCAGGGGGTCGCCCTCGCTCAGCTGCCGCCAGGACTCCGCGCCCTCCTCCGTCCGTTCCACCGGCCGGTCGCCCCAGACGAGCTCGGCCACGGTCATGCCCGCGGCGGACTTCTGGGCGGCGGCGGGAGCCGAAGCGGCGAGGTGAAGCGCGGCGACGAGGGCCAGGGGGACCACCGGGGAACGCCCGCTCCCGAGTCGAGGCCCTCTCACCGTCACGCCCGGGCCGGCGCCCCCGGCGAGTCCTTGGGCGGGGCCCCCCGGCTCGCCTTCTCGCCGTCCCGCTGGGAGTAGTAGTAGTACTGGTAGCTCTGCCCCCGCACGTCCACCACGTTGAGGATGGCGCCCAGCAGGTGGGGCGTGGCCTTGCGGAGCGCGGCCACGCTCCGCTTGATGAGCTTCTTGTCGACCTTGTTGTGCTGCACGACGAGGACGGCGTGGTCGGCCTGGCGGGCCAGGAGCAGGGCGTCGGTCACGGAGGCCAGGGGCGGCGAGTCGACGAGCACCCAGTCGAAGTCGGCGCGCAGCGCGTCGAGGAGGTCGCCCAGGGACTTGCGGGCCAGGAGGGCGGGCGGGTTGGGAGGCAGGGCGCCCGCGGTCAGGGCGAAGAGGTGGGAGGTCGGCGTCGCCTGAAGGAGGCTCTCCAGGGGCGCTTTCTTCGTGAAGTAGTCGGTGAGGCCGGGCTCGCGGTCGAGGTCGAGTCGCTGGTGGAGGTTGGCCCGCCGCAGGTCGCAGTCCACCACCACCGTCCTCTCTCCCGACCCGGCCAGGAGCCGGGCGAGGTTGAAGATCGTGGTGGTCTTGCCCTCCTGGGGCGCGGTCCCGGTGACCAGCACCACCTGCCCCTTCTCGTCGCGCCGCGAGAAGATGAGCGCGGTGCGCAGGTTCTGGTAGGCCTCGGTGGCCAGCGACCAGGTCTCGTCGGTGTAGCGCGGCACCGCGGCGAGGAGGTCCAGGTGCAGGTAGCGCTCGATCTCCTCGGCGTCGCGGATGGTGTTGGAGAGGAAGTCGCGAGCAAAGACGAGACCCAGTCCCCCGAGGAGCCCCACGAGCAACCCGATGAGCGCCGCGCGCCGCTTCTGCGGGCGCGTGGGGTACTGGGGAACCCCGGCCCGGTCGACCACGGTCACCGTCGTGGAGCGCATGGAGGCGGCGATGTCGGTCTCGTTGAGCTTCTGCAGCAGCACCTCGTAGAGGCCCTTGGCGGAGTCGGCCTCCTTCCGGAGCGCCTCGAGCTCGGTCACCTTGCGGCTCTGGTTGGCGGCCTGGGCCTTCTGGGCGTCGATCGCGGCCCTCAGCTCCCCCTCGCGCTTGCGGAGCTGGGTGTACTCCGCCTGGATCTCCTCGAGGATCTGGTCCGCCCGGCCGGCCCGGGCCATCCGGAGCTGCTCGATCTGGGCCACCACCTGCTGCATCTCGGGGTGACCCTCCTTGTACTTCTCGCCGAGGCGCCCCCGCTCCACGTCGAGGCTGGCCAGCTGGGCATTGAAGCTCGACACCGCGGCGTCGGAGGCGACCTGGGGCAGCGAGGCGAGGTCCTCGCCCCGCTCCCTCATCTCCCGCGCCTGCTTGAGCGCGGCCTCGATCTCGATCCTCCGGCCCTGGGCCCGGACGTAGTCCTCGTTGAGCTTGGCGATGGAGGTAGAGACCGCCGACACGCTGCCCTCGGGGACGAAGAGGTCCTGGGTCTGGTAGCTCCGGAAGAGCCGGTCCTGGGCCTGCCGCATCTCCTCCTGGGTCGCGCCCAGGCGCTCCTGCAGCCAGTCGTAGGCCTGGCGCGCGGCCTCGAGGCGGGTCTCGAGGGACTGCTCGATGTAGACATCGGCCAGGGTGTTGGCCCACAAGGCGGCGTCCTTGGGGTCGCGGTGGGTCACGGTCACCGTCACCAGGCGGCTCTCGGGGATGGGCACGACCCCCACGTGGCCCATGAAGAGCGACGCGGGATCGGCGCTCGACTTGAAGGGCTCCCGGTCGGTGAGCTTGAGCCGGGCCACCACCTTCTCCCCCAGCCCCTTGGAGCGCAGCACCTTGAACTGGGTGTTGTAGAAGTCGGTGTTCTGCCAGTAGCCCCCGGCGCCCACCAGGGCGTCGGTCACGGTCATGAAGGTGGGACTGGGCGGATCGATCTGGAGCATCACCCCCGCTTCGTACTCGGGGGTCTGGATGAGGGCCACCACCAGGCCGAGGAGCAGCCCCACCAACGCGCAGGCCACGAGGAGCGCGCGGTGACGCCACAGGAGGCCCGCGTAGTAGCGGACGTCGATGTCGCGGTCGCCCGGGAAGGACGGCTCGACGACGGGCGAAGGTGGAAGGGCGGCAGCCATCAGAAGAACCGGCGGGGGACGTCGATCACGTCGTTGGGGAGCAGGGCCAGATCCGGCTTCTTCCCGTCGCGCACGTCGTCGAGGTCGATCTTGATGACCGTCACCTCGCCGGTGTCCGGGTCTTTGCGCCGCACCCTCACGTCGTCGGCCCCGAAACGTGTCCGCCCGCCGGCGAGGGAGAGGGCCCCGGTCACCGTGAGGTCGCTCTCGACCGCGTAGCGGCCGGGCTTATTCACCTCACCGTCGACGGTGACGAAGTACTTCTGCGAGGCGGTGATGATGTCGCCGTTGCGCAACGGCAGCTCGAGGTTGATCTGGTCCTGCAGGCTCGGCGTCCCCCGGCTGAGACGGACGGTGAGAGTCCGCTCGCCCCCGGGGAAGGTGCCGTCCTCGCGGGTGATCACGACGACGCCCGAGGCGTTGGTGGTGAACCCCTCCGCCGCCTCCGCCAGCACGTCGATGAGGCGGGTCCGCCCCCGCAGGGGCTTGCGGCCAGGGCTGTTGACCTCGCCGACCACCGTCACGTACTGGCTGTTGTACTGGGAGACCTTGACCACCACCTGCGGGTTCACCAGGTAGTCCTTCTCCAGGAGGTTGGTGACCTTGCGCTGGATCTCGGCGACGTTGAGCCCCGCCACCTGCACCTCGCCGAGGAGGGGCAGGAGGATGGCCCCGTTGGTCTGGACGGTGGGCAGTCGCGAGAGATCGTCGTTGCCGATGACCTCGACCTCGAGCACGTCCCCGGAGCCAACCTGGTACTCGAGCTCGGAGGGGGCCGGGCCCTCGGCCTCGGCCGCGGGGGCGGGCTCGATGTCCTGCGGTGCCGGGGACTCCACCGGCTCGAGCGCCGTGGACGCGTCGGCCGGCGGCTCCTGGCCCAGGGGCAGGGCCACGAGGAGCGCGACCAGGAGCGTGGTCGTCACTGGGCGCCCCCCGGGCCCAGGCGCCCGATGCCGAACTGGATCAGGAACCCGTCGTTGGTCACGTCGTAGCCGGCGACGTTCGAGTCTCTCTGCTCCCGGCGGTAGTCGGCCCGGATCCAGCTCCGCCAGCCGAGCTGACGCCCCAGCCCCACCATCCAGGCCCAGATGTCGTCACGTCGGGGCTCGCCGATCACCGGGACGACGTTGGGGTAACGGTTCCAGAGGTACCCCACCGAGCCCCGGGCCCAGAGCCCGAGGGGGATCGGGACGTCGAGGCTCGCCTGCACGGTGTTGTGCACGTAGTAGGGGTTGTCGGCGAAGCCCGAGGGGGTGGACGTCCGCTGGAACCGGAGCCCGAGGTTCGAGGAGTGCCCCAGCTCCCGTCGCAGCGTGCCCCCGAGGGTGAGACCGGTGTAGGTCGAGCTGGTCGAGGTCCCGAGGGGGTTCGTCTGCCGACGCACGCCCACCGTGGCCTCGCCGGAGGTGAGAGGGGTCAGCTGCCCGTTCAGGGTGGCGAGCAGGTTGTGGGAGGTCGACTCCGCGATGGGACGGTCCGACGGCGACGGGATGTGGTCGTAGGCGTAGCTCACGATGGCCCTCAGGTCACTCCTCAGATCGTAGCCCAGCCCCGCCCTCACGTTGAACGCATCATAGTCGAAGAAGCCCACCGCCTCGGTCTGGTCGAAGCGGCTCCAGCGGTAGCCGGCGTCGATCTCGGCGGTGAGGCTGGGACCCACGGTGATCCGGGCCCCGGCGGTCGAGTTGTTGAACGAGTACCGGCTGAGCCCGAAGAAGTACTCCATGCCCGGGTCCACCACCGTGGTCTCCAGGATGGCGGTGACGTACCGGTGCCCGAGACGCAGGAGCGTGCGGGTCCCCAGGGGGAATTCGTAGCGGATGCCCGAGAAGAACGCGGTCTCGTTGACCTCCGGGATGTCCGAGAAGAATCGGAAGCGCGGCTCGAGCTCGACGGCGAGACGGCCGGTCATGAGGGGCGACGTCGCCGTCAGCCCCGGCACCACCTCCAGGTAGTGAGTGCGGACCGGCTGGGGGTTGTCGAAGGCCTGGATGTCGGCGTCGACGTAGCTCAGGGTGAGGTAGGGCTGGAGGTGGATGCGACCGAAGTAGAGGCCCTCTCTCTCCCCCCCGTAGGTCTCCTCCTCTTCATCCTCCCGTTCCTCCTCGGCGCCGACCAGGACCCCGGCGGGGAAGAGGAGCGCGTACAGCTCCGGGGTCACTGCCCCGCGCTCGGCCGGGTCGGGTCGGGCCCCGAACACCACGGTCACCATCCCCGGCTCGGCGCTGGCCTCGAACGGCACGTCCGGGGCCACGTTCACCCGCAGCACGGTGGCGCCCTCCTCGCGCTCGACCCAGAGGCCCTCGAGCGGCCGCTCCACCGCGGGGAGGGGAAAGTTCTCCGGGGCCACGCCGGGGAGGCGGATCACCACCTCCGCCTCCTCGCGGACGATCTGCCCCGGGGGCATGTCTTCGGAGACCAGCACCCGGAGCGCCGCCCGGTGGTCGATGATGGTGAACCGCACCGCCCTCACCTCCGGGACCGGCACCGTGGCCAGGGCGGCGAGGAGCAGGGGGAGGACGGTCACCGCGCCTCCTCCCGCGGCCCCACCCGACGCTCGTAGAAGAGCAGGATGAGCACGACCACCACCACCGTCAGGGCCTGGACCAGGATGATCACGGAGTGGGTGAGGCTGGCGTGGGCGAGGCCCACCGCGCCGAGGCCCAGGCCCAGCGAGATGAGGTAGATCGTGAAGACGGCCAGGGGCGGCCGCATCCCCAGGGAGACCAGGCGGTGGGAGAGGTGCCGGCTGTCACCCACGTAGATGGGCCGGCGCTCCCGGATGCGGATGACGGTGACGGTGGTGGTGTCGAGGATGGGGAGGGCGAGGACGAGGACCGGCATCAGCACCGGGAAGTACGAGCTCGACGCGTGGGACACGTAGCGCTGCAGGAGGGTGAGGGAGGCGAGGACGAAGCCGATGAAGAGGCTCCCGCTGTCGCCCAGGAAGATCGAGGCCGGGTGCCAGTTGTAGACGAGGAACCCGAGGAGGCTCCCGATCAGCGCCACGTAGACGAGGCTCATGAAGAACCCGCCCAGGAGCCAGGCGTTCAGGAGGAGGACCAGGGAGGCGACGAGGGCCACCCCCGCCGAGAGCCCGTCCATGTTGTCGAGGAGGTTGAAGGCGTTGGTGATGCCCACCACCCA
>JAJDNS010000207.1 GCA_022340585.1 Acidobacteriota bacterium
GGCAGCGGCAGCTCCGCGACGAGGAAGCGCTGCGAGGGTGCAGCCGCGCCCGACCCCCGCGTCCTTCCTGCCCGGAGGCGGCGATCCGTGGCCCTCGTTTCCTCGGAATCGGTTGCTGGTTCGAGCGACCCACCGGACACCGGCTCACGCTCTCCGCTGGCGCATGAGGGCCGAAGGAGGCCATGGTATCCTTACCGAGAGGCGTGATTCCTACTGGAGGTAAGATGCCCACCGCGACTGTCACCAGCAAGGGGCAAGTGACCCTCCCTCGCCGGGTGCGGGAGGTCCTCCGGATCCGGCCGGGAGACCGGATCGACTTCGTGCTCGACGAGAACGGAGAGGTGCGCGTGCGGGCCGGGGACGTGGACGTGAGCGAGCTCCGGGGGCTCCTGCGCCGAGCTAGTCGAGGACCGGTCACACTGGAGGCGATGGACGAGGCGATCGCCCGGCGGGGCGAAAAGCCTTGACCGGGCTCGACACGAACGTCCTCGTCCGCTACCTGACCCAGGACCACCCGCGTCAGTCTCGCCGGGCGAATGCCGTTGTGGCGGAAGCCGTGTCCGGGGGAGAGCGGCTGTTCGTCAGCACCGTCGCCCTCTGCGAGCTCGTCTGGGTGCTCCGCGGGGCCTACGCGTTCGACCGGCGGACGATCGCCATGGCCCTCGAGCGGATTCTCGCCACCGCCCAGCTGGAGATCGACCAGAAGGACGTGGTGCGCGAAGGTCTCGAGGACTACCGTTCCGGAGGCGGAGACTTCGCCGACTACGTCATCGGTCGCCGGGGCCGGGAAGCCGGCTGCGAGAAGACGGCCACCTTCGATCGCCGGCTGAAAGCGAGCAGCCTCTTCCGACTGCTCTCGTCCTGACGCCGCCCTACGTTGACGACGGACGCGCCCGCCGCTTTCACGAACACCTCGCCCTTTCTCGGCGAAGGTCTCCGCTTAGCAGTGTGCGCAGCCGGGACTGATCTTCGTGCAGCCCGCGGACCGGATTCCAGGTCGCGTCGGTCCACTCGATGTTCGAGAACTCGCCCATCTATGCGCTATTGTACCGAGGCGCGGTGCCAGGGCTGGACCGATCGAGGATCTCAAGAGCCCCGGCACCCTTCAGGGACACGTCGATGTTGCGCAGCAGCGCCACCCTGTCGCGCTTGGAGGCCCTCTCAAGATTCTCGAGCCGTCTGAGCAAACGACCGTCGCCCAGAGAGCCGTACGGTCGGCCATCGGACACCGCACAGCCGCCTCCGGGCCGCGACAGGGACGCGGGAGGACCCTCGGAACATGAGCGACGAGCCGATCTCCTTCGCGGACGTGCGGGCCGCCCGCGATCGCATCCGGCTGCACCTGCCGGTCACGCCCCTGCGCCGGTATCCGCTGCTCGATCAGCAGGTGGGACGGGGGATCCGGGTGCTCGTCAAGCACGAGAACTTCCAGCCCACGGGCGCCTTCAAGGTGCGCAACGGGGTCTCGGCCCTGACCGCGCTGCGGCCCACCCCGTCGGGGGTGGTGGCGGCGACCCGAGGGAACCACGGTCTCGGGCTGGCCTGGGCCGGTCGACGGCTCGGGATCCCGGTCACCGTCTGCGTCCCCGAGGGAAACAACCCCGAGAAGAACGCGGCGGTGCGGGCCCTGGGGGCGCGGCTCGTCGAGGAGGGCCGCGACTACGACGCGGCCATCGCCGCCGCGGACCGCCTGGTGAAGGAGGAGGGGCTGCACGTCGTCCACTCCACGAACGACGCGACGGTGGTGGCGGGGGCGGGAACCATCACCCTGGAGATCCTGGAGGAGGAGCCCGGAATCGACGCCCTCGTCTTCGCGGTGGGCGGGGGCTCCCAGGCGGTCGGGGGAATCACCGTCGCCCGCGCGCTCCGGCCGGGGCTGCCTGTCTACGGGGTGCAGGCCGCCGGGGCCGCGGCCATCCACGACGCCTGGCACCTCGGCCGGCGCGTCTCCCACCCGGCGGCGGACACCTTCGCGGACGGGCTCGCCACCCGGAACACGTACCCCTTCACCTTCGGTGCTCTGCGGGCCGGCCTTGCCGGCTTCGTTACGGTCACGGATGCGGCGATCGCCGAGGCCCTGCGCCTGCTTCTCGCCTCCACCCACACCCTGGTGGAGGGAGCCGGGGCGGCGGGCCTGGCCGGCCTGCTGGCCCTGCGCGAGGAGCTCTCCGGCAAGACGGTGGCCGTCGTCCTCTCCGGGGCCAACATCGACGCGGAGACGCTGCGGAGGGTTCTCGTTCGCGAGATCTGACCGCGCCTGCGGGCGCGGGACCCACTCAACGAGGATTCCCTACGTTGGCCATACGGAGAGATCCTTCGGGCCGCGCTCCACGCGGAAGGCCCTCAGGATGACGGGCGGTCAGCCGGCGACGAGGGCGTCGGGCGTCTGACCCCGCAGGGCCAGGATCCTCTTGACGACCTCGCCCACCACGTTGTTGGGTGTCGAGGCGCCGGCGGTGAGACCGACGGTGACCGGGCCCTCGGGGAGCCAGGCCTCGGACGTCACCTCGACCTGCTCGACGCCTATGGGCCGGTGGTGGATGGTGGTCTCCTCGATGCGGTCGGCGCCGCTGATGTGGAAGGTGGGCAGGCGCTCCGCGCAGATCCGGGCCAGGGCCTGGGTGTTGCTGGAGTTGTAGCCACCGATGACGACCATCACGTCCAGCCCGCCGGCGTCGAGCATGTCGAGAACGGCGTCCTGGCGCTCCTGGGTGGCGGAGCAGATGGTGTCGAAGGCCCGGAAGCGCTCCTCGAGCTGCGACACGCCCCAGCGGCCGAGCATGGCCGCGCGGAGCATGTCCTGGATCTCCAGGCTCTCGCTCATGAGCATGGTCGTCTGGTTGGCCAGGCCGATGCGCTGGAGGTCGCGCACCGGGTCGAGGTCGGGGCTCATGGCCTCGCCGAACTGCTCGACCAGGCGCTCCGGGGGAATCTCGCCCCGGATGAAGCGACACACCTCCTCGGCCTCCTCGCGGTTGCGGACGCAGAGGTAGCGCCCCCCGGGGTGGGTCTGGGACGCCGTGGCCTTGGTCTCCTCGTGGAGGTGCTTGCCGTGGATGACGGCGGTGAAGCCGTCGCGGGCGTACCGGCGCACGTTCTTCCAGACGTTGAGGACGCTGCCGCAGGTGGTGTCGACCAGGACGCACCCCTTCGAGCGCAGGTGCTCGAGCTCCGCCACCGAGACCCCGAAGGCGGGCAGGATGACGACGTCTGCCGCCTCGACGTCGGCGTACCGCTCCTCCGGGCGGCGGTGGTCGGGAAGGATGCGGATGCCCAGGCCCTCGATCCGACCGTTCACCTCGGGGTTGTGGATGATCTCTCCCGAGAGGAAGATCCGCCGGTCCGGGAACTTCTCCCGGGCCTCGTACGCGTACTCGACGGCGCGGTCGACCCCGTAGCAGAACCCGAACTCGCGCGCGAGCTTGATCCTTACGTCACCGGCCTGCGCGAGGTAGCTCAGCTCCTTGAGTCGTTCCACGACCGACGAGTCGTAGCTCTCGGCGAGCACCGGGCCCACCACCGTCTTGAGGTTGAAGCCCTTCTGGAAATACGTCTGCGGAGGTGTTTCGTCCATGGGAACCTTGACGTCAGAATAACCCACTCCCACGAGGCGCGCCGCCGGCCTCGCCCGAGAGCCATGCCCGCACCCGCGGGCGGGGGTATGCTGGGACCCGCCATGAAGCACGTGCTCATCGTCGAGGACGACCCGGACATCGTGGAGCTGATCACCCACTACCTGGAGGGCGAGGGCCTTCGGGTCGAGGCCCTCGCCGACGGCAGCGAGGCATTCAACCGTCTGAAGGAGAAGAGCTTCGATCTCCTGGTCCTCGACCTCCAGCTTCCGGGCATGGACGGCCTGAGCCTGTGCGCGGCCCTCCGGCGCGATCCCCACACCGAGAGCCTCCCGATCATCATGCTGACCGCCCGGGGTGACGAGTCCGACCGCGTCGTGGGGCTCGAGGTCGGGGCCGACGACTACGTGGTCAAGCCGTTCAGTCCCAAGGAGCTCGTGGCCCGGGCCCGGGCGCTGTTCCGGCGTCTCGAACGACGGGACGACGGGGAGGCTCCCTTGCGGCACGGTCCGCTGGAGGTCGACCGCACCCGCCACACCGTGCGCTGGGCCGGCCGCAGCGTCCACCTGACGGCGAAGGAGTTCGCCCTGCTCCAGGCGCTCCTGGAGGCGGACGGGCGCGTCCTGACCCGCCAGGCCCTCCTCGAGACGGTCTGGGGCTACTCCTACACCGAGGGTACGCGCACGGTCGACGTCCACGTCCGCCGGGTGCGGGAGAAGCTGCCCGGCCTGGCCCCCCAGCTCATCACCGTGAAGCCCCTCGGCTACCGCCTGGCCCGGGCCCCGGCCCGGGATCAGGCGTAGCGGCCCTCGACGTACTCCGCCGTCTTCGGGTTCTTCGGGTTGAGGAAGAGGTCCTCGGTGCGCCGGTGCTCGATCACCTCCCCGAGGAGCATGAAGATGCACTCGTCGCTGGCCCGCCGCGCCTGGCCCATGTTGTGGGTCACGACGACGATCGTGTAGCGACCCCGCAGCTCGAACATCAGCTCCTCGATGGCCCTGGTCCCGTCCACGTCCAGGGCCGAGGCCGGCTCGTCCATGAGGATCACCTCGGGCTTGAGGGGCAGGAGCCGGGCGAGGCACAGCTTCTGCTGCTGCTCGAGCTGGAGGCCCGTGGCCGAGGCATCGAGCCGATCCTTCAGGTCCTTCCAGAGGCCCACCTCGGTGAGGGCCTTCTCCACCGCCTCGTCCATGACCGGCTTCTTCAGCTCTCCTCGCGGGGAGTGGATGCGGAGGCCGAAGACGACGTTCTCGTAGACCGAGATCGGGAGCGGGTTCGGCCGCTGGAAGACCATCCCCACCGCCTTCCGCAGCTCGACCAGGGACACGTCGGGCGCGTAGATGTTCTCGTCGAGGATCCGGATCTCTCCCGTGGTCTTGACGTTGCCGTAGCGCTCGTTGACGCGGTTGAAGCAGCGAAGGAGCGTCGTCTTCCCGCACCCGCTGGGCCCGATGAGCGAGGTGACGATCCCGTGCTTGATCTCGATCGAGACGTCGACGAGGGCCTGGAACGAGCCGTACCAGAGGTTGAGGCCCCGGGTCCTGATGGCGAGCGCGCTCTCGCTCATCCGAAGACTCCCCTCACGTAGTCGCGGGTCCGGGGGTCTTTCGGCTGGCCCGAGAACATCACACCGGTCGTGTCGATCTCGACGATCTCCCCGTTCCACAGGAACATCGTGCGGTCCGCGAGGCGCCGGGCCTGCTGGGTCAGGTTGGTCACGAGGATGATGGTGATCTCTCTCCGGAGCTCCTTCAGGACGTCCTCGATGCGCATCGTCGTGACCGGGTCGATGGCGATCGAGAACTCGTCGAGGCAGAGGATCTCCGGCTCGTGGGACAGCGCCCGGGCGATGGTGAGCCGCTGCTGCTGGCCACCCGAGAGCGCGGTCCCGAGGCTGCCGAGGCGGTCCTTCACCTCGTCCCAGAGCGCCGCCTGCTGCAGGCACCGCTCGACGATCGGGTCGAGGTCGGCCTTGCCGGTGAGCCCCGCCGAGCGAGGGGCGAAGGCCACGTTGTCGTAGATGGTGAGGGGCAGCCCCACGGGCAGGGGGGCGACCATCCCGATCTTGCGCCGCAGGGTGAACACGTCCTTCACCTTGCGCACGTCCTCGCCGTCGACGCGGATCGTCCCGCTCACGGTGGCGTTGGCGGCGAAGTCGATGGTCCGGTTGAGACACCGGAGCATCGAGGTCTTGCCCGACTGCGCGGGGCCGATCACCGCGAGGATCTCGTTGGGCTCGACCTCGAAGGAGATCCCGTGGATCACCTCCTTCGAGTCGTAGGCCAGGCGGAGATTCTCCACCGCGATCTTGGGGGCCCGCTCGCTCACCCCGTCACCATCTCTTTCGCGCGCGCAGCCACACCCGGAGCGCGATGGCGGCGGCGTTGACCAGGAGGACCGATCCCAGGAGCACCACCGCCGTCGCGTAGGGCAGCGACGGCTTCACGTTGGGGACCTGGGTCGAGAGGGTGTAGAGGTGCATCGAGAGGGCCATGCACTGCTCGTGGAGGGCGTAGGGGAAGAGGTCGCCCCGGCTCACGGCCTTGAAGAAGACGGCGCCGGTGAACATGATGGGAGCCGTTTCGCCCGCGGCTCGGCTGACCTGCAGGATGAGGCCGGTGAGGATGCCGCTGATCGAGTTGGGGAGGACCACGGCCTTGATGGTCTGCCAGCGGGTGGCCCCCACGTTCCAGCACGCCTCCCGGAAGGACACCGGCACCGAGGCCAGGGCCTCCCGGGTGCTGGCAATGATGACCGGCAGGGTCATGATGGCCAGGGTCAGGGAGGCGGAGATGATCGAGTAGCCGAAGCGGGCCGCGTAGACGAAGGCCCCGAGGCCGAAGAGGGCGTGAACGATGCTCGGCACCCCGGCGAGGTTGATCACCGCCAGGTTCACGACCCGGTTCAACCAGTTGTCCTTCGCGTACTCGTTGAGGTAGACCGCGGCCAGGACCCCGATGGGAGCGGAGACGGCCAGGGACATTCCCACGAGATAGAGCGTGCCCACGAAGGCGGGCCAGATGCCCCCCTCGGTCATGCCCTTGCGGGGCACGTCGACGAGGAACTCCCAGCTCAGGGACGGCCAGGCGAGCCAGAACAGGTAGGCGACGATGGCGATGAGCGGGGCCACCATGGCCGCCGACATGAGTCCGAAGACGGTGCCCGCGAGCTTCTCGGTGCGCTCCTTGCGCGTCCCGAAGGGGGTGCGGGCGAAGCGGCTGCGGGGCAGGGCCTCGGTGGCCATCGTCACTTCTTCCGGATGCCGCGGATCACGAGATCCGCGCTCAGGTTGACGACGAAGGTGATGGAGAACAGCAGGACGCCGGTGAGAAACAGCACCCGGTAGTGGTCGGACCCCGCCGGCGCCTCCCCGAGCTCGGCCGCGATGTTCGCGGTGAGGGTTCGCACGGAGTCGAGAATCCCACTGGGGATGTGGACGGCGTGGCCGGTGGCCATGAGCACCGCCATCGTCTCCCCGACCGCCCGGCCCACGCCCAGGAGGACTGCCGCCAGCAGCCCGTTGCGCGCGGCCGGGATGAGCACCCGGTAGACGAGCTGCCAGCGGGTCGCCCCGAGGGCGAGGCCGGCCTCGCGGTACGAGTCGGGGACGGCCTTGAGCGCGTCCTCGCCGATCGAGACGATGATCGGGACGCTCATCAGGGCGAGGATGATCCCCCCGTTGAGGACGTTCACCCCCACCGGGGCCCCGGTGTACCGGGTGATGAGCTCGCTCATCACGGTGAGACCGATGAAGCCCCACACGACGCTCGGGATGGCGGAGAGGAGCTCGATGACGACCTTGAGCGTCTCCCGGACCCGGGGACCGCAGAACTCGGAGATGTAGACCGCGGCCCCGAGCCCCATGGGCACCGCCAGGATCATGGCGAGGACGGTCACGCTGGCGGTGCCGACGGTCAGCGCGAGCGTTCCGTAGCGGACGTTCACGGCCGAGGTGGGGTACCACTCGGTGCTGAAGAGGAACTGGCTGAGCTTGAACCCCTCGCTGGCCAGAACGGGCGCCGCCTCGCGAAAGATGAAGAAGAAGATCGACAGCACGAAGATGATCGCGCTGACACCGCTCAGGCGGATCACCCCTTCGAGCAGCTTCTCGCCGAGCACCGCCCACCAGGGGCGGCTCATTCTCGCAGTCTTCCTGGAACGGTCGTTCGTCATTCTGGCGCGTCGATGGCCGTGTCGTCAGCGCGCCGCCGGGACGCGGCTCGACCGGCGGCGATCAGTCCTCCGTGGGTTCGGTCTCGGGCTCGGGCGCGGGCTCCGACTCGCTCGTCGCGAGGGGCACATAGCCGCTGTCCTCCACCACCTTCTGGCCGGCGGGCGAGAGAATCCACTCGATGTAGGCCTTCAGCGCGCCCTCCGGCTCGCCGAGGGTGTACAGGTGCAGCGAGCGCGCCAGGGGGTAGGTGCGGTTGTTGGTGTTCTCGACGGACGGCTCGAACGACTCGCCCCCGGCCTCGGAGGCCAGGCGGAGCATCTTGACGTGCTCCGTTGCGTATCCCATGCCGCTGTAGCCGATCGCCGTCGGGGTGCTGCTCACGAGCTCCACGACCTCCTTGGAGCCGTTCAGGTCCCGCGAGCCGAGGGCGAAGTCCCGCTTCTGGAGAACGTGGTCGCGGAAGAACTCGTAGGTCCCGGAGCTGGACTGACGGCTGACCCGGACGATCGTGTCGTCCGATACGCCGGGAATCGTGACACCGATCTGTGACCATCGTGTGACAGTGCCGCCCTCGACGTAGATCTCGGCCAGCGTGGGCAGATCGATCTCATTGAGCGGATTGTCCTTGTGGACGTACACCGCGAGGGCGTCGTAGCCCACCGTGAACTCCTTGGGCGTCTTGCCGGTGTTCTTCTCCGCCGCCTCCATCTCCTGCGGCTTCATGTCTCGGCTGGCGTTGGCGACGTCCACCGCTCCCCGGATGAGGGCGGCGAGCCCCACCCCCGAGCCGCCGCCGGACACCTCGACCTCGACGTCCGGCGCCACCGCCCGGTACTTCTCGGCCCACACCTGGGCGACGTTGACCATGGTGTCGGAGCCCTTGTTCTGGATGATCGTGGCTCCGGCCTCCTCCTCACCCCCTCCCCCTCCCGACGGCCCGCACGCCACGAGGGCGGCGGCGACGGCGACGACTCCGAGGGTCGGGCGAAGGCGGGGAAGGGACTGCAGTCGCTTCATGAATCTCTCCTGTGAACGAAATGACGACGGTTTCTACTCGGAGCGGTTTCCGAGGACGGCTTCGACGAGCTCACGGATGTGACTCGAGAGGTACTCGAACGCGGCCTCGTAGGCCGCGTGGACCTTCTCCGGCGAGCCCTCGACCTGCGAGGGGTCGTCGAGGCTCCAGTCCACGTACACCATCTTCCGGGGAGTACGGGGGAAGGCTTCCCTGACCCTCTCCGCCAGGCCGACGGTGACCTGGAACTTGTCGAGGTCCGGGACCTGGTAGACGTACTTCGGCGCGAGGTGGGTGACGTCGAGGCCCTTCTCCTTGAGGAGCTGCAGGGTCTTCTCGTCGATCGTGTCCGGCTCCAGTCCGGCGCTGGCGAAGGCGAAGCCGGGCCGATCGAGTGAGTTCGCGATGGCCTCGGCGATCTGGCTGCGGCACGAGTTGCGCTCGTCGACGAACAGGATCCGGATGGTCTCCGCGTCGGGGTGCTTGGCCAGCTCGCCGGTGCACAGGTAGAGCACCTCCATGCACACGTTGCGGGCCTGGTCGGCCACGCGCTCGAAGCGGCGGCCGATGGTCTGGAGGGGGGCGATCCCCTCCGGGGGAATCTTCCCTTCGCGGACGAGGTCGACCACCTCGGCATTGAACTTCCGCTTGAGCGCGTCCACTGCCGGCTCCGCCTCCATCGCCTTCTGGGCCGCCTCCGCGTCCTGGGTCACGAAGGCCTCGACGGCGTCGTGGAGCATGGGGATGGAGCGGTCCGCCATCTCGGTGATCCACTGCTTCAGCGGATCCGGCGCGGGGGGAAACTTCCCCAGCTTCACCACCTGCCGGGCCACGCTCTCGGCGTAGTCCCCGACCCTCTCGAGCTCGAGGTTGATCTTGATCGTGCTGTAGGCGAATCGGAGGTGGGCTCCCACCGGCTGCTGGCGGACCAGGAACTCGAGGCAGCGCCGGTCGATCGCCTTCTCCTTCTCGTCGATGTGCTGGTCGCGGAGGATGACGGCGAAGGCCAGCTGCCGGTCGTTCTCGACGAAGGCCCGTGCGCAGTCGCGGAGTGACTGCTCGGCGATGGCGGACATCTCGCGGACCTCTTCCTTGATCCGGTCGATGTCACGCTCGAGGGACTCTTCGAAATGAGTGGTCATCGTTCCTGCCGGCTCTTCGTGCCTGGTCGGGGCGCCGCCCGCGTCACGGTGTCCGCCACGGGCTCTCGAGGGCCGTCGCATGCGCGGCCAGACCTCGTCGGGACGATAGCAGATGTGCCGACCCAAGCCAATGTCGCCATGGCGATCGTGTCCCTGGCCGAGGAGACGCAGCCTCGGGGGCAGGGGGGCCGGCGCGGCGGGGGCGCCCTCCGTTGAGAGGCGGCCCTGCCAGCCGACGACGCACGAGCGTAGCGCGGCAACGTCGACGCCGGCGTAGTCCCCGGGATAGCCCTCGAGACGCTGCAGGGCGCGCGCAAAGAGCCTCCTGGCGCCGACCGGGTTCTCGTTGCCGAGGTGGTAGAACCCGACCGCCACCTGGATCAGGCCCTGGAGGAAGTCCCGGCTCGGGCCCCGGACGCCGGCCCAGAGTTCCTCGAGGGTGTCGTGGCACTCGTAGAAGTGGCCGCGGTTGAACTCGGACACTCCCTTCTCGAAGGCGTCCTGCTCCCCGGGCGTGAGCGACGGCGGGGGGACGGGGCGGCCCCCCACCCTCAAACCTCGGGCGCGGCGAGGGGCTCGAGGGCCACGTCGGCGGCCTGCCGTGCCCGCTCCGCCGCCCGGGCCGCCTCCCGGTGCAGCTCGATCTGGGAGCGGAAGGGTGGCTCGCCCTGTCGCCGGGGGCGTCGCTGGTAGCGGCCGTCGTTCTGCAGAACGCGGGCCTTGACGTCGTCCCGGAAGGCGAACTCGAGGGCCCGGAGCACCTTCGACCGTCCCTCGTGCGACTCCACCGGGAAGAGCAGCTCGATCCGCCGATCGAGGTTGCGGGGCATCCAGTCCGCGCTCGAGAGGTAGACCTCGTCGTCGCCGCCGTTGCCGAAGTAGAAGATCCGCGCGTGCTCGAGGAAGCGGTCCACGATCGACACCACCTCGATCGTCTCCGAGAGGCCCGGCACCCCCGGACGGAGGCAGCAGATCCCGCGCACGTTGAGGTGAATCCGCACCCCGGCGCCCGCCGCCGCGTAGAGAGCCCGGATGATCTCCTCGTCGACCAGGGAGTTCATCTTGGCCCGGATCTCGGCCGCCTGCCCCCCCTCGGCGCGCTCCCGTTCCCGATCGATGAGCCGCAGCACACGCTCGCGCAGCTGGGTCGGGGCCATGACCAGCTTCTTCATCCGCGGGGGGTCGGAGTAGCCGGTGAGCGCGTTGAAGAACGACGAGGCGTCCTCCCCGATCTCCGGATCCGACGTCATCAGGCCGAAGTCGGTGTACAGCCGGGCGGTGCGGTCGTTGTAGTTTCCGGTGCCGAGGTGGACGTACCGGTCGATGCCCCGGCGGCCCCGTCTCACCACGAGACAGATCTTGGAGTGGGTCTTGTAGCCCCGGATGCCGTAGATCACGTGGCAGCCCGCCTCCTCCAGCCGACGGGCCCACCGGATGTTGGACTCCTCGTCGAAGCGGGCCAGCAGCTCCACGAGGACGGTGACCTGCTTGCCGTTCTCGGCCGCGCGGGCGAGCGCGCGCACGATCGGCGAGCGGCCGCTCGTCCGGTACAGCGTGAGCTTGATGGCGAGGACGTTGGGGTCGTCGGCGGCGGACGAGACGAGATTCTCCACCGGATCGAAGGAGTCGAAGGGGTGATGGAGCACGACGTCGCGCTCGTCGAGGAGCTCGAAGAGGTCCTCTCCCCCGACGGTCACCGTCGGCTGGGGCTTGAGGGGAGTGTCCCGCAGGTCCTCGAGGGCCGGCAGCTTCGTCAGCTGCATCAGCGGCCGGATGTCGACCGGTCCGCGAACCTGGTACGTGTCCTCCGGGCCGACGGCCAGCAGGGTCGACAGGAGAGAGAGGAGCGGCGGAGAAACCGAGTCCTCCACCTCCAGCCGGACGATTCCGCTGCGACGGCGGTTCTTGAGCTCCTCCTCGATCACCTGGAGGAAATCGGTGCCGCCCTCGTCGTCGAGGTCCAGCTCGGAGTCCCGGGTCACTCGGAAGGCGGCCACGTCCCGGATCTCCTGGCCGGGGAACAGGGCGCCGATCTCGGAGCGGATCACGTCTTCGAGGAGCACGTAGACCATGCCCTCGGCACCCGAAGGGTGCACGAGACGGGGGAGTCCCCCGGGGACCTGGACCACCGCCAGGCGCTCCTGCTCGTCCCCGGCGGCGGGCGCGAGCAGGACGGCGAGGTTGAGGCTGAGGCCGGCCAGCATGGGGAAGGGGCGCGAGGCGTCGATGGCGAGAGGGGTGAGCGCCGGCATCACCTCGTCGCGGTGGTGGCGCCCGAGGGCCGCGCGGACCGGAGGCTGCAGCTCGACCGGCGACTGCAGCCGCAGGCCGCGGGGGGCGAGGCCGCCCAGGAGGCTCTCGTGCAGGGTCGCGTAGAGCTCGTCCACCATCACGTGCGCACTCGCGGCGATCCTCTGGAGCTGCTGGACGGGGGTGAGCCCGGCCAGGTCGGGGGCGATGTCGCCCTCGGCCAGGGCGTTCTTGAGCGCGGCCACGCGCACCATGAAGAACTCGTCGAGGTTGCTGGCCACGATCACCGCGAACTTGAGCCGCTCCAGGAGGGGGCTCGAGTCGTCCTTCGCCTCCTCGAGGACGCGCCGGTTGAACTCGAGCCAGCTCAGCTCGCGGTTCAGGAAGCGCTCCGGGTCCCGGGGCACCGCTGGCGTCCTCATTGCTGTCCTCCCGCCTCCCTGAAGGTGACCTTGTGTCCGAAGACCTCGGTCAGCAGGTCCGCGCGGGCGAGGGCGGCCAGGCGCTCGATGGTCAGGTCCCCGGCGCCGTCGACCTCGAGGACCCACTGGTCCCCGGCCTTCAGCATCCGGACGTCGCGAACCTTCTGCAGGTGGTCCGCGTCGAGGGCGTTGGTGACCCGGAGGATCGCGGCGAGCTTGTTGACCAGGACGCGGGCCTCGCTGTCGAGGGCCATGTAGGGCAGGTGAGACTTGTTCGGAGAGGCCCGCCGATGGTACCGGGCCACATTCGAGATCACCGCCATGTCCTCCCGGCTGAGCCCGAAGATCTCGGCCGCCGAGAGCACGTACTGGCCGTGCTTGTGGTGGCCGCGCAGGCTGACGAACGCCCCGATGTCGTGGAGCAACGCCGCCACCTCGAGAATCAGCCGGGCCCGCTCGCCGAGCCCGTGCTCGGAGCGGAGCTCGTCGAAGAGGCGGGTGGCGAGGTGGGCCACGTGGCGGGCGTGGGACTCGTCGTAGCGGTACTTCTCGCCCAGGGCCGCCGCCGAGGCGAGGACCTGCTTCGAGAAGTCCTCGATGCCGTGCCCCTCGGCGGTGCGCACCATGTCGAGGAGGAGGCCGGCCCGGAGGGTGGCCTCGGGAACCAGCACCCGGGTCGCCTGCGTCTCGAGCAGGAGCTCCTGGTACACGAGCAAGGCCGGCGCGAGGGACTCCACCCTCGCCTGCGGGAGGCGGTACCGCTCCACGAGCTGGTCGTCGTCGAGGGCCGCGGTCTCCTCGCAGAAGGCCAGGAACGGCTCCCGATCGACGTGGCGCACCCGTCGGTCCCGCGCCTCGCCCACCGTCTGATCGGCGGTGAAGCGCGCGTCACCCCCGAGGGCGACGAACTGCCGGGCCGCCCGAAGGGGCATCTCGCGTCGAATGTCCTCGACGATGTTCTGGACGTGGCGACGGAACAGACGCACCCTCTGCTCGTGGCTCCCGTGCCACGAAGCGAGGTTCTGCCGCATGCGGATGGCCCCCAGGGCGTAGGTCCCGGAGTAGACCGGCGCCCCCTGCCGGAGGAAGGAGATGTCGGCGCTGCCCCCGCCCACCTCCACCAGGAGCGAGTCGGCCCCGCCGAGCGTCTCGTCGTCGCGGAGGGCCTCCCGTACGGCCATGTAGGTGAGACGGTTCTCCTCGGAGCCGTCGATGACCTCCACGTCGATCCCCGTCCGCATCTTCACCCGGTCGAGGAACGTGTCCCGGTTGAGTGCTTCGCGCACCGCGCTCGTGGCCACCGCCCGGTAGCCCACGACCCCGTAGGAGTCCATGATCCGGCGGAAGCCCTCGAGGGCCCGCAGGGCGGCCTCGATGGTGGGGGCGCCGAGGCGGCCCGAGGTGAAGGCGTCCTTGCCGAGGGCCACGGCCCGAGAGGCCTCCTCCAGGACGCGTGGAGGCCCTTCCGGGGGCATCTCGGCCACGACCAGCCGGAGCGCGCTCGCCCCCATGTCGAGCACCGCCATCGGGCGCCCCCCCGGGGCCTCGTCGGGGGCAATCGGGCGGGCCCCGACGAGCTCACTTCCGCCCGGGCCGTCCCTGGAGTCCGCGGGATCTGGTGTCGGTGGGGTCATCGGGGGCCTGCCAAAGGGATAAACATCCATTTTACCTCCTCCGGGGGTTCCCTCGTCACACGGGCGTGGTATTCTTCCCGCCCTCATCGAGCGACCATGACCCCTGCCAAGCCTGGAACCGCCCCGGCCAGCCTCCTTCGGGAGCGCATTCGTCGGGTGTTCCGGGAGTTCCCGGGGGCCCTCGCCGGGGCCGAAGAGCCCGTCCATCAGCTCCGGGTGGCCGGCCGCCGCCTGCGGGTGGCCCTGCCCCTCCTCGCGGGCAAGGCCGGGGGAAGGCGCCTCCGAAGGGCCCGGCGGATCCTCCGGGATCTCACGCGAGCGGCCGGCGCCGGACGCGACCTCGACGTCCTGGTGGCCCTCTTCGACGAGCGGCTGGCCGGTCTCGAGGAGGTCTCGGCCGAGCAGCGCGAGCTGCGACGCCGGATGAGGACGGCACGGACCCGGAGCCGGCGCGGGCTGGCGGCGGGGATCCTCGATCTGGACATCGACGGGCTCCGCCGGCACCTCCGGCGCCTCCGCTCCCGGGGAACCGCCGACAGCGAGACGGTCCTCTCCCGGACCGGGTCCGCGAGCGAGCGCGAGGGCGCCCGGGTCCTCGAGGGCCTGGCGGCGGTCGGCGACCGCTACGACCCGGAGGCCCTCCACGCCCTGCGGCGCCGGATTCGGCAGCTGCGCTACACCGCCGAGGTGGACGAGGCCCTCCGCGGCCGGGAGGCGGGGGCCAGCGCAACCTGGAAGAAGCTCCAGGACGCTATCGGTGTCCTCCACGACGTTCACGTCCTCGCCGAGTGGATGGGGAAGCAGGCCAACCGCGCCTCGGCCCGGGGCCGCACGGCGCTGGCCGCGGCCGCCACGGCGGAGCGCCAGGCCTTCGAGGCGGAGGGTCGGCGGCTGCACCGGAAGCTGCTGGAGGCGGGCCCAGCCGACCTCGCCGCGCAGGCGATGACGGTCGTGACGGGCGGGGACCCGGGACCCGGGTCCGCGGCGAAGCCAGGGCCGAAGCCCTCGTCGTCGTCGCCCCTCACGCGATCGTCGTACCGCGCGGCTCCCCCGGCGCCCACCGGGCCCTGACCTTTCAGGGTGTTCCAGGCCCCGGCGAACGGGGTCATGCGAGCACGGCAGGCTCCTGGGGGTCGTCGTCCCGCTCCACCCCCTCGATCTCCAGAACGAAGTCGGGCCCGAAGGCCGAGGCGGGCGTCTGGAACCCCTCCGGGGCGGCGCCGGCCAGGACGCGCTCCACGGCGGCCAGGCAGGACCGGGCGGTGAAGGTGTAGGCCTCGGGCGTCCGGAGACGGCTCACCGCACGCCGGCCCCCGTCGTCCACGGCCTCTCCCCAGACCCAGGCCCGCCCCCGCAGCCTCTCCACGGAGGAGGGGCCCCGGGGACCGGCCCGGACCCGCTGCCGGAGCAACCGCTGCAGCCAGGCCGCGCCGGCCAGGGGCCCGAGGGCCCGGCTGGCCCGGGAGAGGAGGCGCAGGGTCCAGGGGGCCGCCACGTACACCTCGATCTCCGGGATCCCGGTCGAATGCCAGGCGGTGGAGACGTCCCCCCAGGGGATGGTGATGGCCTTGCGGGGCCCCTGCCCGAAGTCGATCGATCGCGTGCGCCAGGCCGAGGGAACCGGGGTGAGGACACCGTTCCGGCGCACGAGACCGCCGTGGCCCAGCCCCTCGAGTGCGGTGAGGGCGGTCCCGTGGGAGACACGCCCGCGGGCCTCGAAGCCCAGGGCGAGTCGCCGCGCCCCGGGCAGACGGCCCTTGAGGTGGAGGGCGAGGCAGTCGGTGGGCACGACGTCGAAGCCGGAGCCGGGCAGGAGCACGACCCCGGCGTCGCGCGCCTCGCCGTCACGGGCGGCCAGCGCCTCGAAGACCGTCACCTCGCCGGTGATGTCGAGGTAGGGCGTGCGCGTCCGGAGGCAGGCGTCGGCCATCGCCCGGGAGGTGCGCGAGAAGGGGCCGGCGCAGTGGAGAACGAGGCTCATCCCCTCGAGTCCCTCGTCCACGCGTCCCGGGTCGTCGAGGGAGAACAGACGCCGGGGGAGGTCCAGCTCGTCGGCGAGAGCGCAGATGGCGTCGGCCCGGCGCCCGGCCAGGATCGGGTGGTGGCCCCGCGTCACCGCGAGCCGCGCGACGAGGTCGCCCGTGTAGCCGTTCGCCCCGTACAGGAGCCAGGGACCGGTCATCATGGCCACCTCGCACCTTACCCCACCTCGGCTTCGCCTACCCGGTCGCTCCCTCTTCGACGACCAGGATCAGCGTGTCCCCTTCTTCTCTCCGTCGCGGGTCCGCGACCTCCTCCTCGCCGAAGCCCGCCAGGACCAGCCGGGACACCTCGAGGTGCCCGCCCCGGACCCGGAGGGACAGCTCGCGCGCCGGGCCTTCCCCGGAGAGCGTGTAGTCTCCCCAGCCGTACCCGCTCGACCAGAAGAAGCGGCCGGGGCGCAGCCCGAGGGTCAGGGTCCGGGTGACCGCGGAGTAGCGAAAGCCGGTCCAGGCCAGGACCGCGGCCCAGCTGGCCATGGCCCGGGCGTAGTGATGCCCGCACTCCGCCTCGTCGAAGGGGTTCCGCCGGGCGCCGTCGTAGCGCGAGCGCACGAGCCGGATGCACTCGAGCCCCTCGTCGACCATCCCCTCGTAGAGCATCCCCACCGCGGCGGTGTACTCGAAGCCAGTCATGGCCTCGGTGAAGTACGGGAACGGGTTGCGGGGACGGTCCTCGGGGTAGCTGGCCATGAGCAGGGCAGATTCCGAGTCGAGGGCGAACGACCGCATGCTGTTGAAGTGGCCGCTCAGGTCCTTCCGCAGGTTGTAGCGAAGGATGCTCTCGAGGCTGCGGCGCACGTTCGACGGATCGACGAGGTGGCCGAGGCCGCACACGTGGGCGAGGAACTGGCCCACGAGCTGGTCGACCAGGCAGCCGGCCGCCAGCTGGTAGTCGGGATGGGTGACGTCCTCCGAGCCCATGCCGATCAGCAGGCGGGGCGCGATCTCCGAAGGGTCGCCGGGGGGCCGCACCTCGTGCTCGTAGTAGCGCCCGTTGAAGAGGTGCGCGTCGATCCACGTCCGGCCGCTCTCGAACAGCGCGCGGCAGGTCTCGGCGAAGTCCCGGTCGCCCAGGGAGCGCGCCATCTCCTCGGCCGCACGGAGGGCTCCGAGGTACCAGAGGCCCATCTGCGGGTTCGGGCCGTAGTACTCCACGTCCATGGTGTTGTGCTGGGCTCCCTCCATGACGCCGTCGCGGTCGGCGTCCCAACCTCCCTCGATCCAGCAGAACTCCACCGCCTTGCGGACCCGGGGCCACAGTCTCCGCAGCAGCTCTTCGTCGCCCGAGAGCTGCCAGTCCCGGTACATCTTGAGGATGCAGCCCATCTGCCCGTCGGCGGCGGCCTTGCCGAACTCCTGGCCGCGGCTCAAGGGGAGCCCGACCCGGAAGCTCATCAGGCCGTCATCAGACGTGGCAAAGCCGAACTCCACCTCGCGCATCGACGCGGCGAGGGCGCCGAAGAGGAACGGTGTCGCCTGCTCGTAGTTCCACACGTGGGTGCACGACCCGTGGCAGCAGCCCTTCCGGCTGGCGCTGCCCTCCCAGCCGAAGAACCGACCATCGGGCGTGCGGAAGCAGGTCTGGGTGCGGAGGGTGCTCACGTTGAACAGTGCCGACTCCTTGACCTCTTCCGGAAGGTCGCTCTCGCACACCGCGGAGGCGAAGCCGGCGGTCTTCTCCTGCAGCTCGGACAGCCGGGGCACGGTCCGCTCGGCGACGTCCCACGCGTCGCGATAGAGCGTCGTGTAGTGGTTGCCGATGAGGTCGTCGTCGGTGTCGTGGGGCGTCCAGGTGTAGCGGTTCGGGAAATGCCAGGCCAGGACGAACGTCACCGCCCGCGTCTCGCCGGGGGGAACGTCGACCGCCACCGCGAGCGAGCCCACCGGCGAGTCGAGCTTCTCCGGCTTCTCCCGTTCGTCGAGGCGGCCGTCGGCGCTGAAGTCGTCCCAGAAGTCCAGGATCGGGTACCCCCACTCCTCCTTCGCCCAGGAGGTGCGGTGGGTGACCCCGGCCTCCGCCGGGGTCACGAGGGCCATTGTTCCCCAGGCCGCGTGCCGCGGCTCGACGCCCTCGGAGTCGAAGAAGAGCCCCTGGCAGGCGGGACCCTGTCGGAAGGTGTTCCGGTTCTTCGAAGCCCCCGCGGGCAGCGTGTCGCCCTTCCAATCCCGGCGGGTCTCGAAGCCATCGACCCCGATGAAGTTCGGCAGGGTGCCGCAGACGGCCGCCGCCACTGGCCGGCCCGTCGAGTTGTGGAGCTCGTAGGTGAGGGAGGCCACCGGGATCCCGCTCGTCTCGGCATCGGCCGGGACGAGGGGGTTGAAGGCCTTGAGGTGGATCTCCAGGGGCACCGCGGGATCGCGGAGGATCACTCGTCCGAAGGGATAGGCGCTGGAGAAGGAGCACTCGCGGAAGCGCGGCAGTCCCGCGTTCGGGGCGGGCGAGCCGTGGCTGCCCTCGAACTCGAACGTCTCCAGCGGACCCTCGAGGATCCGGGACACCGGCGCTCCGCCGGCGACGCGGGCAAAGAGCGCGAAGAACGGGCTCGCGCCTCCGCCGGCGGGGACGAATCCCTTGGCCGGCCGGTTCATGATCTCCCAGTCGCACAGATCGCCCCGCCCCCCCAGGGAGACGGTGCCGGTGCCGATCCCCCCCAGCGGCAGGGCGATGCGGGCGAGGCGGTCCCGCGGGTAGTGGCGGAGGCTGGGCCAGACCGGGTCCGCGAGGATGGCCGCGACTTCTTCAGGCCGGGCCGCGGAAGCCGTGGAGCCTGAGCTCTCGGCCGAGGCCGCACCCACGAGACCGGCGGCGCCCAGGCCCGCGACCCGTACGAAGTCGCGGCGGTCGAGACCGGCCCCGCCCGACTCGTCAGCCTCGCCCCGCGCTCGCGTCGCGGTCAGCTTGTCCTCGTCCGTCGATCGGGTCACGACGCTGCTCCTCCTTCAGATCGAGAGCGAGCCCTTCCGGAAGTCGGTTCGGCCGAGCCGGACGTTCACGTAGGCCGGACGTCCCTCGGCGGCGACCGCACGGGTCTCGTCGAGCACGGGCCCGAGCCTCGCGGGATCGTCGAGACGGAGCCCGCGAGCGCCGAGGCCCTCCGCCGCGCGCTCGTAGTCCGTGGCCCCGAGAACGGTGCCCACGTCGTCCTTCAGGATCTCCACCTGTTCGCGGGCGATCTGCGTCCAGCTCGCGTCGTTCCCGATCACCGCGGCGATCCCGAGGCCGTGGCGGGCGAACGTGTCCGCCTCGGCCAGGCTGAACCCGACGGAGCCATCGCCGTAGAGGATCCAGACCTCGGCCGAGGGACGCACCAGCTTCGCGGCCAGGGCGAAGCCGGCCCCGACGCCGAGCGTCCCGAAGGGTCCCGGATCCAGCCACGAGAGAGGGCGGCGGGGTCGAAGGACGTAGGAAGCGGTCCCGACGAAGTCGCCGCCGTCGGCCACGATCACGCTGTCCTCCCCGAGGGCGGACTCCAGGGCGCGGCAGACCGCCAGGGGGTGGAGTCCACCGGGGGCATCCTCGGCCGCCTGCTCGCCGATCGAGGCCTCCCGCTCGCGGTCGCGGGTCCGCAGCGTCTCGAGCCAGGGCCGCCACTCCGCTCGGGGGCCGTCGCGCCGCTCGGCCAGCGAACGGAGGAACAGCTCCGGAGCGCACCGCACCGCGAGGTCGGGCCGCCGGTTCTTCGTCAGCTCGGTCCGACTGCGGTTGGCCGAGACGAGCCGCGCCTGCCGGTTGACGTGGCCGCCGTAGTCGAGGCGGAAGTCGCAGGGGACGCCGGCGAGGAGCACGAGGTCCGCCTCGCGCAGGGCCTCCTTGCGGCGGTGCCGGAGCTGCAGGGGGTGGGCTCGACCCAGGAGACCCCGGGCCATGCCCGAGAGGTACACCGGCACCCCGAGGCGCTCCACCGCCTCGGCGAGGGCCGGGACCTCGGGGACGCTCAGCAGGGCCTGGCTGCCGACGAGCAGCACCGGGCTCCGGGCCGCACCCAGGAGCCGGGCCGCTCGTCGCACACGGGACGGCTCGGGAGCCGGCGCGACCGCCGGCGACGCGTCCGGGGTCCGGTCTTCCTCGACGCCGGAGAACAGCCTCCCCAGGTGCCGTCCGATGTACCAGTGCCGCGCGCGCTCCCCGAGGCCGCGGGGGCTCCCGCCTGTCTTCGCCCCGTACCACGCGCGCACCACGTCCTCCGGGTACAGGAGGTCCACCGGGCACTCGACGAAGACCGGGCCGGGAACGCCCTCGCGGCTCACGCGAAACGCCCTCTCCAGGGCGGGCGCGATGTCCCGCACGCGACCGACCGACACGGCCTGCTTGACGTGGGGGCGCACCAGGGCCATCTGGTCGATGTCCTGGAGCGCCCCCCGGCCGCGGAGAAGCGTGGCCGTGGCGCCCCCGAGGAGCACCAGCGCCGACTGGGCCATCTGCGCGTTCTTCAGCGCGGTGATCGTGTTGGTGGCCCCGGGCCCGGCCGTGACCGCGGCCACCCCGGGGACGCCGGTGAGGCGGGCTACCGCGTCGGCGGCAAAGACCGCCGTGGCCTCGTGTCGGGTGTCCACGACCCGCAGGCCCCGGGCCCGGGCCGAGACCAGGATGGGCGAGATGTGTCCCCCGCAGAGGGTGAAGACGAAGCGCACCCCCTGGCGCACGAGCACGTCCGCGATGAGATCGCCGCCGGTCATGGGCTGCCCGAGGGGCGCATGCTAGCACCCGGAGTCGGGGGCGGGTCACGGGAGCCGAAATGATCCCCATGGACCAATGACAATCCAGGGTTCCCTGCTCTAGGGTCTGAACCGACACCGGAGCCGACGATGGCCCACCTCGCTGCTCGCTCGGGATACCGCAGCCTCGTGGAGAGGCTCAACCGCTGCCCCCAGGGCGCCCCGCCCTCGGAGCTGCTCTACCAGATCCTGGAGATCCTCTTCTCGCCACGGGAGGCCGACCTCGTCTCCCGCCTGCCCATCAAGCCTTTCGGAGTCACGACCGCGGCCCGCGCCTGGTCGGTCTCGGAGCCGGAGGCGCGGGAGGTGCTGGATCGCCTCGCCTCCCGGGCCATCCTCCTCGATCTGGAGCGGAACGGGACGCCGCTCTACGTGCTTCCCCCGCCCATGGCCGGCTTCTTCGAGTTCTCGATGATGCGGCTGCGGGACGACGTCGACCAGAAGCGCCTGGCCGAGCTGTTCTACGAGTACATGAACGTCGAGGAGGACTTCATCCGGGAGCTCTTCGCGCGAGGCGAGACCCAGCTCGGTCGCATGTTCGTCCAGGAGCGGGCGCTCCCGCCCGAGGTCTCGCTTCGTGTTCTCGACCACGAGCGAGCCACCGCCGCGGTGCGGGAGGCGTCTCACCTCGCGGTGGGCGTCTGCTACTGCCGCCACAAGATGGAGCACGTGGGCCGGGCCTGCCCGGCGAGCCGGGAGATCTGTCTGACTCTCGGGAACACCGCTCGGTCACTGGCCAGGCACGGGTTCGCCCGGGCCATCGACGCCGCCGAGGGCCTCGATCTCCTCCACCAGGCCCAGGACGAGGGCCTCGCCCAGTTCGGGGAGAACGTGCGCGAGCACCCGGCCTTCATCTGCAACTGCTGCGGCTGCTGCTGCGAGGCCATGATCGCCGCTCGGCGGTTTGGCTTCCTCCACCCCGTCCACACCACCAAGTACATTGCCGCCATCGACGACGAGGCCTGCGACGGGTGCGGCCGCTGCGCCCGGGCCTGCCCGGTGGAGGCCATCGAGATGGTCCCCGACGACCGCCCGGAGAGCGCCACCGGCAAGCGCGCCGTCCGGGATGCCGAGCGCTGCCTCGGGTGCGGGGTGTGCGTGCAGACCTGCACGCGAGAGGCGCTGGTGATGGAGGACCGCCCGGAGCGTGTCTTCACCCCCGTGAACTCGGTACACCGCACCGTTCTCATGGCCATCGAGCGGGGCACGCTCCAGGACCTCGTCTTCGACAACCAGGCCCACCTCAGTCACCGGGCCATGGCGGCCATCCTCGGGGCGATCCTGAAGCTCTCGCCGGTGAAGCGGGCCCTGGCCAGCGAGCAGCTGCGCTCGCGCTACCTGGATGCGCTGAGCCGGAGGTATTGAACGGGCCCGGCCACTCTGAGTCCGGACGGCGACAGACTCACTGGCCGTGCCGAAGAGGGTGCTGCCATCGCAGGCCCGGAAAACGGTCGTAGTCCGAGTCGGTCGTCACCATCGTGCAGCCGTTCTCGATCGCGACGGCAGCGTGCTGCGCGTCGGCGACGAGCTTGCCCGCCGCCCCGGCCTCGCGACAGAGCTGCTCGAAGATGGCGAGGTGGTCGGGGCCGGGCGCCACCACCCGCGCGGTCGGTCGGCGCACCAACTGGTCGATGAACTCGAAGACCTCGTCGAGGGTGGATGGACGCTTGAACACCCGCGGATTGGTGGTGATCCGGACCAGTCCCGAGAGACCGAGCACCGAGAGAGCGAACGGTTCCGGCCCGGTGGCGAGACTCGTCAGCCACTCGGCGTACCGAGCGTGGTCGACGGTCGAGTCCTCGCGGTGCGCATAGATCAGCACGTTGACGTCCGGCAGGAGCATCAGGATTCGTCGGTGCCTAGCCGAAGGCCTCTTCGTCGTCGACCGTCAGGAGAGCGTTTGGACGGTCGAGGTCGGTGCCCGGCTGGAGCCCCTCTCCCTTCACGGTCACCAACTTGAAGGGCTGTTCCGATCTTGGTGCTGGTCGCTTGAGGGCGTCGTTGAGCGTCCTGCCGATGAAGGCGCTCACGCTCAGCCCCTGGGCGGTGGCCCTTCGTTTGACCTGGTCCGCCAGCCGCTCGTCCAACGAGATCGTAGTTCTTATCATCAGATCATAATGTAATGGACCAAGAGCATACCATGAATGCAGCATAGCATATCCGATCGGACAGGGAGAGGGAGATGGCAATCGCTGTCGTTGACCAGACCCCGACTAGGAGAGGCGAACCATGAGCAACCTTCAGCCGAGCCGTACGGGTCTCCTCGCCCTGGTGGCCCTCTTGGCGGTTGTGGCCGCACATGCCCAGGAGCCACCCCGAGGCGAGTTGTATCGCACGGTCGCGGCCCTGGACGAGGCGTTCTTCGACGCCTACAACCGGTGCGACCTCGACGCTGTCCGGGGGTTCCTCGCCGAGGACCTGGAGTTCTACCACGACGTCGACGGCAAGCTCACGGACCGGGAGGTGCTCGTCGAAGCCCTTCGCAACAACATCTGCGGGAAGGTGCGACGCGAGCTCGTGCCCGGAAGCCTCGAGGTGTACCCGATCGAGGGGGTTGGCGCCCTCCAGACAGGCATGCATCTGTTCCACCATCCGGGCCGCGAGGAGATCGACGGCATCGGCCAGGGGCGCTTCACTCACCTGTGGCAAAGAGGCGACGACGGCTGGAAGCTCACGCGCATCTTCAGCTACGACCACCGGCCGTACGAGAGGTAGCGCCTCTCGGGCAGGCCCCCCCTACTCCGCCAGGACCGGCCACGGGTCGATGCGCGTCGCGCGCCGGGCGGGCAGCGAGCAGGCCAGGAGCGCGACACCGACCAGAAGCGCCACCGCCGCGCCGAGCACCAGCGGGTCGAGGGGCCGGACGCCGAAGAGGAGACCGTCCATGGTGCGACGGAGCGCCAGCACACCGACGGCGCCGGCCCCGAGCCCGGCGCCGACCAGGGCCGCGCCCTCCCGGAACACCAGGCCGAAGACCGCGTGGGGGCTGCTGCCGATGGCGACTCGAATGGCGATCTCCCTCGACCGTTGCGCCACCAGGTAGGCGAGGACGCCGTAGAGGCCCACCGCCGAGAGCAGCAGGGCCACGACCCCGAAGGAGAGAGACAGCAGGGCGGGCGATCGCCGGTTGACGAGGGCGGCCTCGGTGCGGACATCCATCGTCCGGGCATCGAAGACCGGCAGCTCCGGGTCGAGAGAACCCACGGCGGCGCGGAGCGAAGCGGCGAGTGCGTCGGGGCGGGGGCCGGTCTTGAGGGCGAAGGTGACGAGACGAGGGGCGTTCTGAGCCATGGGAAAGAAGTAGGTCCCCACCGGCTGGCCCGCGGCGAGATCCTCCAGGCGGATGTCGCCCACGACTCCGACCACGGTGTAGTAGACCGTGTTCTCGTCGACCGCGAGCAGGTCCTCGACGCTGCCGGGGCGGTACATGCGGCGGCCCACCGGATCCTCGCCCGGCCAGAAGCGCTGGGCCAGCTTCTCGTCCACGATGATGACCGGAAGCGAGCCTGCCTGGTCGCCCTCCTCGAAGAAGCGCCCCCGGACCAGGCGGGCCCCCATCGCCTCGAAGTAGCCGGGAGTGACGTTCACGCGGTACGGCGAGATCAGCGACTCGCCGGGTTCCATCGAGTATCCCTCGGCCAGGATCACGCTGTCGCTGTGTCGGCCTCCAAACGGGATCGTGTCGGTGGCCCCGGCGGCCACGACGCCGGGCAGGCCCCGGACCCGTCGCAGCGCCTCGTCGGTGAAGGCCCACGCCGCGTCGTCATCCGGGTAGCGGGCGTCGGGGAGGGACACCGACGCGGTCAGCACCTGCTCGGGAACGAACCCCGGGTCGACCTCGAGGACCTGCCGGAAGCTGGTGAGCAGCAGACCGGCCCCGGCGAGGAGCACGAGGGTGAACGCCACCTGGGCGACCACCAGGGAGCGGCGCAGCGCCCGCGCTCCCCGGCCACCAGTCGTGGCGCGTCCCTCCTCGCGCAGCACCAGGGTCAGGTTGGCAGAGAAGATGCGGGCCAGCGGGACCAGCCCCATCGCCACCCCCAGCGCCGTCGACAGGAGGGCCACGAACAGCACCACCGCGCCGTCGATGCCGATCCGGGACCCGTAGGGCAGGTCCCCGAGCTCGAGGGCCCCGAGCGTCCGGAGGGCGACGGCGGCGAGGCCGAGCCCCACCACCGCGGCGAGGGTGGTCAGCACCGTGGCCTCCACGACGAGCTGCCCCGCCAGCTGGCGCCGCCCGGCGCCGAGGGCCAGCCTCGTCACGAGCTCCTTCAGCCGGGCCCGGGTTCGCACCAGGACGAGGTTGGCGACGTTGAGGCCGCCGATGAACAGGACGAAGAGGGCGCCCCCCCACAGCAGGTAGAGCGTGGGCCTCACGTGTCTCACCAGGTGGTCCTGGTAACCGGCGACGCGGGTGTGGAAGCCGGCGTTCTCGAGGATCTCCCGGAAGTGCGGGAAGCGTTCCATGTTCGCGGCGTTGAGGGCGTCCACCTGGGCCTGGACCTGGTCCAGCGTGGACCCGGGGCGGAGCCGACCGAGGTTCCACCAGCTGTTCGAGTGTCGTCGGTCGTCGGCCCGGTCCTCGGGGGTGAACGCGAGAGGCCGCCAGGCCTGGACGCCGGGGTCGAGGGGCTCGATCGAACGGGACATCACCCCGACCACGGTGTAGGGCTCCCCGTCGAGGCGCAGGTCGCTGCCGACCGCGGCCGGGTCACCGCCGAAGGCACTCCGCCACATGGCCTCGCTGAGCAGGACCTTCTTCTCGTTCCCGATCTCGCCTTCGGGGGCAGTGAAGGTCCGGCCCAGGATCGGGCGAACCGGCATCACCTGGAAGAAGGACGGGGTGACGTTGGCCACGAGGATCCGGGTGGAGCGCCCCTCCAGGCCGAGGGCGACGTTGCTGTGGTTGAAGAGCGCCTGCTCCTGGAGCGCGGTGACCGCCTCCAGCCGATCGTAGTAGTCGGGGACGCCCGCGTTCGAGGTGTCCTCGGCGCCGGCCTTCGGGTAGCAGTTGCTCATCAGGACGACCCGATCCGGCTCGGGCACGGGGAGGGGACGGAGGAGGACGTTGTAGACGACGGCGAACAGGGCGGTGTTCGCCCCGATGCACAGGGCCAGGGTCAGAATCACGGTGGCACTGAACGCGCGGTCCCGCAGGAGCAATCGCAGGGCCACTCGAAGGTCGCGCTTGAGTCCGTCCATGAGCCCTCCCGGGCGCGTGAGCCCCTCTTCTCCGCTAACGCACGGGGCTGTCCCCGGGTTCCCGCGAGTGGGCGCGACTCGACCCGAGGGCAGAGAGGGCGTCTGGTCTACTCAGGCGTCAGGCGGGTCCCTGTAGGCCTCCCAGAGAGCGGCCAGGCGTCCCCGCGCAACCGGCAGCACCCGGTTCACGGGGGGCTCGAGACGCAGCTCCCAGTCCCGCTCGTTCGGCTGCCACCGAATCTCGGTGACCTGGTCCACGTTGATCAGCGCACCCCGCGCAGGTAGACGAGGGTCGTGGCCCAGTTGGCGAGGATGGTGACCACGGTGAAGAGCAACATGCCCACGCTCATCAACGCAAGGCCAGACAGGATGTTACCGATGACGCATCCGGTCGCCAACGCTGCCCCGGCGCCGACCAGGAACCCTCCGGCCGCGGCCACGAGCACCTGCTCAGGTGGCTTGGGAAGGAGGTGCACCTCGCCGGAGAGACGCCCGGCCACGTGCGATCCGACCATGAGGCTCCCGACGAGCAGGACGAGCCACCAGACGATCTTCTTGCGAGGGGTTGGAGGTGCAGGGTCCGAGGACGTCGGCGCCGCCTTGACGACCCCGGTGATGTGCTGCAGCGGCGCGTCGGTCAGGAGCAAGCTGGCGTGCAGCACCCCATGGGTCACACCGAGGGGGTAGTTGCGGCCGCTGGCGGCTGAGGACAGGTATGCCGGAAGGGCCAGCAGGCCGATGGCAATCCCGGCCTGCCAGGCTTTCCAGGGTCGATTCAAGCGCGGGAGCCCGGACGCGTCGGTCGGCGGCTCACCTCCCGAGCCCGTCCGCCTGCGCCGCATGACCGCCCACCCGAGCGTGGCCCCGGCCAGGATCAGGGCCAGGGTCCAGAATGGAAGGCCCGTCGCCGAGGACAGCGTGACCGGACCGCCGTCGGAGGCCGGGATCCGGATTTGCTTCAGCCGTGTCAGCCAGCCCTGCAGGGGTCCGTACTCGACGAGACCGATCCCCAATGGCATCGCCAGAAGGGCCACGATCGAGTTCAGGTTGCCGGCGGCCCCCTTGTAGAGGCACCCGCTCACGCAGCCACCGGCGAGGACCATTCCGATCCCGAAGACCACGCCTCCGGCCACCGCACCCGCCCACATGAACGGCTTCGGGTTGAGCTGGATCCATCCCAGGAGGTCACCGAGCGCGATGCCCAGCATGGAGACCACGATGGCCACCCACAGGCCCCAGACTTTGCGCCAGTCACGGGCCAGCACCACCTCGCTGAAGGCCGAGGACCCGCACAGGTCGCCCTTCTGGAGGAAGAAGCCGAACAACACACCGATGGGAATGGCGGTGAGGAACCAGTGCCCGGTGAGCCATGCCGCCACCGTGATCGCGGCCAGGAGAACCACCCCGATGCGCGCCACCAGGCTCGTCTTCTGCTCCGTCATCGGTCACCTCCTCCGGCCGCGCGACCGGCGCGGTCGCTCACGTCTCCGAGTTCCATCGACTGGAGGGCGTCACGCGCCCCCTCCGTTTCATCAACCGGGTCACCAGTGGGAGAAGGTCCGGCGCACCGCTCGATCCAGGCTCGCTCGATTCTGCGGACCGCTCGCCACGACCTCGTCGTTGACGACGAGCTCGGGGCTCCGCCCACCGGGGGCCAGGGTGAACACCGGCTTCAGCTCGTGAGCGGCCAGGACCTCCTTCACCAGGGCCACGAAACGGTCGCGCTCGTCGCCGGGCTCTCCCCGCACGGTGACCGGGAGCTCCGAGTACCAGGCGCTGAAGTCCCGACCCCGGTGGCGCCGGGATTCCCGCCAGAAGGCGGTCCGGTAGGCCTCGACCTGCCCATCCGGGATGTAGTTCAGGGGACCCAGGTGCTCCATCATCCGGTCGACGATGGCCTCCCGGTCGTCCGGATCGAGGTCGTCGGTCTTCTTCAGCGCGTGGTGCAGGCCGACGATCCCGATCTGGTCGAGCCCGACCCGGATCGGTGAGACAGACTTGTCCTTGAAGTGCATGGGGCCGACCTCACGCGCCGCTCAACTTGCGGTACAGCCCGCCCAGCTTCTCCTCGTAGGCTTGCCGGATCGGGGGCTCGGCTTCGGCCAGGGGCTTCACCGGGACGAGGTCGGTGACCTCCTCGTAGGGCCGGCCCGAGTCGAAGAAGGTCCGCGTGGCTCCCTCGAGCATGGCCCGCAGCGCGGTATCGGCTTCGTCGGCACCGAGACCGAACGAGCCGGCCAGCTCCCGCAGGGCCTGCCACTGGAACCAGAAGTAGGTGGGACCCATGGCGGCCAGGATGGCGTAGGCCTCGAGGGTCTCCTCCGGGACGAGGGGGTGGGCCCCCAGCCCGTCGAGGAGGGTCTCGAGCTCGGTGCGGGGCTCGGCCGGCAGCCCGGGACCGAAGGCGACGGGGTTGAAGCCGGCGCCGACGACCGAGGGGGCATTCGGGATCACCCGGGCGAGACGGTCGAAGCCGCCGAGCAGGGCGCGGAGCTTCTCGAACGTCAGGACCGGCGCCAGGGAGACCACCACCGCGTCCGGGCGGAGGGCCCCGGACAGCTCGGGGAGCGCCGCCTTCGCGGCGGGCGGGTGCAGGGCGAGAAAGACCCGTTCGCAGGACGCGGGGGCGGTATTGTCCGACGTCGTGGTGATCCCCGCGAAGCGTTCCTTCCGCTTCGCGAGGACCTCGGCGCTCGTGTCGCTCACCGTCACGCGGTCGAGGTCGAGCCCGGTCCCGCCCAGCCCCTCGAGAAGGATGGCGGTGATCCTCCCGCCACCCACGAAACCGACGGTTCGATCCTTCATGTCAGTCCTTTCCTTTCACGAAACCCGAAGTCCAGCGATGACCCCGTAGGCCCAGCCACTCACCGTCGCCATCACCACCACGAGGGCGACGTAGGCGGCCGTCTTGCGAGTGCCCAGGTAGGAGCGGATCACGATCATGTTGGGGAGGGAGAGAGCCGGCCCGGCCAGCAGGAGGGCCAGCGCCGGCCCCGGGCCCATGCCCGCACCGAGGAGCGTCTGCAGGATGGGAACCTCGGTGAGGGTGGCGAAGTACATGAAGGAGCCCACGACGGAGGCCAGCAGGTTCGCCGCCCAGGCGTTGCCGCCCACGGCGTCGGCGATCCAGGACGAGGGCACGAGACCGGCGTCGGTGCCCGGTCGCCCCATGAGCCAACCCGAGATCAGGATCCCGCCCAGGAGAAGGGGCGTGATCTGCTTCGCGAACCCCCAGGAGGCGTCGACCCAGCCGCGCAGCTCGTCGCCGGTGTACCAGCGCACCATCATCACCGCGAGGGCCAGGGCCAGCGCTCCGGTCAGCCACCAGCGGACGCTGTGGATCGCGGCAAAGGCCCCGACCTCACGGTTCGGCGCCCCCCAGTTCGCGAAGACGAGGATCCCGACCATGGTGGCGAGGAAGAGCGCGTCCTGCCATCCCTGCCGCGGCCCCACCTCCGCGGCGGCGGCGGCAAAGGGGTCGGCCCCCTGGCCCTGCCGCTCCGCCTCCTCGCGCCGGAAGAGGAAGGCCATCAGAAGCCCGACCACCACCGCGAAGACGACCGCACCGATTGCGCGGGCGAGGCCGATCTCCACGCCCAGGACTCGCGCGGTGAGGATCAGGGCGAGGACGTTGATGGCCGGACCCGAGTAGAGAAACGCGGTGGCCGGGCCGAGTCCGGCGCCACGGCGATAGATCGAGGCGAACAGCGGCAGCACCGTGCACGAGCACACCGCCAGGATGCTCCCCGAGACGGAGGCCACGCCGTAGGCCACCGGCCGCGGCGCCTTCGCTCCAAGGTAGCGCAGGACCGCCCCCTGGCTGAGGAACTGGCCGATCGCGCCGGCGATGAAGAAGGCGGGCACCAGGCACAGGAGGACGTGCTCGCGGGCGTAGTCCTTGAGAAGGAAGAAGCCTTCGAGGAGGGCACCCTGGACGCGCGGCGTCTCGATGGGAAGGAAGAAGGCGAGGAGAAACGCGCCGACGAGAAGGATGAGCTTCCAGCGTTCCGACATGTGAGCTCCCGGGGTGCCGGGTTGAAGGGCAGGCCAGCCGCGGCGAGCGGCGGGCGAAGACGGCTCAGGCGAGGCCGAGCAGGTGCTTGACCTCGTCCGACTTCGGGAGGCGTCCGGAGAAGACCACCTTGCCGTCGAAGGCGAGGGCCGGGGTCTTGAGGACACCCAGCTCGATCATCCGGTCCATGGACTCGCTCTTCTCCACCGCGCAGTCGAGCTGTGCCTCGTCGACCACCTGGCGGACCACGCGGTGGGTCTCCTGGCAGCGAGCGCAACCGGGCCCCAGCACCTCGATGACGTGAACATCCGTCGGCATGACTGTCTCCTATTCCCGGGGCCCGAGGGCCCCGCGGGCGGCGCCCGGGGGCTCGAACCAGCCCCGCGTGGCGACGCAGACGTGGCACACGGAGAGCATCACCGGCACCTCGACCAGGACGCCCACCACAGTGGCCAGGGCCGCCCCGGACCCGGGGCCGTAGAGCGCGATGGCCGTGGCCACCGCCAGCTCGAAGAAGTTGGAGGCGCCGATGAGGGCGCCGGGGGCGGCCACCGGGTACGGGATGCGGAAGAGCTTCATGAGGCCGTACGCGAGGCTGGAGTTGAAGTAGACCTGGATGAGGATGGGGATGGCGATGAGGACCACGTGCAGCGCCCGCGTGGTGATGTTCTCGGCCTGGAACGCGAAGATCGCCACGAGGGTCAGGAGGAGGGCGACGATCGTCACCGGCTGGAAGGTCGGAAGGAAGCGCTCTTCGAACCACGTCGCGCCCTTCCGTCGGATCAAGACCGTTCGGCTGATCGAGCCCGCGGCCAGGGGAATGACCACGAAGATGAGGACCGAGTAGAGGAGGACCGCGAAGGGGACCTCCAACCCGGAGGCCCCGGTGACGAGGAGCTTCACGATCGGGGCGAAGGCCACGAGCATGATGAGATCGTTCACCGCCACCTGGACGAGGGTGTAGGCCGGGTCGCCGTCGGAGAGGTAGGACCAGACGAAGACCATGGCGGTGCACGGCGCCGCGGCGAGGATGATGACGCCGGCGATGTACTCGCTGGCCAGCTCCGGGCCGATCCAGGGTGTGAAGAGGTGGCGGAAGAAGAGCCAGCCCAGGAAGGCCATGGAGAACGGCTTCACCAGCCAGTTCACGAAGAGGGTGACGCCGAGGCCGCCCGGACGCTTCCCCACGCCCCGGAGCGACGCGAAATCGATCCGGAGCATCATCGGGTAGATCATCAGCCAGATGAGGACCGCGATCGGGATGTTGATGTGGCTTCCGGTGCCGAACTCCATCTCGCGCATGGCGCCCACGAGGGCGGGGGCCAGCTTCCCCAGCGCGACCCCGAGGAGCATGCACGCGGCCACCCACAGGCTGAGGTAGCGCTCGAAGACGTTCATGCGTGCCGACCGCTTCACGGCGCTCGCTTTCCGGCCCCGGGGGCTCGAGACGTCCGACGAATACCCACGCGCTCCAGATCCAGGTCCGCGCGGCACAGCTCGGCGATATCCACCTTGCGGATCCGCCTCAGAAGGCGGGCATCGGCCCGGACGCGGGGGTCCTGCGACACCGTCTCCCAGACCGAGGCGAGAAGGGCCGGCTCGTTCTCGGCCAGCCGGTGGAACACCCAGCGGCCTTCCTTCCTCTCGCTGACGAGTCCCGCCCTCTTGAGGTCGGCCAGATGGGCGGAGACGGTCGAGGGGGCGAGGTCGAGCAGAGCCGTCATCTGGCACACGCACAGCTCGCCGTCCCGCAGCATCGCCAGGATCCGGAGGCGGACGGGGTGACCCATGGCCTTGAGGAGACCGATCGCGGACTGGAGAGGCTCAGCCATTTCGTTATTCTACGAAATATAGTAATCTCCACGAGCCCACGTCAACGGATCGGATGATCCAGGGGGCGGGAGTCAGCAGGGGGAGGAATGCCTCACGCGGACGAGAGGAAGCGGGTCCTGATCCTGTGCACCGGGAACTCCTGTCGCTCCCAGATGGCGGAGGGGTTCGTGAACGACCTGCTGGCGGAGCGGTGGAAGGCCCGCTCCGCGGGCACGCGGCCCGCCGAGCGCGTCCACCCGCTGGCCGTCCGGGCGATGGGCGAGGCCGGCGTCGACATCTCGAGTGCGGTCCCGGAGGCCGTCGATCGCCACCTCGACCGGCCCTGGGATCTCGTGGTGACCGTCTGCGACTCGGCGAAGGAGGCGTGCCCCACCTTTCCCCGCCCCGTAGAGCGGCTGCACGTCTCCTTCGACGACCCCGCCGAGGCCGAGGGCACGGAGGACGAGAAGATGGCGGTCTTCCGCCGGGTCCGGGACGAGATCCGCGACCGCCTGGTCGAGGCCCTCCGCACCCGGGGGTGAGCGGCGGTCAGCGCTTCCGCGAGCGCTTCTTTCCGCTCGCTTCCTCCTTCACCCAGCTCCAGACCGCGACGGTGGCGGGGAGCCCGATGGTGCTCGCACCGAGGGCCACGACCTGCTCCATCTCGGCGGTGGTGGCGCCGGCGTCGCGCGCCTTGCGGACCCCCGAGTGCACGGCGCCCTCGCGCATCGCCCCGATGGCGATGGCGAGCTTCAGCAGGCGCTGGGTCCTGGCGTCGAGCGGACCGTCGCCGCCTTCCTCGTTGACGAGGTCCCAGGCTTCCCCGAGGCGGGGGAAGCGGCGGACGAACTGCTGGTGAAGGGCCGGTGGCTTGCTGACCTTCTTCCGTGGGCGTTGCGAGGGCATGGTCGGGGGCTCACCTCCAGGACAGGGATTGACGACCATGCTCCCCTCCCCGGCGGGAACGGTCAAGCTCGAGTCCGGGCTACTTGACGAAGCGGTAGCCGAGGCCGACCACGGTCTCGACGTGGTGACGGGCCGGTCCGAGCTTGAGACGCAGGCGGCGGATGTGGGCGTCGATGCTGCGGGCGTCGACGTCGGACTCCCAGCCCCAGACACGCTCGAGGAGACGCTCCCGGGTGAGGACCCGGCCGGCCCGCTCCACCATGTAACGGAAGAGCTCGAACTCCTTGTGGGTGAGCCGGATCTCCTGCCCCTGGTAGCGCACGATGTAGGAGTCGAACTCGATCTCCCAGTTGTCGTCGTGGTACCCCTGGACGGGCTCGGCGCTCCCGGCGGCGCGACGGAGCGCCACCTTGCAGCGTGCCGCCAGCTCCTTGAGGCTGAACGGCTTGACCACGTAGTCGTCGGCGCCCATCTCCAGGCCCAGCACCCGGTCCACCTCGTCGGCGCGGGCGGTCACGATGATGATGGGCACGTGGGCGGTGGTCTGCTGCCGACGGATCATCCGGCAGACCTCGAGACCGTCCATGCCGGGGAGGTTCAGGTCGAGAAGAACGAGGTCGACGCCGCGACGGACCGCTTCCAGCCCCTCCTCACCGGTCCGGGCCGTGCGTACGTGAAGGCCGACCTTCTCGAGCTGGAAGGTGATGGCCTCGGCGATGTCGGAGTCGTCTTCGATGAGCAGGACGCGACGACGGGTGTCCGGAGCCGGCGGGACGCTGGTGCTGGCGAGCTCGGCCTTCACTTTCTGCCTCTCTCCTCGTCTGGACGGTCGTTTCGGCGATGTGGTCACTCCTGGCGTACGACCTCTCCACGACAGGATAGAGGCCCGCGCGCGACATCCGGGTGTCGGCCCTGTTAAACCCGCGTAAACTCCCCCAACGGTCACGCGTCCGCACTCGCCGCGCCTCGTCTCCGTCTCGCAACGCTCCTAGAATGAAGGGGATGCGACGCATGCGGAGACGACCGTGGAATCTGTCCGCGCGACCCGACGCCCGCGTTATATTCTCGGGGGGTGGGAGCGCCTGATCTCGAGACACGCATCGAGGAGCGGCTGCGGGCGGTGGGTCTCGTAGCGGGGCCCCTGTGCGCCCTCGCCATCCTTCTCCTCAACCCCGGTGGCCACCCCACCGAGGCCCGTCGCCTCCTCGCCGTCGTGACGCTCGTCGTCGTGTGGTGGATGACGGAGGCCATCCCCCTGCCCGCCACCGCGCTTCTCGGCTCGGCCCTGGCCATCGCCGCCGGCATCGCCCCGGCCCGGGACGTCCTGGCGCCCTATGCCGACCCGGTGATCTTCCTCTTCCTGGGATCCTTCCTTCTCGCGGAGGCCTTCCGCAAGTACGGTCTCGACCTCCGGGTCGCCCGCTCCCTCCTCGGGCTCCGTATCTTCGCGGCGTCCCCTCGCGGGCTTCTGGCCGGCTTCGGGCTCGTCTCGGCCGCGCTGTCGAGCGTGCTCTCGAACACCGCCACCACCGCCCTGCTGACGCCCATCGCCGTCGGCACGGTTGGCGGGGAGAAGGAAAGACAGTCCGGCCGTCCCCGGCGTCTCGAGTCCGGAGTCCTGCTGGTGGTGGCGTACGGGGCGTCCATCGGCGGCATCGCGACGCTGATCGGAACACCGCCGAACCTCCTGGCCGCGGGCTTCCTGGACCGTCTGGCCGGCGTTCAGGTCACGTTCACCGGATGGATGCTGTTCGCCGTACCCATCTCGGTCACGCTGCTCGTCGTGGCGCTTCTCGTCATCCGGCTGACGCTCGCCCGACAGATCGAGACCACCACGACTCCGTTCGAGGCGACGCCAGCCCCCCCGGACGAGGCGGGCGAAGACCGCGAACGAATTGCCGGGGCCCGCTGGACCGTCGCCGCGTTCCTGCTCGCCTTCGCGCTCTGGACGGCTCCCGCGGTCGCCCGGGGTCTCCTGGGGCCCGATCACCCCGTGGCCCAGGCGCTTCGCCTCCACCTCCCGGAAGCCGGCGTGGCCCTCCTGTGCGCGACGCTCCTCTTCGCAGCTCCGGTGAGCTGGCGAAAGCGCCGCTTTGCCCTGACGTGGAAGGAGGGCAGGAGGGTCAACTGGGGTGTCCTTCTGCTCTTCGGGGGTGGACTCTCGCTCGGAAGCCTGGCCCAGGCGACCGGCCTCGTGGCGTGGGCGGGTGAGCAGGTGGTCCGCTCCGGACTGGCCTCGAGCCCGGGCGGGCTCATGCTGGTGGCCGTCGTGGCGGCGATCACCCTGAGCGAGTTCGCCTCCAATACCGCCTCGGCGACCCTGCTCATCCCCGTCGTGATCGCGGCGAGCATTCAGGCCGGCTTCGACCCGGTGCCCCCCGCCCTCGCCGCGGCTCTCGCCACGTCGTGCGCGTTCGTCTTTCCCGTCTCCACCCCGCCCAACGCCATCGTCTTCGGAACCGGGCGCGTGCCGCTGACCCGGATGATCCGGACGGGGGCCCTGATCGACCTGGTGACGGTCGGGGTGATCTGGACCGGCGTGCAGCTGCTCACCGCGGTCCTGCCCCGGTAGACACGAAGAGGCTGAAGGCCTGGAATGCGGTCAGGTCGTGCGGCCGCGCCAGGCGTCGACGGCCTGCCGGAGGGCGCGGACGTGGTCGGGCGTCGTGCCGCAGCAGCCGCCGACGAGGGCGACCCCGAGGTCGAGAAGCTCCGGGACCCTCGCCGCCATGGCGTCGGGGGTCTCGCTGTAGACGACCTCGCCTCCCCGTGTCTCGGGGAGCCCGGCGTTCGGCTGCACCGCCACCGGAACGCTCGCGACGCGGGTCAGCGCCCGGGCGATGCCCACCATGTGCTCCATCCCGGTGCCGCAGTTGGAGCCGATCACGTCGGCGCCGGCCTCGGAGAGCCCCGCGGCCGCCTGCTCCGCGCTGACGCCCATGACCGTGTAGTAGCCGCGCGGGTTCGGCTCGAAGGTCATCGTCGCCATCACCGGCAGGCCCGGCGCGTGCTCCTTCGCGGCGCGGACGGCCTGGGTCGCCTCGGTGAGGTCGCTCATCGTCTCGACGCAGATGAGATCGGCCCCGGCCGCCGCGAGGACCTGCACCTGCTCGACGAAGGCCTGGTGCACCGCCTCGGGAGAGGTGTCCCCGTACGGCTCGAGGAGCCGCCCGCTGGGCCCCACCGAGGCCGAGACCAGGGCCCGGCCCTCCACGGCGCGCCTCACCGCCTCCACCGCCTGCCGGTTGATCCGCTCCCTCTCGCCGTCGAGGTCGTGCAGGGCGAGGCGAAACGACGTGCCGCCGAAGGTGTCGGTGGTCACCAGGTCGGCCCCGGCGTCCACGTAGAGGCGGGCTATCTCCTCGATGACCTCCGGGCGCTCGAGGGCGATCCACTCCGGGGCCTGGCCGTCCGGCAGCCCCCGCTGCATGAGCTGCGTCCCCCAGGCGCCGTCGCCGACCAGCCGGTCCCCACGGCCCAGGCGCGCCAGCAGCCCCTCCATCACGCCACCCCCAGGAGCGCCTTCACCCGCTCCACGGCGGTGGACCCGTCGCTGGCGTAGTCGTCCGCCCCGATCTCCCGGGCGAACTCGGGGCTGAGCGGCGCCCCCCCCACGATCGTCTTGATCTGTCCGGAGAGCCCACGGCTCTCGATGAGGGCGACGACCTCCTTCATCCGGGACATCGTGGTGGTCAGCAGCGCCGACATCCCGATGAGGGGCGCGCCCTCGCGGACGGCGGTGTCGACGAAGGCCTCGGGCTCCACGTCGTGGCCGAGGTCGATCACCTCGAAGCCGGCCCCCTTGAGCATGATCCCCACCAGGTTCTTCCCGATGTCGTGAAGGTCACCCTTGATGGTCCCGATCACGACCTTGCCCCGCAGCGGCACCCCCGCCTTCGCGAGGTGGGGCCGGAGCGGCTCCAGGCCCGCGTACATCGCGCGGGCGGAGAGCAGCACGTCGGGGAGGAAGATCTCACGGAGGCGGAACTGGTCGCCCACGACGTTCATCCCCGCGATGAGACCCTCCTGCAGGATGTCGGCGGCGGGAACTCCGGCGGCGATGGCCTCCCGGGTGAGTGTCCCTACTCGCTGGTCCTCGCCCTTCCGCAGGCTTTCCGCGATGTGGTTCAGGATGTCCATGCGTCGTCCTCCACTCTGGCGCGCCTCACCGGCGAAGCACGGAGGCCATGCGGGCGCCGCACGCCCGGGTCTTGCACTCGTCACAGAAACCGAAGTCGGGCCGGAAGCGGTGGATCTCGCCGGGGCCGGAGACGAGGACGCCGGAAACCGACTTGATGGGCGTCATCAGGCACGAGTCGTTGAGGGTCACCCCGATCTGCTCGGGTCCGAGCCGCGCGAAGAGCTTCTTCTGCCCCCGGACCGTCCAGCCGCAGTAGCCGGGGCTGTACGGGAGCACGCGCGGCGCGGAGTGTCCGTTTCGCCCCAGCTTCGTCTCGAAGCGGGCCGAGAGGAGAGTGGACAGACGGTCGGCCCCGGAGGACGCCACCGCGTCGAGCATCCAGCCGCGGCCCAGGTCGTTCGTCGCGAACATCTCCCGGATGCGCTCGGCCAGGGGAGTGCCGAGGGTCGCCACGTAGAGGGCGAAGGCCGCGGCCCGGGGGTAGACCTGCCCGATGACCGTCTCTTCCACCGGGCCGTCGAAGCCGTCCAGGACCCCCTCGAGGTCCGCGAGGGAGAGCTCCTCGGCGATCGCACGGGGCTCGGCGAGGGCGTCGTACTCCGCGAAGGCGTCCTCGAGAAGGTCCCGCAGGCGCTCGGAGAGGTCCCCCAGCCCGGGGAGGTCCTGGGCCGAGAGCACCTCCTCGCGAGCCGGCCGCGCATCCTCGAGCTCGAAGTCCGTGATCCCGTTCATGCCTCAACCGCCGGCAGCGCGTCGAGTCCGGCCTCTCGCGCCGCGGCGCCCATTCTCTCCCGAAGGGCCTGCTTCGTCTCGTCGGGAGCGCCCGAGGGGGTCCAGGCGTCGACCAGGCGCTCGACCTCGCGGGTGGCGCGGGCACCGAGGCTCGTCTCCCCTTCCTCGCGCCAGCGTCCGAGTGAGGCGCGCTCGATGACCGGCCCGGGGAGGTGGATCTGCTCCTTCATGTGGCGACGGGTGTGGTCGGCAATGAGCAGGTGCCCGTCTCTCAGGAGCTCTTCGAAGAGGGGTCGGGCCGGGAAGTCGTCACGGGGCTCGATGCCGCGGCGCATCCGGGCCACCATCGCGCAGATCTCGTCGTCGAAGACGAGCTTCTCCAGGCTCTGGCAGCTCTCGAAGTCCAGCATCCCGGGGCCCGAGATGCTGTTGATCCCCGAGAGTCCGGCGAGGACCGCGCCCATGCCGGTCTCGTGGCCGGCCTGGGCGTCGAGGCGCTTGGAATCGGACAGCGCGATGTAGGCCTGGGTGGGAATTCCCAGCCGCTTGCCGACCTCGGCGTTGGCGCAGTCGATCATCATCGTCTCGATGGCGCCCATGGGCGTCGTCTCGGTGCGGATGTCGAAGACCGCGGGCGAGCCCCCCCAGAGCATGGGCGCCCCGGCTTCGGCAAGCTGGCTGAGGGCCACGCCGGACAACGTCTCCGCGGCGTGCTGGACGACGCTCCCGACCAGGGTGACCGGGGACACGAAGCCGGACAGGGGCATGGAGATGAACTCGACGGGCACCCCCGCCCGCGCGCAGTCGATCACGTTCTGACTGGTCTCCCGGCTCCACTTCAGGGGCGCGGTCGGGCAGCACGAGAACAGCGCGAGAGGCTTCTGCCGGAGGGCGTCTCCGCTCCCGCGCACCGCGAGCAGGAGATCGCGCATGACCCCGAAGCCCTCGGCGCTGAAGGCCCCGGTCACCACCGGCTTCTCCCCGAGGAGAAGGCTCAGGTAGAGACGGTAGCTGTCGGACACCGCCTCCGGGACCTCGGCGGGGATGAGGGCCGTGGACTGGGCGGCAATGTGCTTCAGGCCCGAGACGACCTTGACGTACCGCACGTAGTCGTCCGTCGTCGGAGGGCGGATCACCCCCGTGGCCTCGTCGAGGACGTGGATGGCCGCGGAGCCGGGGGTGAAGTACACGTTGTCGCCGGTGAGCTCGTGGGTGGGGCGGCCCAGGGTGTCGAAGAGGCGCACCATCGCGGGGGCGGTCTTCAGGACCTGGTCGATGACCGCGGGTGGAATGAGCACGCGCCCCGCGGCGTCGACGCTCGCCCCGTGGGCGGTGAGGAGGGAGACCGCCTCGTCGTTGTGCACCTCGACACCCACGTGGGCCAGGAGGTCGCGCGCCTCGTCGAGAATCCGGTCGATGAGAGCGTCGTCCAGGAAGCGGAGGGTGGGCGGCATGGGCACCTCTCGTGATGGGGGCGGACAAGGTTCAGTCGAGGAGGGCAGATTAACCTGTTTCGCGGCTTCGACTCATGATCCGGACGACCCAGGGGGGATCAATTGGATCATTGATGGCCGCGCGGCTGAGGCATTTTAATCAAGAGCAATCTGGGGATCTGTGCGCATCGAGAGGACCGGAAGGGAGGTCGACCATCAACGGCTGCACGGCCAACGGAACGCTCTTCCCCCGTTCTGAGGCGGGCACGGGGCCGACCGCCTCCGCCCGGCCCCACCGGAGCCAGGACGGACGCCTCGCCCAGTGGACATTCGACGCTATCACCTGGGCCGCCCGTACCTCCGGGCGCGCCGGCCCGCTTCGCCGGGCGCTCGCGAACCACGTGGAGCGGAAGATCCGCTCCCGTGCGGACCACCCCAACCCCCGCCACCCCGCCGCCGTCGAGCAGGACAAGATCGCCCTCGGCCTCGGGTTCCTCTCCCTCGCCGAGCGCAGCCTCGCGTCCGGGAGCCTGGGCGCACCGGCGCTTCGGGCCTTGCTCCGTAACCTCTACAGCGGCGTCCTCGTCCGCCGCGGAGGCGCCAGCGCCAAGGAGCGCTTCCGGCAGCGCCACGGCCAGACCCCCGGCGACTTCCTGGTGATCAGCCCCGGCAAGGCCTGCAACCTCCGCTGCGAGGGCTGCTACGCCAACTCCGGGGCCCACAAGGAGAAGCTGGCCTGGCCGGTCTTCGAACGGGTCGTGGGCGAGGCCTACCGGGAGTGGGGCACCCGGGTCTTCATCATCTCCGGGGGCGAGCCCCTCGCCTACCGCGACCAGGGCAAGGGAGTCCTGGACCTCGCCGAGCGGTTCCCCGACTGCTTCTTCGTGATGTACACCAACGGGACCCTCGTCGACGACGAGGTGGCGAAACGGATGGGGGAGCTAGGGAACCTGAGCCCGGCACTGTCGGTGGAGGGGATGAGGGAGGCGACCGACGCCCGGCGGGGGGAGGGGGTCTTCGACAAGGTCCTGGTCGCGATGGACCGGCTCCGACACGAAGGCGTTCTCTACGGGATCTCCCTGACCGCGACCCGCAAGAACGCCGAGACGATCCTGAGCGACACGGTGGTCGACACCTTCTTCGAGAAGAAGGAGGCACGGTACGCCTTCGTCTTCCACTACATGCCCATCGGGCGGGCGTATACGCTCGACCTGATGATGACCCCCGAGCAGCGATTCACGCTGTTCGAGCGGGTCTGGTCCCTCATCCGCGAGCGCCACCTCTTCATCGCCGACTTCTGGAACTCGGCCACGGCCTCGAACGGCTGCCTGGCCGCGGGTCGGGCCGGGGGGTACTTCCACGTCAACTGGAACGGGGACGTGGCCCCGTGCGTGTTCCTCCCCTACACCTCGAAGAACGTCAACGAGGTCTTCGAGGGCGGGGGGACGCTGGACGACATCTGGGCCCACCCCTTCTATGCCGATATCCGTCGGTGGCAGCGGGAGTACGGCTACCGCGAGGCCCACGAGACCTGCAGCGGGGATTGCGGGAACTGGATCGCGCCGTGCCTCATCCGCGACCACCACTCCGAGTTCATGAACCTCATGGCGGAGCACCCCGACGTGCGACCCCTCGACGACGACGCAGGGACGGCACAGGACGACCCGGCCTATCACGCCGGACTCGAGGAGTTCGACCGGGACTATGAGGCCCTCACCGGCCCCGAGTGGGAGGAACGCTACCGAAAGGGGACGGGCAAACCGCCCGCACCCATGAAACGGCGGTAGCAGGAAGAGGAGGAGAAGCCATGGCGCTCTTCATCCTGATGACGCGGCTCGCGCCCGGATCGGTCAAGGATGCCGGGACCCGTCGGGCCATGGGCAAGGAGTGGCTCGGGAAGGTCAAGAGCGCCTGTCCCGAGGTGAAGTGGCTGAGCCACTACGCGCTGCTCGGTCACTACGACTTCATGGACATCTACGAGGCGCCCGACGACGAGACCGCCCACAAGGTGGCCCTCATCTCGCGCTCCGAGGGGGCGCTGAGCGCCGAGAGCTGGCCCGCCCTCCCCTACGAGCGCTTCCTGGAGATCCTCGAAGAGGTTCACCCGTAGCCGCTACCGGTCGATGTTGAAGCTGAAGAGCTTGTAGCGGCCGTCGCACTCCAGGAGAGAGCCGAAGAAGGCCATCTCCCTTCTCTCGCCGGTTCGCCGGTCGCGAAGGCGCAGCATCGGTCGGCGGTGAACGGTGAACGTCTGATAGACCGTTGCCCCGCCCCGGAAGGCCATCTCTTCCAGCTCCCACTGTCGGCCGCCCTGGCTGGCGAGAACCGTGGACAGACCGTGGAAGTTTCGGAGCTCGAGCTGGCTCCAGGCGAAGCCCGGCGGGACGTTCCCATAGGCCGGCATCTCCGGGAAGACCTCGAGCTCGAACTCCTGCTTCGAAAGGGCCAGGGCCTCCAGCCGCGGCCGGTCCTCGGCCTCGAGACCCCTCAGGAACTCCTCGGCCAGCGCCTTCGGGGAGGTGTGCATCCCCCGGAACCGCTCGCGGGGCGGCCCGCAGGCGGCCACCGAGAGGACGAGGAGGAGGGCCAGGAAGGCGATCCGGGCCCGGCCGGAGCCGGGCCCGGTCGCTGTCTCCGAGCGCGCGCTCGGTCTCATGTCGGCGACGACGCCGGTCCTAGTTGGGCGAGTAGTCAGTCCAGCCTTCGGTCCAGTCCGTGCCGCCCATCCCGCCGATGAAGTTCGCCGACTCGAAGAAGTCGCCGCTGGGGGGGCTGGCCACGGGAACGGTGCCGTTGCGGGCGGGGCCGTTGGCCGCGGGCATGAAGTCCGGGTTCGTGGTGTTGTAGGGAGCCCCGAGCTGGGGATCGACTCGGACGTTCGTCGGGTCGTTTCGCCACTTGCCACCCTCACCATTGTAGTCGCCCTGCTTGTTCTGCCAGGTGATGGCGTTGGCCATGCTCAGCCCGTTGTTCACCAGCTCCTGGGAGCGGTCGCGCACGTCCACGCCGTACTCCTTGAAACCCATGACGATGAAGTTCCGGAACTCACCGGCGGTGCCCTCGCGCAGCACCATCCCCACGTCGCTCTGGGTCCCCTCGTTCTCGTCGGGGTCGCCGATCAGGGTCACGTTGTAGATGCGCGGGGCGGAGCGGGGCTCGGCGTCGCGGTTCTCGGCGTTGTTGTCGCACTCGAAGCCGTTGTCGGCCTCGTCGCCGCGCTGCTGGGCGATCCAGAACTGACCCCGGCCGCGCCAGCCGTCGGTCCAGTCGAAGGAGTCGTCGGCGTTGGCGCTGGACACCATGTACTTGCAGGAGGTCGTGCCCCCGAAGAACTCGAAGCCGTCGTCCAGGTTGTCCTTGACCTGGAGGTGGTCGCAGGCCGTCCCCGCGCCCGTGCCCTGGAAGGCGATCCCGTTGAGCTCGTTGTCGGGGCTGAACTCGATTCCGGCGAACTCCACGCGAACGTACCGGAGGATCCCGCTGGAGTCGCTGGGATCGTTGCCACCGTAGAGGCCGGTGCCACCCTCACCCTGAGCCTGCCCACCCGGGACGTTCAGGGGGGCATAGCCGTTGAGGATGACGCCGCCCCACTGCCCCCGGGCCCGTGAGCCGACAGCGGCGCTGCTGGTGAAGACGATGGGGCTGGTGGCCGTGCCCTGGGCGACCAGACGACCCCCCTGGGCGATCACCAGGGTCCCCGTGGTGGCCTGGTCCCCGAAGATCGTGGTGCCCGCCTGGATGGTCAGGGTCGCCCCGGAGCGGACGAAGAGCGCCCCCTGAATCAGGTACTCGTTGTTGGAGGTCCAGGTCTCGTCGGCGGTGATCTCGCCGCTCTTGATGACGACCTGACCCTGGTCCGGAGTCGTCGGTCCGCCGTCGTTGCTGTCGCCGCCGCAGCCCGCGAGGGCCAGGGCGCCCATCGCGAGGACCGGAAGAACCGCCTTCGCGTTCCACTTCATCTGTCTCGACCTTCCTTTCCGTTGCTCTTCTTCTTCTTCTCGTCCATCAAGACTGCGGCTGAGGCTTCGCGGCTCACCGCGCATACGAAACGCTCAGACCGACGGTGCGTCCTTCCTTGTAGGCCCTCTGGAGCTCACCGCCCTGGCTGAACAGCCACTCCGAGTCGGTCAGGTTGGTCCCGGTGAGACGGAGGGCCCAGGTCCCGAAGGTCTTGGTCACGACCACGTCGAGGGTCGTGCGCCCCTCTTCGAGGATGTCGGGAGTGCCGAAGACGCCGACGTCGGAGATGCGGTCGTCGTAGAAGTTGACGAGGACGCGGCCGGAGAGGTCGCGGGCTCGATTGCGCACTTCCACCATCCCGTTGACCACGTGGGGCGACTGCCCGGCCAGGGGCCGATTGAGGTTGGTCTGAATCTGGGCGGCACCCCGCTCGAGCTCGATCTCGGAGTTGGTGTACGTGTAGTTGAAGCCCAGGAGGACGAAGGGCCCGACGGATTTCCGGCCCTCGACCTCGAACCCGATGTTCCGCGCGCCCTTGGCGTTCTCGTAGGAGTTCCGGAACTGGGCGGTGGCCTCCACGACCCGCTCGATGGGGTCCGTGAAGTCCTTCCAGAACGCGCTGAGAGCGACGACCTCGCCGTCGCCGGCGCCCCCGGCCGGAAACCACTCCCACCGCAGGTCGGCGTTCATGATCTTCGCCCGCTTCAGGTCGGGGTTCCCCACCACCGCGCGGCCACCCACGATGTCGGTGAACTCGAAGGGGGCCAGCTCGCGGAACTCGGGACGGTTGACGGTCTGGCTGAAGGCGGCCCTGAGGTTCTGGTCGGGCGTGAGCTGGTAGACCAGGTTCACCCCGGGGAGGACGTCGGTGTTGTCCAGGCTGGCCGGGACCACCCCGAGCGTCGGATCGAAGGGGTCGCTGGTGATCACCTCCTGCTGTGAGGCCTCCATGCGGGCGCCGCCCACGAACCGGAGGCGGGAGGTGACGGGCAGGTCGACCATGGCGTAGCCGGCGTAGATGTCGTGGGTGGCGTCGTAGCGGTCCGTCGGTCGGGTGTCCTCCTCGAGCTGGAAGTCGCCGGACGGACCGATGTTGTCCGCCTGGAAGATGACCTCCGGCGCCTGGGTCAGATCCGCCGGGCGGGCACGGGTGGGCTTGAAGCGGAGCCGACGGGAGAGGAAGTCCCGGGTGCGGTGGGTGTACTGGCCGCCCACCTTCACCACCGTCGAGCGCCCGCTCGCGGAGAAGAGCATCGTCCAGTCGGCGGCCGCGTCGTAGACGTTGTCGGTGAGGTCGTTGAACATCCGGAATCCGCTCTGGGACTCGTTGGACCACTCGAACGCCCCCAGGGAGTTGCGGAACTCGTACAGGTTCTCCCGAAGGTCGGGCTCATCGCGCTTCGCCCGCGAGTAGGTCAGACGCCAGTCCACCTTGCTGTTGGAGAGGCTGGGGAAGAAGTGCTCTCCCGAGAGCTTGCTGGAGAGGACCGACTCCTGGATCCAATAGAGGCGATAGTTCTCGAGGTCCGTGCCCTTGTCGATGTTGAACCCGCCGAAGGTGCGCGCCTCGTCCTGGCCGCTGTTGGTGTAGAAGTTCTCCCAGGCCAGGCGGTGGCTGCCGGAGAACCGGTAGGAGAGGTTCCCGACTGCGCCCACCGTGGCCCGGTAGGTGGAGTAGCGGAAGTCGTAGTTGTTGGTGTTGATGAGGCTGTTCTCGGGGCCGATGATGTAGTACTGCTGACGCTCGGCGCGGAAGCGGTTCTTGTAGTTGTAGGTGACGCTGCCCACCGCGCCGAGCTTGCCCCAGCTGTTCCCGGCCAGGATGGAGAAGCTCGAGTCGGGCTTGCCCGTGCTTTCACGGGGCTCCCAGACGTTGGCGAAGGAGCGCCCGAAAGCGGTGAGCTCGTCCTGGCTGAAGCCGCCCCCGAAGCGGGTGGCGGGCACCACCTTCTGGTCGGGGATGGAGGAGGGCAGGGCCCGCGTCCCGTCGTCGAAGCCGAGCCAGTCCAGGCCCCCGCCGGCGTAGCTCAGGCCGTCCTTGCCGGTGGTGTTGGAGTTGTAGCCGCCGCTTCCCGAGATCGAGAACACCGGCCCGTCGGGGAAGTTGATGGGCTCGATCTCCACCAGGCCTCCGGAGAACTCGGCCGGCTTGTCCGGCAGATACGACTTCGTCACCTTGACGCTCTCCAGGAGAGCCGTCGGGAAGAGGTCCAGGGGCACGACGCGCTTGTCGGGCTCGGTCGTGGGGAGAACGGACCCGTTGAGGGTGGTGTTGCTGTAGCGCTCACCCAGTCCTCGCACGTAGACGTACTGTCCGCCCACCACCGACACCCCGGTGACGCGGGACATGGCGTCGGAGGCGTCGGAGTCGGCGTTGGCGGTCATCTCCTCCCGGGCCATCCCGTCGGACACCGCACCCGATCGCTTGCGCTCGAGGAGCGCCGCCGCCTGGCTGGTGGCCACCGGCCCCGCCTCGGCGGTGACGGTGATTTCCTCGGCCAGCTCCACGGTCCCGATCGACAGGGCCACGGCGAGCTCGACGGTCTCGCCCCCGACCACGACGACGCCCTCGCTGAGGCTGTCGTCATAGCCAGAGAAGGTCACCCGGATGTCGTAGCTCCCCGGGGGAAGGCTGATGTCGAAGACACCGTCCATGTCGGTGTAGACGATCGTGTCGGTGTCAACCACCTCGACCGTGGCACCGGGAAGCGTGACGGCGTTGTACTCGTCGAGGACCCGGCCCTTGATCCGCCCGGTCTCCTGCGCCTGGACGGGGGAGCAGAGAACAACGGCGAACGTGGCGAGCGCTGCGGTAGCGAATTGGTGCGGTTTCATGTCTTCCTGTCACCTCGAGACTAGGGAGGGTCCGTGACCCGCGTGTGACGACCTCGTGCCGGAGCAGTGATGCCATGGGAAGACCGGCGGCACGCTTCACGGCGGTTTCCAGGCTATGGCGAGGAGATGACAGGGGCGTGACGAGCGGGTATCGGCGGAGTTAAAGACGCTCAGGTTGCCTCGGGTGACGACCTGACAGACTCCTGGCGTGGAGTGCCGTGGGCACGGCGAGGGTTAGAATCGATGGTGGCGCTCCGGAAAGGCCAGCATGAGCTTCGATTCACGCGCTCTCCCGAAGAGGCAGGGAGCCTTCCGGCTCGCGGTCGCGATCCTCGTGGGCGTTGGCGCCGCCGTGGCGGCCCCGCCCGGTGGTGGAGCGGTCGATGCCGAGGCGCTCCGGCGCCACACCTTCTTCCTGGGCGACGACGCGGTGGAGGGGCGCGCCCCGGGCACGCCGGGTGCGGAGAAGGCCGCCCGCTACATCGCGGGCGAGCTGGAGCGCGTCGGCCTGAAGGCCCTGGGCCACAACGGGTCCTGGCTCCAGGACGTCCCCCTGCACGGCACGACCCCGGCCGAGGGCACCCCGCTCGTGGTCGCCTCGGAGTGCGGCTCAAGCACGCTGCGCCTGGGCGAGGACTACCTGCTGTTCACGGGAGGCGTGCAGACGCTCATCCCCCGGGACGTGCCCCTCGTGTTCGCGGGCTACGGGATCGTGGCTCCCGAGTTCGACTACAACGACTACCAGGGCCTGAACGTCGAGGGAAAGGTCGTGGTCGTCCTCGAGGGAGAGCCAGACGCCGACGACCCTGAGTACTTCGCCGGGCCCCAGCCGACGGTGTACTCGACCGCCGAGGCCAAGCAGCGCATCGCCCTCAGCCGGGGGGCCCGGGGCAGCCTCCTCGTGCCGTCTGCTCTCGAACCCCCACGCGACTGGGTCGGCTTGCGGCGTGAGTTCGCCTTCGAGCACCTCAGCCTGGCCTACTCCCTGCCGCGACACCTGAGCGCCCGGATCCGCCCCGCGGCGGCAGCGGCGCTGTTCTGCGGCGCACAGTGGGACCTGGATGCAGTCCACCAGATGGAGCGGGACCACACCCTGCGGAGCTTTCCCCTCGCCGCCGGGGTCCGCTTCCGCGGCCAGTTCCGCGAGCGCGATTTCTTCGCGAGCAATGTCGTGGCCCTGCTCCCCGGGGCCTCGGAGCTGCGCGACACCTACGTCCTCGTCTCCGCGCACTACGACCACCTGGGCGTCGGCCCGCCCGTCGCGGGGGATCGGATCTACAACGGGGTGATCGACAACGCGATCGGGGTCGCCGGGACCCTCGAGATCGCCCGGGTCCTGGCCGCCCGGCCCGCGCCGCCCGCGCGCTCCATCGTCTTCCTGTTCCCCACCGCCGAGGAGGAGGGGCTCCTGGGCTCGCTCTACTACCTGGATCACCCGCTGGTCCCGGTGCACCGTACCGTGGCCAACGTGAACGTGGACGGCCTCGCCCACATGGCCACCTTCGCCGACGTGGTGGGGGTCGGGGCCGACAAATCCACGCTCGGCGACACCCTGGCGCGGGTGGCCGCCCGGCAGGGGCTGGAGGTTTCCGAGATTCCTCCCCTGGCCCGGGCCGATCCCTTCGCCTTCTCGGACCAGGCCGCCTTCGCGGAGGTGGGGGTCCCGGCGTTGTTGGTCAACGAAGGGCTCCACTGGTCGCAACACACCCCCCAGGAAGCCCTGGTGCGGTACGCGGAGTGGGGACAGACGCGGTACCACCAGCCCTCGGACGATCTCTCCCAGCCTCTGGACTTCGAAGCCACCCGGCAGCACGTGGAGGTGCTGGCCGACCTCGTCTGGGAGATCGCCAACGATTCCGAACCCCCGCGCTGGCACCCCGGGCGCCCCGAGGCCCTGGCCCAGCTGCGAACCCGGGCCGAGGGCCGCTGAGTCGTGCCCCGAAGACCCGGGCCCACCCGCGGCCGGCGGCGGCTCCTCGTCGCGGCCGTGGCCGTGGGGGCCGCGGTCCTCGTCGCCTGCGGCCCCACTCCGACCTCGGAGCCTCGCTTCGTGCGAATCACCGGCTCGGACACCATGCTCACCCTCGCCCGGCGCTGGGCCGAGGCGTTCATGCGCCTGCACCCCGGGATCGTGGTGCACGTGGAGGGCGGCGGCACCGGGGCGGGAGTGGTCGCCCTCGTCGACGGCCGGGCCGATCTGGGCACCGGCTCCCGGCCGCTCCTGCCTTCCGAGGTCCAGCGGCTGAACGAGAAGCACGCCTCCCTGGGGGTCAGCTTCCGGTGCGCACGGGACGGGGTATCGGTCTACCTCAACCCCGCCAACCCCGTGCACGACATCGACCTGCCCCGCCTGAAGGAGCTCTTCGCCGGCCGCATCGCGAACTGGCGCGAGGTGGGGGGCCCCGACGCGCGTGTGCACATCCTGCGCCGCCCACCGAACTCGGGGACCCACCAGCTGTTCCGCGAGCTGGTCCTCGACGAGGAGGACTACGCGCCTGACGCCGTCATCCTGCCCACCACCGCCGCCGTCGTCGACGCCGTCCGCCACGACACGGGGGCAGCTGGCTACGGCGGGCTGGCCTTCGCCCCCGACCTCGTGCACTGCGCGGTGGGGGGCCGGCCCCCGACGCCGGCCAACGTCCGCAACGGCTCCTACCCCCTGGCGCGCTACCTCTTTCTCCATGCGGTGCGCCAGCCGCGCGGCTGGCCCCGGCGCTTCGTCGACTTCGTCTTCAGCGACGAGGGGCAACGGATCGTGGAGGAGGTGGGCTTCGTCTCGCTCTGGGAAACGACACCCGCCGACCCGGGCTAGGAAGCCTCATGCCCACTCCCGCTCCTCCCCGCTTTGAGCACTTCGACTGGAGGAACGTCAGCCAGACCGAGAGGCCGATGAGTCCGTCGGCCAGAGACCCGACCAGGACGTCGCTGAGCCAGTGCAGGCCCAGGACGACCCGCGAGGCCGCTACGCTGACGGCGAGGAGGAGCACCGGCACCGCCAGGAGGGGAAAGGCCAGGGCGATCACCGAGCCGATGGCGAAGGCGTTGAGGGCGTGACCGGAGGGGAAGGAGAACCGGTCGGAGGGGAACCATGTCAGCGGGTCCACGTCGAAGTGGGCGGGGCGCACACGCTCGCAGGGCGGGAGCGGTGGACCTGGCTCTTGGTCAGGACGAGGAGGATGTTGGCGAGTCCGGCTGCGACCGCTCCTCCCATGAGGACCCGCCACCCGCGCGCGCTGCCGGCGGCGAGGAGAAGCCCCCCCGCGAGCCAGAGCCAACCGTCCCCGAGACGGGTGGCCCAGAGCATCCAGAGGCGCACCCACCGGGGCGGACGACACCTCACGATGCGGCCGGTGACCCGGTCGTCGGAGGCCGTGACGTAGGAGAGGACGGTCATGCAACCTCCGCTTCGTCGAATCCGGAAGAGCGGGATCAGCGGAAGGAAGGGCGCCAGGACGGCACCCGCGGCCACGGGGAGGGGCGACACCGCGCCGGCGAGGACGCCGCGGACGACCTCGGCATAGCCGGCGGCGAAGATCCGGACGACCTCGCTGGTGAGTCGCCGATAGGTGCCCGATCTCCCGGCGGGGAGGGTCAGACCCTGGCGCAGGCCGGCGAGGAAGAGGGCGCCCTCGATGCCGTCGTGGTCGGTGAGGGTGACCGGGTCCATGCCGCGTCGCGTGGCCGCCTCGTAGACGTCTTCCGGGTGGGAGTAGCATTCCCTCCCGACGTGTCCCAGGACGGGGAGGTCGGCACGGCCCGAGTACCAGGAGTGAACGTGCAGGTCGCAACGCATCATCTCTGCATCCTCGCGATCATGGGTCCTCTCGCCTCGAGTGCTCCTTGAACACACGTTCATTGAAGACGATGGGGATTGCGCGAGAATGAAGCGCAGCGAAACACACGGTGACGGCGATGTGACCCGGGGCGCACGCCTTCGTCACGAGGCGGCTCACCGCCGTCACGGCACCGTCGCACCCGGCGGCCAGGAAGGAGGGTGATGAGCGTGGAAGAGCGTCGGGTGCTCCTCTTCACCATCGACGCCGGCGGCGGACACCGCTCGGCGGCCCGGGCCCTGGTGGCGGCCGCCGAGGAGGTGGAGACCCCCTGGGGCTTCCGGGTGGAGAGCTTCCAGGAGGTCCTCCTCCCCCTGGACCTGCTGAAGCGCCTGACCGGGGTCGCCCTCGAGGACGCCTACAACCTCATCCTCCGCCGCCACTGGAACGTCCTCATGGTGCCGCTGCTCCGGGTCATGCACGCCGCCATCCAGGCCCGCCGACCCGCGATCGTGCGGACCCTCGCGAGGTGGCTGCAGGCCCAGCCACGGCCCGAGGCCCTGGTGTCCGTCATGCCGAACTTCAACGGCATCATGCGCGACGCCCTCCGGGCGGCCCACCCCGGGGTTCCGCTGATCGTGGTGCTCACCGATCTTGCCGACTTCCCTCCGAGGTTCTGGATCGAGCCCGGGGTCGACCGCGTCGTCGTGGGGACGGACGAGGCCCGCGAGCAGGCCCTCACCATCGGGCTGCCGGAGGAGCGGATCTCCCGGGTGTCGGGCATGGTCCTGCACCCCCGCTTCCACCGAGGCATGGGCCCGGGGGTGCGCGATCGGGTGCGGGCGGAGCTGGGGTTCGGGCCCGGGGACCTGGCGGTGACGCTCCTCTTCGGGGGCAAGGGGTCACCGGAGATGGTGCCGCTGGCGGAGCAGCTCCTCGAGGGCCGCCCCGACTGGAGGGTCGTCGCGATCTGCGGAGACAACCCCGGGCTGCTCGAGCGGCTCGCGCCCCTCGAGGCCGGTTCCTCCGGCCGGCTGCGCACCTTCGGGTTCACCGACCGTGTGGCCGACCTGATGGCCGCGAGCGACGTCCTCGCCACCAAGCCGGGGCCGGGATCGCTGGCCGAAGCGGCCCAGCAGCGAGTGCCGGTCGTCGTGATCCGCAACCGGCACACGATTCCCCAGGAGCGCTTCAACACCGACTTCGTGGCCGAGCACGGCCTCGGCCTCGTGGTGGGCCACTGGCGGGAGATCCCGGGGGCGGTGGCGGAGCTTCACCGCGACCCGGAAGCGCTCGCGCGAATCCGCGCGCGTCTGGCCGCCCTTCCCCCCAACCGTGCCGTGTACGAGGTCGTCGAGCTGATCGACCGGGAGATCGGCGGCGCGGCC
>JAJDNS010000208.1 GCA_022340585.1 Acidobacteriota bacterium
CACCGTGACCGACGTGATCGCCTCGGTGGTGAAGGAGGAGCCGGACCTCGACGCGCTGCCGGCGGGCACGCCGGCGGCGGTGCGCCGCCTCCTCGGCCGCTGCCTGCGCAAGGACCCGCGGACCCGCCTTCCCGACATCGGCGCCGCCCGTCTGGAGCTGCAGGAGGTGCTGGCCGGAGAGACGACCGAGGGGCCGGCGCCCGCGGCGGGCGTGGAGGAGGCCACCCGGGCCGAGCGCTCGAGCCGCAAGCGCGAGCGCCTCGTGTGGGCCGCGGGCGTGCTCGTGGCCGCCGGGCTCGCCGCCGCCCTGGCCCTGGCGCACCTGACCGAGCTCCCGGAGCCAAAGCCCGCTGCCCGCTTCGCGGTCGACGATCCGGAGGGCTGGTCTTTCGCCACCGACTTCGGCTGGCCCGTTCCCTCTCCGGACGGACGACAGGTCGTGTTTCGCGCCTACCCCGCCGTTCAGGAAGGAGCGTCCGGGGCCGCCATGCTCTGGACCCGTCCCCTCGAGGCCCTGACCGCCCGTCCCCTGGCGGGCACCGAAGGGGTTTCGAGCAACCCACCCTTCTGGTCTCCCGACGGCCGATTCCTCGCGTTCTTCACCGACGGGGAGCTCCGCCGGCTCGACCCGGGTAGCGGGACCGTGCAGACGATCTGCACCCTGCCGGGTGGCAACATCGGCGGCGGCGACTGGAGCCCGGAAGGCACGATCCTCTTTTCCATTGGAGGGCCGGCGGCCCTCATCTACTCGGTCCCGGCCACCGGGGGCGAGGCGAAGCCGCTGATGACCCTCGACGCCGAGCGTGGTGACGGGAATCACCACCTGCCGCAGTTCCTGCCCGACGGACGCCGATTCCTCTTCCTGATCGGCGGCGCGGACGAGAACAGCGGCCTCTACCTGAGCTCCCTCGACGCTCCCGACGAGCAGCGTCGGGTGGCGCCGGGCTGGATCCGCTACGTCTACGCCGACGACCACCTGCTCTTCGCCCGCGACGGCACTCTTCTCGCTCAACCCTTCGGCGTCGAGCGGGGTGAGCTGGGCGGGGAGCCGGTCGCCATCGCGTCCTCGGTGGCGAGCTGGAATCTCTTCTCCGGAATCGGCTGGTTCGCGGCCTCGCCCGGGGGCACGCTCGCCTCGTTCTCGGGCCAAGCCGCGGGCGGACAGGTCCAGCTGGCCTGGGTCGACCGGAAGGGCGGACAGCTCGGGACGGTCGGCGCTCCCGGCGCGTACGGCCAGATCGCTCTTTCGCCGGACGAGAGGAACGTGGCCCTCGAGATCGTGGACGCCGAGGGACAGTACGACCTCTGGGTGATGGACGTCGCCCGGGGGGTGACGAGCCGGGTGACCGCCACCCCCGCCGGGAGCGAGCGCGACCCGGTCTGGTCCCCGGACAGCCGCTCCCTCGCCTTCATCGCAAGGAGGGACGAGGTCGCCGACCTGCGGCGCAAGGGTCTGCGGGCCAGCGAGCCCGAGACGGTGCTCACGGACACCCCCGAGGAGGACGTCCCCGAGAGCTGGTCGCGCGACGGGCAGACGCTGCTGTTCGTCCGGCGGACCCTCGAGGACGAGCAGAGCGTCTGGGCGCTGCCCGTCGGTGGCGATGGCGAGGCGGAGCCGGTTCTGACCCCCGGCTTCAAGATCGACGAGCCCCAGCTCTCCCCCGACGGACTGTGGCTCGCCTACGTCTCGTCCGAGTCCGGGCGCGACGAGGTCTACGTGGAGCCTTTCCGGCGCGACGGGGACCGGGTGCGCGTCTCCGTGGAGGGTGGCGGGCAGCCCAAGTGGCGGGGTGACGCCAAGGAGCTCTTCTTCACCGCCAGGAACAGCTGGCTGGCCGCGGTCGAGATCCGCGGGGCCGGCGACCGGCTCGAGGTGGGGCTCCCGGTCGAGCTCTTCGAGATCAGCGGCCTCCAGGGCACGGGATTCGACGACTACGCAGTGGCCGCCGACGGCCAGCGCTTCCTGGTGAAGCGGGCGGTCGATGTCGAGGAAGACGCCGAGCCTCAGCTCCACATCGTCACGAACTGGGCGTCGCTGCTGGAGTGACCTCGGCGAGGCCGGCGGCCGACCGGAAGCGAGGCCCTCAGGCCCTGCCCTCCGGTGGCAGCGGACGCGCCGCCGGGCTCGGCTCGGTGGCCGACTCGAGCCCCACCGCCACCTCGGGGATGATCCCGAGGCGGATGTAGATCGGGCGGACCTCCGCCCGCAGGGAGGGCAACGCCCGCGCGAAGCCGAGCGCGCCGACCAGGCAGGCCACCCCCCCGATCAGGACGGTCAGGGGTGCGCCCACGAGGTCGGCCAGGGACCCCGCGAGCAGGCTGCCGATCGGCACCGTGCCCATGAACGCTGCCGCATAGAAGCTCATCACCCGACCACGCTTGTCGTCGTCGACGATGGTCTGGAGGATGGTGTTGCTCGAGGCCATCTGCAGCATCATCCCGAAGCCCGCGAGGAAGACGAGGACGAGCGAGAGGGCGAAGCTGCGCGACAACGAGAAGCCCACGAGCGCGGCGCCGAACACCGCGACCGCGACGACGATCAGACGTCCGAGGCCCCGCACCCCGCGACGTGCGGCGAGGAAGAGGGCGCCGACGAGGGCCCCCACTCCGATGCCTCCCATCAGGAAGCCGAGAGTGTGCGCGTCACCGTGGAGAATGTCGGTCGCGAAGACCGGCATCAGCACCCGGTAGGGCACGCCGGCGATGCCGACGAGCCCGACGAGGAGAAGGAGGGTGCGGATCGGGGCGAAGCCCGCGACGTACGTGACGCCCTCGCGGAGATTGAGCCACGGGGAAACGGGGGGACCGAGAGCGGCCGCGCGCGGAGGCACGCGTATGGCCACCAGAGCCGCGATCACTGCCGCGAAGCTCACGCCGTTGAGGAGGAACACCGTCCCCTCGTTGAACCGGGCGATCAGGATTCCGGCGATCGCGGGGCCGACGAGACGCGCGGCGTTGAAGGCCGACGAGTTCAGGGCGATGGCGTTGGCCAGGTCGTCGCGGCCCCCCACCATCTGCACGAGAAACGACTGGCGAGCCGGAACGTCGAAGGCGGTGACCAGCCCGAGAAAGAGGCTGAGCGCAATCAGGTGCCACACTGCGACGGAGCCGGAGAGCACGAGGGCGGCGAGGGCCAGCGCCTGGAGCATGGCGAGGACCTGGGTGGCGATGACCATCCGGCGCCGGTCCCATCGGTCGGCCCAGACCCCCGCGACGGGGGCCAGGAAGAGGCTGGGGATCAGGCCGGCGAAGCCCACGAGCCCGAGGAGGAAGGCGGAGTGCGTCAGCCGGTACACCAGCCAGCTGAGAGCCATCTGCTGCATCCAGGTGCCGGTGACCGAGACAATCTGACCGCCGAGGAAGAGGCGGAAGTTGCGGTGGCGCAGAGAGCGAAAGGGGGCGGCCAGCCGGGCGAGAGTGGAGCGCACCGCTCCATCGTAGCGCCCCACCGCAAAACCACGTGACGAGTGTCGACGAGAGGAGACCGATCGGCCGGCAGGACCTGGCTGGAACGAGGGGGGGCCGGTCTGCCCGGTGCGCTGCAACTCTGATAGCGCCCGCAATCCCTTCCGTTGCTGACGACCGCGGCCGCCCGGCCCGGCCTCAGAGGGGCCCGGCGGCGCGACCGCGAGGTCCTGTCTCGCCCCCGAAGAACGCGACCAGGTCCGGGTGCCCGGGCAGGCGCGGGGCGAGGGCCACGGCGACGCTCAGGACGGCGAACTCGACGAGGCCGATGACCACCGAGCCCTCGAAGCCGTAGGGGCCGCCCGTCAGCCATTCGGGGCCGGAGAGGCGAGTGACGAGAACCCCACCCGCGTGGTCCAGCCCCGAGAGGCGCATCCCGAGAATCATCGCGCCCGTGATGTTCCAGCCGGCGTGGTAGGCGCACGCCATCCAGAGGGAGCCCGTCCTCATGACCAGCCAGGCCAGGAGGATCCCGTTGGCCGCGGTGTTGACGAGACCGGCGGCGTTGGCTCCCGGGTTCTCGGCATGCATGAAGCCGAAGAGCGCACCGGTGAGGATGGCCGCCCCCCAGCGGCCAGCGCCCTCGGCGAGGAGCTGCAGGCCGTAGCCCCGGAGCACCAGCTCCTCCAGTGACGAGACCAGGGCCAGCCCCAGCACCATGGGCAGCCAGCTCTCGATAAAGTCCTCGAGCCCCATGGCCCCCATGCCGATCTCGGCATGTCCCGTCGCCGCCAACCCGCCGACGAGGATCACCACCGGCGCCGCTCCGAGGAGCAGGCCCGTCGCGAGCCCCCGCCGCCACGGCGCCCTCGGGGGAAGGCCCACCGAGGAGAGCGGACGGTGCTCCACGAAGCGAAGGAACGCTGCGGTCACCCCCAGGACGGCCCCGATCAGGACGAGGCTCCGGACCAGGAAAACAGTGGGACGCAGGAGGCCGTCTTCGCCTCGCAAGGACGGCAGGGACAGGGCACGCAGAGCGTTCTCCCGTTCGAACATCTCGCGGATCGTTGCCCCGTTGGATGGCTCCTCCCTCAAGGTCTCCGGGTCCCACTGGCTGCGCGCGGTGTCGAAGAAGTCGCCACCGTAGATGTGGATGCCACCCGTGAAGCGCGGCAGGGGGTTCGTCACGGAGTGGATGACGTCCTCCGGCAGCGTGGCCACATCCCCCTCGAAGAGGGCCTTCGCCCCGAACGCTTCGACCGTTCAGCGCCCTCTTGGACGACGACTCCCCCTCTCCCCGGCGGTGTCGTCCCGGCTCGCCGCGGGGCGGATCTCACACCGGAGTGGCCGCGGCCTGCCCAGCCAGCTCTCTGGAGCTCGGTGGGCGCTGCCAGGTCTCCTCGACGGTGGCGCCGAGCTGCTCTTCCCGCTGGGGCGTCACCTCGATGCGGCGCTCGGAGGAATCGGACGAGCCCGTTCCTCCGGTGATCGCGAAGAGGAGACGCCGAGGAGCAGGAGGTGCATGAGGGGTTCGCGCAGGAGCTTCAGGAACATCGGAGGCGGATCCTACTGGTCGACCCGGCCCCTGCTTGTTTCGGCGCCGCTTTCATAATAGTCTGCCGGCTTCCCCGTTCAGCGACGGAAACCCACGGCGCCCTGGTGATAGCAGGGGCCGAAGAGAGAAGAAGGGAGAAGAGATGAGACGAACAACGGTCTACGATGTCTGTGTACTGCTCACCGTCGCCCTCGCCTTGCTGGCGAGCCCGGCGGCGGCCCAGGAGAAGCCGAATATCCTGGTGATCTGGGGCGACGACGTCGGCGTCATGAACATCAGCGCCTACCACCACGGACTGATGGGCGGCAGCACGCCCAACATCGATCGCATCGCCAACGAGGGCGCGATCTTCACCGACGCCTATGCTCAGCAGAGCTGCACGGCGGGTCGCGCCTCGTTCATCCTCGGCCAGCACCCGTTCCGGACCGGCCTCCTGACCATCGGCATGCCTGGCGCGGAGCAGGGCATCATGGACAAGGATCCGACGATCGCCGAGCTGCTCAAGCCGCACGGCTACGTCTCCGGGCAGTTCGGCAAGAACCACCTGGGCGACCGCGACGAGCACCTGCCCACGAACCAC
>JAJDNS010000134.1 GCA_022340585.1 Acidobacteriota bacterium
GCCTGGGAGAGTCCCCGCCCGTAGAGCTGCAGCTGGGGAGCGTGGTGCGCGGCCTGCTCCAGCACCTGCCCCTCGCCGATGGCGTCGCTCTTGTAGTCCACGACCACGAGCTGGCCCTCCTCCTCGAAGACGAGGTCCACCTTCCCCTCGACCAGGTGCCCGCCGTCCGGGAACCACAGGCTCAGCTCGCGCCACACGCGGGAGGCCTTGCGCGCCCGCTCGATGACCGGGAGGTCGAGCGCTCGCTCCACGTGCTCCGCCGCGCGGGCCGCGGCCTCGGCATCGAGCCCCGACGCCGGAGCCAGGGCCTCGGCCATCGACCGCACACGCTTCGCGCGCCCCTCGCCGGCATCGTCGAGGGGCGCCCATTCCAGGAGCCGGTGCACGAGGCTCCCGAAGTCGCGCCCGGCCCCGTCGCCCTCCAGCTCCGCCGGGGGGGGAGCGGTGCGGGAGGCGAGACGCGTGGCCGAGATGGGGACGAACGGGCGCTCGGCGGACTGCTCGATCTGCTCCCGTCGGTCGGCGTCCCACCGCGCGGCCACGGGGTCGCCTCCTTCGGCCCCGGCGAGGGCCCACAGGTCGGCGCGCTGGCTCTCGTGCTCGGGGGCGGGAAGCGTGTCGGCGTCGACGACGGAAACATCCTCGTCGGAGGAGGGCGGGAGCTGCTGGATCAGGTCCTTCCAGAAGTCCCCGAGAGCGGCGTCGACCGGCGGTCGGGGGATCACGAGGAAGTCGCGGGCCCGGGTGGTGGCCACGTAGAGCAGCCGGCGCCGCTCGGCCCACGCCTTCTGCTCCTCCCGCTTCACCAGGGCGGCCCAGCCCTCGGGCTGGCAGCCCTTGCGAAAGCCCACGGCGATGCGGCCGGCCTCCCAGAGCGGCACCGTGTCCGCAGAGAACCACGCCTTGTCGGCGGTGTCGTAGAGGGCGACGACGGGCGCCTCCAGCCCTTTGGCCTTGTGGATCGACAACACCCGCACGGTGTCGGCGTCGCCCGGACGGGTCGACGGAAGGTCGGGCTCCTCTCGGGCGCTCTCGACGCGCTCGGCCAGCAGGTTGGCGAACCCCCGGAGGGTGAGAGCGCCCAGGTCGGCGGCCTGCCGGGCCAGGGTGGCCACCTTCTCGAGGTTGGCGACCTGGGCCTCGCCGCGTCGGGTGCCGGTGAGACCGGCGAGGATGCGCGTGGCGTCGTAGACGCGGTCGAGAAGGGCGGGGACGCTGAGTCCAGTGCGCTGCCGGTGGAGATCTCCGATCAGGCCGAGGGCGGGCGCGAGGGTCCCGGCCCCCGGCCGCTCCCCGTCGGGGGCGTCGATCGCGGGCAGCCCGCCGGACAGCGAGTAGGCCACGATGTCCCGGTCGCTCACCCCGAAGAACGACGACCGGAGGGCGGCCACCAGGGAGAGCTGATCCGACGGGTCGTCGATCGCCCGGAGAACCGCCAGCGCCTCGTGAACCTCCTGTCGGTCGAAGAACGACTTGCCCCCCTCCACGGTGAAGCGCAGGCCCGCGGCCTCGAAGGCCTCCTCGAGGAAGCGCACTTTGGTGAGCCGGCGGGTCAGGACCATCACGTCCCCGGCCCGGCTCGGGCGAGTGTCGCCGGTGGTGGGGTCGCGGACCTCGTGGGCCCCGCGGGCCACCTCGGCCAGGAAGACGGCGAGGGCCCCCGCCTCGGCCCGCAGGAGGTCGTCGCCGGCGGCCGCCGGGGGGGCGGGGAAACGCAGGGCGATCACCGAGGGCTCCTCCGGGAGCCCCGGGGGAGGGGCGATGGGCTCGTAGGGGGGCTGGTCGGCCTGGTCGGAGGCCTGGATGAGCTCGGCGAAGACCCGGTTCACGAAGCGCAGGATGGCCGGTCGCGAGCGGAAGTTCTGGGTCAGGTGAAGCACGGCGCCGCCGTCCACCGTCCGGGCCTGGTCGGCGAGCTCACGGAAGAGACGAACCTCGGCTCGGCGGAAGCGGTAGATCGACTGCTTGGCGTCACCCACCACCACCAGGGCCCCGGGCCGACCCCCGGCCAGGAGACGCGCGATCTCGACCTGGAGGGGATCGGTGTCCTGGAACTCGTCGATGATGAGGTAGCGGAAGCGCTCCTGGAAGTACTGCCGCACCGCCGGTCGGTCGCGCAGCGCCTCCCGGGTCTTGACCAGGAGGTCCAGGAAGTCGAGGACGCCGCGCTCGGTCTTGAGGGCTTCGTACCGCGTCGCCACCCCGGTGAGCGCTCCCACCAGGCGGCCGTGGAGATCGGCCCCGAGGGCCGCCCCCCACTCCTGGGCCGACTCCTTCGCCCAGGCCGCGATGGCACGGGCCTCCTCCAGGGCCTCGGCGCTGGGCCACCGTGGTCGGTGGCCGAAGTTCTTTGGCACCGCCGGCGGCGATACGAGGTGCGCGACGAGATCCGGCCCCTGGAGAAACTGGGCGGCCTCCGCGTGCGCCGCGAAGGCGAACAGCTTCTCGGCCAGGGCATCGCCGGCCTGGGCGGTGTCCGCGAGCTCCTTCCCTCGGGTGGCCCGGGCGAGCAGCTCCCGCCGCGCGGCGTCGGGATCGAACGCGTCCTCGGCCACCAGGGGGGCGAGATCGCGCTGCTCCAGGAGCACCCGGGCCAGCCCCCGGAGGGAGGAGCGCTCGCCCCAGCCGCCCAGGGACTCGAGGGGCATCCCGAGATCCAGGGCCTCGAGAAGCACGTCGTCCCCGTGGGTGAGGCGCTCGCCCAGCCACTCCTCCCAGGCCCGGGCGAAGAGGACGTCGGCCTCCGCCTCGTCGGCCATGCGGAATCCGGGGACGACTCCGCAATCGAGGGGCCGCTCCTGCAGGATGGCCGCGCACAGGGCGTGGATGGTCGTGACGTTGGCCCGCTCCAGGACCTCGAGGGCGTCGCCGGCACGGTCCCGCTCCTCGGGCCCGAGGGTGGGGTCGACCCGGGCCGCCTCGAGCCGTTCGCGGAGGCGCAGCTTCATGGTCGTGGCCGCGTTCTCGGTGAAGGTCACCGCCGCGATCTGGTCGAGGCGGGCCGCCCCGGAGCGGACCAGAGACTCGATGCGGTCGACGAGAAGGGTGGTCTTGCCCGTTCCGGCGCCGGCCTCGACGACCAGGCTCGTCCCGTGGTCGTGGCGCGCCCGCTCCCGCGCCTCCTCGTCGACGGGACGGAAGCTCATACCACGTCCCTCAGGCGCAGGTAGCTCCGCAGCCTCGGGTCGGCCCTCTTGATCTCCTGGCGTCGCTGCAGGAGACCCCGGGGTCCGCACACCGGCTTGAAGTCGCACCAGTCGCAGGCCGCGGGCTCCTGGACGAAGACGCCCCCCGCGATCAGGTCCACGAGGCTCACCAGGAGGTCCCGGAACGCGTTGCTCCGAGCCACCTCCGGCGAGAAGGCCACCTGGCGCCCGGCGTCCACGTAGTCGAGAAACGCCTCGGTCACCGTCTCCTCAGGGAGGATCTTCTCGATGGCGAGGATGTAGAAGGGGATCTGGAGCTGCCGGCCGCCCCTGAAGATGCGGCCGTCGTCCTTCGGGGCGCGGCCGGTCTTGTAGTCGCGAAGGACCAGGCCCTCGTCGCGGCGGTCGATGCGGTCGATCTTCCCCGAGACCCGGAGCGTGCGGTCGTCCCCGAGAGGGATCTCGATGGGCTCGGGGTCGTGGGGCTCGCCCCCCGCCGGGGCCTCCCCGAGGCCGAAGCCGACCTCGAAGTGGGCGGGTCTCGAGCGCTTCGCGTGCGCCGCCTCCCGCTCCAGCCAGGCGAGCGCCAGCTTCCGGAAGCTCCGCTTCTCCCGCTCCCAGAGCAGCGTGAAACGGGGCGGGCTTCCGGCCACGATCTTCTCCAGGCCTTCTTCCGCCATCTCCAGGAGGCGGGCCTGGCTGGGTGGGAGGTTGTCCACCGGCAGCTCACCCCGGTCCCGGCGCTCACGGAGGAAGCGTTCGGCCACGTCATGAAAGAGAGTCCCGCGCTCGAGGGGATCGATGCGCCGGCGCTCCTCGGGCTCGAGGGCGGCCTCGAGGTGGAGAACGTGCTCGAGAAGGTACTGAAAGCCGCAGCGGGAGTAGACGGCGAGGCGGCTGGCCGACATCGCTCGCTCCCGGCGTACGGGGTCGATGCGGGCGGCCACGTCGTCGGGGAGGTCGCTCAGGTAGCCGTCGTATCGGGTGAGCCGGCCGGACCACCGGGCCTGGGCCGCGAGGCGCGACTGCTTGAAGAACGGCGACCCGGCAGCGATGGCCTCGGCGGCCACCCGGCCCCCGGCCCGGACGCGGGTGCGGTCCCGCTCGCCGGCATCGAGGGACGCGTCGAGAGGAAGCTCGAACGGGTCGTCCTCCACCACCAGTCGCCCCAGGTCGACGGCGGCCAGGGGGCGGCCGGCGAGGGTGGAGGCGGCGGCGGCGAAGAAGAGGGAGGGAAGGCGCTCGCGTCCGGTGCGGGCGTCGGCCCGGGGATAGGAGAGGACGATTCTCTCGGTGGCCTGGGAGACCGCACGGTGGAAGAGCCGGCGGGCCTCGAGGAGGCGGTCCTGCGTGGTGGGGAGGGCCCGGGGAGCGCCCGTCCTCGTCCGCGGCTCCGGGGTGGCCTCGGCCACGTCGTCGAACAGGCTCAGCTGCACGGAGCCCTCCGGGGGACCGACTCGGCCTGCGGCCGGATCCCTTGGCCAAGGACGCGATTCCGCCATGGCGATCGTGACCTTGGCGGGGCGCGACGATGGAGGGGATGTCTCCCTCGGCGGCTCGCGGACCATCGCGGCCAGGGTCTCCCGCTCGCTGTCGAGGAGGAAGGGATCCGGCCGCAGCACGCCGGGGTAGCCGCCTTCCACCAGCCCGGGGATGGCGACGATACGGAAGGGCAGCCCGGCCATGGCGTCGAGGGCCCCCACGTGGACCGCGCCCCCCTCCACGGGGTCGAGGGGCAGCCGCTCCCACTCGAGGCGGGCCTCGAGGACCTGCTCGACCTCCTCCCAGGGTGCCCGGGAGGCCACGGTGTCCAGGCCCCCGAGGTCGGCGAGAACCTCGAGCAGGCTCTCCCGGTCGCGCCCGGGGCCGATCCACTGGGCGCAGACGGTCTGTAGACGCTCCGACCAGACCGCCCAGGGCTCCGAGCCCGAGAGCGCGTCGAGAGTCGCCGACAGCAGCTCCACAATCCGGAGGAGCGCCTCGGCGTCGCGGACGTGGCGCTCCCGTGCCGCGCGCCGCGTCCCGCCCTCCCGGTTCGCCGCTTCGCGCTCGGCCTCGCCGTAGGCCCGCAGGCCGATGATCCAGCGGTCGAGGCCGGAGACGATCCCGGCGTCGCGGCTGATCGCGTCCCACCGGGGCGGCTGCGGGTCCTCGTCCTCGCCCAGAAACTCGGCGAAGGGCACCGGGGCAAAGGTCAGGAACTCCATGACCGCGGTCCGGGCGAGCCCGCGGCAGCGGAGAAGGAGGAGGAGCGAGCGCGCGGCCCGGCCGAAGCGCAGGGGAAGCGAGGGGTGCAGGCGGTGCGGGACGCCCAGCCTCTCGAGGAGATCGGTGAACAGCGGGGCATAGGTGTCGGGTCGGGGGAGGATGACGCCCATCTCCTCGAACGGGACGCCTCGGGCCGCCTCCCTCAGGAGCCGGCGCACCAGGGCCCGCACCTCCGCGGCCTCGCCGGGCGCGGAGACGAGGGTCACCGAGCCGTCCTCGACCGGATCTCCGGCGGGTGGCTCGAAGAGCGCCTCCCGCAGGCGGGCGAGTCCCTCCGGGGACCGAACCGGCCTGCCGCCGGACGCCCTGGCCAGGGACACGATTCCGCCATGGCGATCGTGTCCCTGGCCGGCGGTCGGTGGGCCGAGGGGGGCGAGCCGCGTCTCGTCGCCGCTGACCTCGGTGATTCCCCGCCCCTCCGCCCACGCGCGGAAGGAGGACCGCCGAAGCGCGGAGGGCAGCTCGCGGCGGAGGATGCGCACCGGGTGGCGGCGAGCGAGGGCGGCGACGAATTCGCCCTCGACCGGGTCGAGCTCGAGGTCGTCGACGATCAGCACCTCCGCTTCCGCCATCCAGCGCGCCCTCGCGAGGCCTTCGGCCGCCGCCTCGAGGAGCGTCGGCGGGTCCGCGGCGCGGCCCTCGAGGGCTTCGTGGAAACCGCGGTAGAGCCCGGCGAGAGCCCGCAGACGCTCCGCGTCGCCGCTGGAGTGACCGGCCCGGGCCGAGAACGCCTCGACGCGCTCCGGGGGGACCCGACCCTGGCGGAGGGCCCGCAACGTCCGGGCCAGGGTGATGGCGACGGCCCGCCGGGGCAGCTCCGGGGGCAGGCCGAGGGCCTCTCCCTCCTCGGCGAGGAGGCGGGCCGCGGCGAGCGCGTCGTGGCCCGAGTCCCATGCCCGGAGCCCCCGGCCCAGGAGCACCGGTTCCGCCAGCGCCCGGGCGAGGTCGAGGACCTTGAAGGGGTAGAGGCCGGCGAGCGCACCGTCGACGGACGCCAGACGCCGGGGCAGCTCGACGGCGGCCGCCATCGAAGGGCAGAGAAGGATGAGGGGCTGGAGACTCACGCGGCGAGGGCGATTCTAGCAGGTTGCCCGGGAGCCTCAGGTCCGCGATCGGGCATAATCCGGCCATGGGCCTTCTCGGGCGGCTGCGCGACTACGTGGAGTGGCTCATCAGCCACCCGGTCGCGGAGCTGAGCCGGGCCCAACGCGCCCTTCGCTTCGCCGTGGATCTGACCCGGCACTGCAGCCGCGAGCTGGGCGAGGACCAGGCCGGGCAGATGGCGGCGGCCCTGACCTACCGCACGATCTTCAGCCTGGTGCCGCTCCTGATGATCAGCATGCTCGCCTTCCGGATGTTCGGCGACATGGACGCGGCCTACCTCCGCCTGCAGCAGGCGGTGTACGGAGTGTTCGACTACCAGGTGTCGAACGCGGCGCCGGAGGCAATGGCGTTCAAGGCCGAGCTCGACCGTCAGCTGATCGGGATCGTGCGCTCGGTCTCGGGGCTCAGCTTCGAGGCCATCGGGGGCATCGGGCTGCTCCTGCTCATCTGGGCCGCCCTGGGCCTGCTCATCTCCTTCGAGCACGCCGCCAACCAGATCTACCACGCCCCCAGGGGTCGCAGCATCCTCTCCCGCGTGGTCATCTACTGGAGCCTGGTCACCCTGGGGCCGCTGGTCCTCGTCACGGCGACGTACCTGGCCCAGCTCGCCTTCGACACCGCCCAGGGCGTGCCCGTCCTCGGCCCCCTCCTCGGGGTCGTTGCCCGCTTCCACTCGCTCCTGGCCAGCTTCGTGCTGCTCCTTCTCGCCTACAAGCTCATGCCGAACACCCACGTGCGCTTTCGGCCGGCCGCCTGGGGAGCGCTGGTGGCGGCGGGGCTCTGGTCGCTCTCGCGGTGGGGGTTCGGTCTCTACGTCGGAAAGGCGCTGCCCTACATGAAGATCTACGGGGCGCTGGGGCTCATCCCGCTCTTCCTGTTCTGGCTGTATCTCACCTGGCTGCTCGTCCTGTTCGGCATGGAGCTGGCGTACACGCTGCAGGCGATGAAGGGGAGGGAGTTCCAGCATCTCGAGCCGCGCGTGCCCCGCAGCGTCTCCGACCCCCGGTGGCTGGTGCCCATGATGACCGCCATCGCCCGCGGCTTCGCGAGCGGCCAGCCGAAGAGCCGTCAGGACCTGACCGAGGAGCTGTCGCTCAACCTCGAGGCCGTGGCCGACCTCGCGGACAAGCTGGAAGAGGAAGGGCTGGTGCACCAGGTGCGGCTGCGAGGAACGAGCGACGTGGCGCTGACCCTCGCCCTCCCCCCGGAGAGCATCCCCCTCGCCCGGCTCGTCGACCTCAGCGCCCGTCTGAGCGTCGGGCCCCGCAAGCGAACCGGTGCGGGTTGGGGGTTCCTTGGCACCATGCAGGAGGCGGCCCGGGGCGCCGCCGGGGACCGCACCCTCGCGTCGCTGATCGAGCCGGCCTAGCTCGGGACGGAGGTGGGGTTGAGCCGGACCGTCTCCCCGAGGGCGTAGGCCAGGATCAGGTAGGACCAGAATCCCAGCGGGAAGATCCCGACGCAGCAGAGGACCATCCCGAACTGCGACAGGAAGCTCGCCAGAAGGTAGATCACCAGAGCCAGGGCGTAGTTGCCGGCGTTGGCCTGGATGAAGGCCGTGATCTCACGCCAGGAGAAGCCCTCGGAGAAGCTGTCTCGAAGCGTGGACCTGGCCAGGGCCGCCGGGAGGTAGACGAGGGCGCCCAGCGACACGATGACGGCGACCGTGCCGAGGAGCAGGGAGCCGATGCCGCCGAGGGCGCCGAAGAGCGCCCCGGGGCCCTCGTCCAGACTCCCCACGTGGCCGAGGGCCATGAGGGGGGCCAAGAACACACAGCTCAAGGCCGCGAGGGCCATGGTCAGGCCGAGGGTGTACACGAGGTAGACGCCGAGGAGGCGCAGGCCGTCGCTGAAGATCCCCCCGAGGTCGTCCCACGGGGGCAGCGGCCGAGGCTCGCCGGCGGCGACGTTCTTCAACGTGCGGCCCCAGTACCCGAGGACGAACGGGATGCCCACCAGGACCGCCGAGAGGAGGGTGAAGAGGCCTCCGACGAGGATCTTCATCAACCAGTCGGGGTCCTCGGTGACGAAGGTGAAGCAACGGCCGAAATCGACCGTGGGGGACGCCGGTGGGGGGGCAGTGGCCATGGTCTCTCCTTCGCTCGAGGTCGCGTCCCGGGTCCGGTGCGCCCAGCTTGGACCGGGCGGCGCCGGACGTCAAACGCGGCGGGCGGGGTGCGGCTCGGGCACGGCGAGGTGGAGGCCCGCGGCGGCGGTGGCGGCGAGGGCCGCCCCCACCCCGAGGGCGGTGGCGGCCCCGTACCGCTGCCAGAGCAGGCCCGTGAGAAGGCTGGCGGGGAGCAGAGCGGCACCGCTGACGGCGTGGAAGAGGCCGAAGGCGCGTCCGCGGGCCGAGGGACCGGCGAGATCGGCCACCAGCGCCCGCTCCGGGCCCTCGGTGAGGGCGTGGAAGAGCCCGTAGACGGCAAAGAGCCCCACGATCTGGAGGGGTGCGCGGGCGACGGCGAAGCCGGCGTAGGAGAGCCCGTACAGCGTCCAGCCGAGGAGGATGACCTTCTTGCGCCCCAGTCGATCGGAAAGGCTGCCCCCCCACGTGCTGGTTCCGGCCTTGACCAGGTGGTGCCAGGCCCAGAGGAGCGGCACGAGGGCCAGGGTCAGGCCGGTCTCCTGGGCTCGGAGGAGGAGGAAGGCGTCCGAGGAGTTGCCAAGGGTGAAGACGGCGAGGACGACGAGGTAGCGTCGGAAGCCGCTCCCCAGGGGTGCGTCGGCGTCCGCGGCGAGGGGGCTGGCGGCGTGGGCCAGGGGCCCTTCCTCCCGCACCCCGAAGACGAGAACGACCACGGCCAGGACCGCCGGCACGGCGGCGGCGGCGAAGACCACGCGCAGGTTGGAGGTGAAGAGGAGGACGGCCGATGCCAGCAAGGGGCCCGCCATCGCCCCCGCGTGATCCAGGGCCCGGTGGAACCCGAAGGCCCGTCCGTGCTGGCCCGGGACCGTGACCTCGGCCAGGAGAGCGTCGCGGGGCGCGCCCCGAACGCCCTTGCCGAGACGATCGGCCAGGCGGACGGCGAGGAGGTGGGCGGGGACGGTCGCCAGAGCCACGAGGGGGCGGGCGAGGGAGGACACACCGTAGCCGACGACCACGAGAGGCTTGCGGCGGGCCAGGCGATCCGAGACCCTCCCGGACACGATCTTGACCAGCGCGGCCAACGCCTCGGCCAGGCCCTCGATCACACCGAGAACCGCCGGGCCCGCCCGGAGGGGACCGGTCAGGAAGGCGGGGAGCAGCGGGTAGATCATCTCGCTGCTGGCGTCGGTGAACAGGCTGACGAGACCGAGGGCCTTGACGTTGCGGTGGAGGGGCGGGGGCATCCCTACTCGACGTAGCCCAGTGCCTTCAGGCCCTCCAGGGTCTCCGGCGAGATCGAGCCCGTCTCCGGGGTGCCCACGACGACGAGGCGCCGTCGGAGATCCTCTTCCATGGTCCGCGCGCGTCGCGCCGACGGACCATCCTCCGCGTCCAGGAGGTCGTGGCGCTCCCCCGGGTCACGGAGGAGGTCGAAGAGGGACGCCTCCGCGTCGGGGGGCACGAAGCTGCGCCCCCTCGCCTCTACCACGGGGGCCGGGATGGACAGGACGAGCTTGTAGCCCTCGTCCCGCAGGCCCTTCATCTCCTCGCCCTCGGACAGGGACTCGCTGAGCGCGGCCCGCGGCTCCCAGTCCCCCGGGCTCTCCCAGAGGGGCCGCAGCGATCGGCCCTGGACCTCCGGGGGGACGGGTAGACCCAGGACGTCGAGAATCGTGGGCATGACGTCGATCGAGGCCGTCACCTGAGGGATCCGCCGGCCGACCTTCTGGCCCGGGAAGCGGATGATCAGGGGAACGTGGACCAGCTCCTCGTAGAGCGTGTGACCGTGGACGTTGTAGAAGCCGTCCCCGAATGGAGCCGGCCGCCCCTCTTCGCCGAGCTGCTCGCCGTGATCGCTGGTCAGCACCAGAAGGGTGCGCTGGTCGAGACCCCGCGCGCGGAGGAAATCCAGGAGCACACCCAGCCATCGGTCGAAGGAGCGAACGCCGCCGTCGTAGAGGGCCCGGGTGACCTCGGGGGTGTAGGCGTCGTGGCTCCGCATCACCCGCTTGGCCGCTCGGACCTGGACCCAGCCCCCCTTCTCGGGAAGGCCCTGGAGGCGGCGTCCCAGGGCCCGGGCCCGGGCCTCGGGGAGCACGTCCCCCAGGAAGGTGGGGGCGACGTAGGGTGCGTGCACCTCGAACGTGTGCCAGAAGAGGAAGAAGGGCTCCTCCTGGGCGTCGATCCATCGAAGCACGCGGCCGACCCTCTCCCGGTTCAGCTTCACCATGGAGGTGTCGTAGGTGTCGAAGCCCTGGTCGAACCCGATCCGGGGGTCCAGCGTCGTCCCGCCGGTGAAGGCCCCCGTCGACCAGCCCCGGGCGGCCAGGGCCTCGGCCAGGGTCATGATGGAGGCGGGCAGCCGGTGCAGGACCCGGTCCCCGTGCAGGGCCTCCCGCAGTGCCCGGTCGCTTCCGGTCACGCCGTGGCGGGTGGGTGTGAGCCCGGTCAGGAGGCTGAGATGGGAGGGGGTGGTCCAGGGTGCCGCGGCCAGGTGGACCTCGAAGACGTGGGCCTCGGCGGCCAGGGCGTCGATCCTCGGGCTCGTCGGCCGAGTCTCGTACCCGTAGGCGCCGAGGTGATCCGCCCGCAACGTGTCCGCCGAGACGAGGATGACGTTCGGTGGAGAGGCGCCCCGTCGCCCGCCGCGGCACACCACCGCGGCCACGACCAGGGTCATGGCCACGGCGGCGACGGCTCCGCGGAGGGAGTTCATCGGGGGGCTCAGGTCCGCTTCTCGCTCCAGCTGCCGCGGGTGAAGTCGGGGAACGACAGGGGCGCCGAGCGCTGGGCGACGGAGAGCTCACTGAGCGGGGCGGGGGCGCTCCAGCTCGCGCCGTCGTAGACGTCCATGTCCGGCGCGAGGCCCTCGCGGAAGCACTCGATCAGCCGCCAGCACATGATGTAGTCCATTCCGCCGTGCCCCCCACCGCGCGCCGTCTCACCGAGCTTCTTCCACAGTGCGTGCTCGAAGCGGTCCTCGACGCCCCCCGGCTTCCTCTCCTCGGGGTTCACGGCCTGCCACTCGTGCTCCTCCTGGCCGTCGAGGAAGAGCCGGGACGGGTAGCTGCGGAAGGTGCCCTTCGTCCCCGAGAGGAGGTTGATCCGGTCGTAGGGGCGCGGTGATATGACGTCGTGCTGGAGGACGATGCTGCGTCCCCCCGCGGTCTTGATGAGGCTCGTGTTCATGTCTCCGCAGTCGTAGGTCTCCATCCGCCTCGGGTCGCCGGCCTCGAGGGTGCGGTCCCGGTAGGCCTGCAGTCCCACCGAGGGAGAGCTCATCGAGACCATGAACTCGAAGCGGTCCCCGCGGTTGATGTCGAGGTAGCGAGCCACCGGGCCGAGGCCGTGAGTGGGATACAGGTTGCCGTTTCGTCGCCAGTGTTCGAACCGGCGCCAGAGTCCCTCGCCCCGGTCCGCGAACAGCAGCGAGCGCAGGTCGTGGATGTAGGCGCACTCGGCGTGGGTCAGCACGCCCAGCTCTCCGGCGCGGACCATGTTGAGGACGAACAGCTCGTCCCAGCCGTAGCAGGCGTTCTCGAGCATCATGCAGTGCCGGCGAGTGCGCTCGGAGGCGTCAACGAGACGCCAGCAGCCCTCGAGGGTGCTGGCCGCCGGGACCTCGACCCCGACGTGAGCCCCGCCTTCCATCGCCGCCACCGCCATCCGGACGTGCCAGTTCCAGGGGGTGGCCACGAAGACGAGGTCGAGATCGTCCCGGGCGCAGAGATTCTCGAAGTCCTTCTCTCCCTTCGAGTAGCCCTCGGCCCGGGCCTGGCCGGCCTTCTCGATCATGGCCTGCGCTCTCTCGACCTTCTCGGGCACGAGGTCGCAGATGGCCTTCACCTCGACCCCTTCGACGCCGAGCATGTTGCGGAGCAGGCTTCTCCCCCGGCCCCCGCACCCGATGAGCCCAAAGCGCACCCGGTCGTGCTTCTCGAACGGGACCCCGATCATGGACGAGGCGTCCTTCGGACGGGGTGGGGACGCCGGCACTCCCTCCCCGGCGCGGGCGAGGCCGCCGAGGCCGGCGCCGGCCGCGGTGCCGGCGGCGACCTGGAGCAGGTGGCGGCGGGACGGCGAGCGCGGCGTCTCATCGGTCATGGCTTCCTCCTCAAACACGACCTCCGAGCATACCTCGATCGGTCGCTTCGTATAGACTCGGACCCCGCGCGTGGTGGGCTCCGGCGGGAGAGGAGGTGTCTCATGGCCAGTCGCCGCAAGAGGATCGAATCTCTCATCGCGCCGTATCGGGTGACCGAGGGGAAGGGCTTCCGCCTGAAGCGGATCGATCCCGACGACACCGGCGGCCTCGAGAAGGAGGAGGCGCGGGGGCTCCTCCGGCGCGGCATCGAGAGGCTCGCCGCCATGCAGGACAGGCTCTACGCCCAGGACCAGTGGGGCGTTCTCCTGGTGTTCCAGGCCATGGACGCCGCGGGCAAGGACTCCACGATCAAACACGTCATGTCCGGCATCAACCCCCAGGGATGCCAGGTGTCCTCCTTCAAGACCCCGACCTCGACCGAGCTCGACCACGACTTCATGTGGCGCACGTCGAGCGCCCTTCCCGAGCGTGGCCGGATCGGGATCTTCAACCGCTCCTACTACGAGGAGGTCCTCGTGGTGCGGGTGCACCCCTCGATCCTCGAGGGACAGAAGCTGCCGAAGCGCGTCGTGACGAAGCGGATCTGGAAGGAGCGCTACGAGGACATCGCCGCCTTCGAGCGCTATCTGGCCCGGCAGGGATTCGTCATCCTGAAGTTCTTCCTCCACGTCTCGAAGAAGGAGCAGGAGAAGCGGTTCCTCGACCGGCTGGACCGTCCGGAGAAGAACTGGAAGTTCTCCATGGCCGACGTTCGGGAGCGCGAGCACTGGGACGACTACCAGCACGCCTACGAGGAGCTGGTCCGGGCCACGTCCGCTCCCCATGCCCCCTGGTACGTGGTTCCCGCCGACCGGAAGTGGTTCACTCGGCTCGTGGTGGCCGCGGCCATCCACGACGCCCTCGATCGCCTGAAGCTCGCCTACCCGACGGTCAGCGAGGAGAAGAAGGAGGAGCTGGTGGCGGCCCGGGCCGAGCTCGTCGGCACCGACGAGCCTACTTGAACCTCGACGGGTCCAGGCCGTGCTTGCGCACCGCGTACCCGATGATGCGCTCGGTGGTGTGCAGCAGGCGGGCGGCTCGCGCCCGGTTGCCCCGCGCGCTCTTGAGCGCGTCGAGGACCAGGTCCTTCTCGTGGGCGGCGAGGGCGTCCTTGAGGGACTGGCGCGGCAGCGTCCCCGAGACCTCGGCGGTCTGGAGGCTGGGGGGCAGGTGGTGGGCGTGGATGGCGCCTCCCTCGCAGACCAGCAGGGCCCGCTCGATGCAGTTCTCCAGCTCGCGGACGTTGCCCGGCCAGTGGTAGCTCATCAGGAGGTCGATGGCACTGGTGGCGATCCGCCGCACGTCCTTGCCCTGCCCCGCCGCGTACTTCTCGACGAAGTGGTCGGCGAGGAGGGAGATGTCGGTCTTGCGCTCCCGGAGCGGCGGCAGGAAGATGCCGAACACGTTGAGGCGGTAGAACAGGTCCTCCCGAAAGGTGCCCTGGCGCACCGCCTCCTCGAGGTCCTTGTTCGTCGCGGCCACGAGACGGACGTCCACCTTGATGGAGTCGACGCTGCCGAGCCGCTCGATCTCCCTCTCCTGCAGCACCCGGAGGAGCTTGATCTGGATGGCCGGAGAGAGCTCGCCGATCTCGTCGAGGAAGAGGGTTCCCCCGTGCGCGAGCTCGAAGCGACCCTTCTTCTGTGACCGGGCGTCGGTGAAGGCCCCCGGCTCGTAGCCGAACAGCTCGGACTCGACGAGTGTCTCCGGCAGGGCCGCGCAGCTCACCTTGACGAAGGGCTTCTTCGCCCGGGGGGAGGAGTAGTGCAGCGCGTGGGCCACGAGCTCCTTGCCCGTTCCCGACTCCCCGCGGAGCAGCACGGTGGTGTTCGACGGGGCCACCTGGGCCACCTGCTCGTAGACCTGCTGCATGGCCCGGCTGGCGCCCACGATGTTGCGGAGGTCATAGCGCTCGGTGAGCTCCTGACGGAGCTTCGTGTTCTCGTCCAGGAGCCGCTTCCTCTCCGCCTCCACGAGGTGGTGCACCCGGACGGCCTGGCCGACCATGGAGCCCACCACGCCGAGAAACTGCGCCTCCTGCTCGTACCCGCGGTCGCGGCTGTAGGGGAGGGCGGCCCCGAGGGCACCCACCGTGCGCCGCTCGGCCCGGATCGGCACGCAGATGTAGGAGAGCTCGTTTTCTCGGGAGCGGCGAAAGACCTGCGTTCGGTCGAGGAAGAGCGGCTCGCGGCTCACCCGCGGCACGATCACCGGACGTCCGCTCTGGACGACCCGGCCGGTGATGCCCTCGCCCATGCGGTACCGCGTCCGGGCGTTCGTGGTCCCCCCGCTGGCGGCCTCGACGGCGAGGTCGCCAGCCTCGTCGTCCCGAAGGACGATGATCCCCGAGAGCGTCCCGTGGTTCTCCTCGAGAATGGCGAGGACCCGCTGCAGGGCGGTGCGGAGGTTCAGGGTCGTGCCGAGGGTCTGGCTGACCTCGAGGAGGTCCGGGAGCTGACGGGGATCGGGGTGGCGCGACGACATGAAGGGATTCTGACGGAAATGTCGTTCGAGCTCCAGTCAGCGACACGCCTGTCGGTGTGCCCCGGGAAAGCCCCCGCCGCGACCCCGGGTCGGGGGGCACACCTCAGCGACGAGCAGGAGGACCAGCGGGAGCGTCGTGGACGAGGAGGCTCAGCCCTTCGGAGGTTGAGCCTCGGGCCTCGCCTCGTCCGGGTCCACGAAGCGGATTCCCACGTCGAAGACCGGCTCGTCCTCCCCCGGGACCGGCTGCTGGTGCACGACCTCGCCGCGGAACCGGACCGGCTCGGCGTCCGGGGTCTCGATGAGCAGGCTCACGGTGCTGCCCATGGGCACCTTGCGTCGCAGGCTGACCAGCAGGCCCCCGTCGGAGACGTTCTTGACCCTCGCCGGGGCCGGTCCCTCGGTGGTCGACAGCTGCACGTCGGGCTGGGCCGGGACCCGCCGGTGGCGCCGCCGCTCGCCCTGGGCGAGCAGGATCCGGTTCTTCCCCGCCGCCTTGGCCCGGTAGAGTCCGGCGTCGGCCTGCACGATCAGGTCGGCGGGAGTGCTCGCGTCCTCCGGGAACAGGGCGAGCCCGCCGGAGATCGTGACCCGGGGACGCTTGCGCTGGAACCGTTTCTCGATGCGGACACGAATCCGCTCGGCGACCACGAAGGCCCCGAGGCGGGTCGTGTCGGGGAGCAGGACCGCGAACTCCTCGCCACCGTACCGCGCGGCCACATCGATCTCGCGCACCGAGTCGCGGATGATGGCCGCCGCCTTCATGAGGGCCCGGTCGCCCTCGACGTGTCCGCGGTGGTCGTTGACCCGCTTGAAGTCGTCGAGATCGAGAAGCAGCAGCGACGCCTTCAACCCGTGGCGCTTCGAGCGCAGGACCTCCTGGCGCAGGGCCTGGAGGAAGTAGGCGTGGTTGTAGAGCCCGGTCAGACCGTCGGTCACCGCCGAGCGCTCGGTGCGCTCGTAGATCGCGAGCTCGATCATCTTCGGGTTCTTGAGCTCGCGGCTCAGGTTCACGAAGTAGTCGAGGAGCGCGACGCGGAGACCGGGGTCGCGCCGGAGCGCCTCGCGGAGCACCTTGCGGTGGGCGACGATCCGCCTCCAGTGCTTCGTGGCCTGGGTCTCGGTGAAGTCGAGGTGGGTGAGCAGGTAGAGAAGGGGCGCGTAGAGGGAATCCCCCTGACCCTTGTTCTTCTCAAACTCCTCCAGCAGCTTCTCCTCCCGGTCGGGACCGGCCTCGAGAAGCTCGAGCAGCGACTGGCGGAAACGCAGAGATTCGGCCGGACTCTTCACCCGCAGTGGTTCCTTGGTTGCGACGGCCGGCGAGACTGTATGATAGCGGCTCGCCATTGTCCATAGACTCTTTGGGGAAATCGCCGTGTTCTTGACGGGCGCACTCACACTCGCACTCACACTCCTGGCCGCTCCCTCGACGTCCGGTCTGTACTTCGAGCAAACGACAATCGTGTACGTCGAGGGTCAACCGGCGGGTCCGGGAGTACACACCCGGACGTGGCACGCGGGTTCGAGTATGCGTCTGGAGGCGGGCGACACCCCGGCCGGGACCGCCCTGGTTCTGCGCCTCGACCTCGACCGGGCCTGGCGCCTCGATCCCGGCCAGCGCGTCGCCGTCGAGCTGGACGCCGGGCGCCTCAAGGCTCGGTCACAGGCCGACGCTGCGTTCGCCGCCGGCCTGATGGGCGGAGGCGAGGACGGCGCGGTGAGGACGCAGGCCCTGGAAGGCTCGCGCACCGTCGCCGGTCACGTCTGCCGCGGCTACCAGCTCACCGGGCCCTCGGTGCAGATGGTGCTCTGGGTGGCCGAGGACCTGCCGGTGGGGGTCGACACGTTCGCCGATCTCCTGGAGTGGTCGGGAGCAAGCCGCTCCCTGGGCGGCCTTCTGACCCGGATCCGAGCGCTCCCCGGCTTTCCCCTGCAGACGCGGACGCGCATCGACGTCCTCGGCGAGATCAGGGAGACGGTGTCCACGGTGACCACGATCGACGTGGGACCCCAGCCGCGCGAGCTCTTCGAGGTGCCCGCGGGCTGGCGCGTGGTGGCCGAGGCCCCGGCCCCCACCTCGGAAGGAGATCCTGAATGAGGCTCGTGCTGTCGATCGTCGGCAACGCGGTGGCGCTCGGCGCGACCACCATCGTCTCCGGCATCACCTTCACCGGAACCTGGCTCCAGCTGGCGCTGGCGGGAGCGATCTTCGGCCTCCTCAACTTCTTCGTGAGGCCCCTGGCCATGATCCTCTCCCTGCCCGCGCTGATCCTCACGCTGGGGTTGTTCTACTTCGTCCTCAACGCGCTGCTCCTCTGGGGCTTCTCGAACCTGCTCCCGGGCTACTCGGTGGTGGGCTTCTGGGCGGCCTTCAAGGGCAGCCTCGTGCTGATGGTCGTCAACTGGTTGCTCTCCGCCCTCTTCGGTCGCGGGAAGCGGGCCCGGTAGTCGGGGCCCCCGAGGACCGCAACCGATTTGCGGCCGGATGCCCTGGCCAGGGACACGACTCCGTCGTGGCGATCGTGTCCTTGGCAGGCGCCTCCTCAGCTCACCGGGCTCTCGGCGACGAAGGCCAGGACCTCCTCCGGGGTGTGGGCCCGCTTGATGAGCGCCAGGTCACCCGGGCTGATCTTTCCCCGCCTCGCGAGGGAGTTCTCGATCCAGTCGAGCAGCCCGTCCCAGTAGTCGTGGTCTCCGGCCAGGATCACCGGGATGGCCGGCATCTTCCGCGTCTGGACGAGGGTCAGGGACTCGAACAGCTCGTCGAGGGTTCCGAAGCCCCCGGGCAGGATGACAACGGCCTTGGCGTACTTCACGAACATGACCTTGCGCACGAAGAAGTAGCGGAAGGAAAGGGTCTGGGTCAGGTAGCCGTTCGGCTTCTCCTCGTGGGGCAGCTCGATGCACACGCCGATCGACTGGCCGCCCGCCTCGTACGCCCCCTTGTTCACCGCCTCCATGGCCCCGGGGCCCCCGCCGGTGATGACGGGGTGGCCGGCTCCGGCCAGGGCGCTCCCGAGAGCCTCGGCCTCCTCGTACTCGCCGTCCCCGGGTCGGATGCGGGCGGAGCCGAAGACCGTCACCCCCTTGGGGGTCCGGGACAGGGCCTCGAACCCCTCGACGAACTCCGCCATGATGCGGAAGACTCGCCAGGTGTCGTCCTCGGTGAAGTCCGTCTCGATCGATGAATCGTGCAAGCCCCTCTCCTTCAGTAAGTTGAGGATTATGCGCGACCCGACGCCGGCAAATCAACTGCGACCCCGGAACTCCCGGCCGAGCTCGCGCGTTAGGCATCTGGAGGATTTGACGGATGAGGTTCACCAGGCCCATCGCCGTACTGGCCAGCGTGTTGTTGAGCGCGGGGTGCTTCGTCGAGGTCGAGGACGTGTCCGATCCCGGGCCGGCCTTCGCCGCGGCCCGGCGTGACGCGGCCCGGGTCGCGGGGCGCCCCGGTCCCCCCGACCGCCTCGAGGTTCTCGTCTACGACCACGATGACGGGCAGCTCGTGCGGGCCAGCATCCCCATCGGGATCGTCGAGAAGCTCGACGACGGCACCATCGACATGGACTTCGACGACGGGGAGATCGATCTGGACCTCGACGAGGAAACCGCGGCGAGCGTGTGCCGTCAACTCCGGCTGAGCGAGCTGAAGCAGGCCCCGCTCGGTCCCATCGTCGAGGTCGAGGAGGAGGGCGGCGACCAGGTGCTCGTCTGGCTGAGGTAGCCGGACGGGCGGCGCCGTGGTCCAATGACCGGACACGGGAACGGGCGGAACGACACGAGGCGGAGAGGAGCCTTCGGGGCATGGCGGCGTCGCAGGAGGGAGCGACCTCCGACCGGGACCTCATGGCCCGGCTGGCGGCGGGAGACCGCGAGGCCCTCGCGCCGCTCATGGAACGGCACTACCCGCGCCTGTACCGGCTCGCCCTCTCGTACGTCCGGAACCCCGACGACGCCCTCGACGTCGTGCAGGAGACATTCGTGAAGGCCTTTCGGAAGGCAGACCGGTGGGACGGCTCGACGGAGGCCGGTCCCTGGCTGTCGCGCGTGGCCGTCAACCAGTCCATCGACCGGTGGCGGCGGAACCGCCGGCGCCAGGCCACCTTCACGCCCCTCGCCGAGGGCGACCACGACGAGTCCCTCGCCGCCGGCGGCCCCGACCCCGACCGTCGGGTGCTGCGGAGGGAGATGCGCGACCGGCTGGCGATGGCCCTCGAGGACCTGCCCGAGCGGCAGCGGGCGGTGGTGGTCCTGCGGCACTACCAGGAGATGAGCCTCGACGAGATCGCGCAGACGCTGGGGATGCGGCTCGGCACCGTGAAGAGCACCCTGCACCGGGCCCTGGGCCGGATGCGGACGGGGCTGAGGGGAGAGCTACAGTCATGATCGGCTCGCAAGTGTCCCACCTGCGCTTCCGGCGGCGTGTCGGCCTGCTGGCCGCGGGCGCCCTCGAGGGTCGGGACCAGGAACGGACCCGGGCCCACGTCGAGGCGTGCCCGCGCTGCCGCCGCGAGTACGCGGAGCTCGCCGCGGTCGTCGCCGCGATCGAGGCCGACCCCGTCCGCTCGGCCGTGCCCGAGCTTCCCGTCTCCGCCCTCCTCGATCGAGTCGACCGCCAGATCGACCGCGCCGCGGACCGGCCGCCGGTGGCGTGGCGGCGCCTGGCTCTGCCGGCGGCGGCAGTGGCGGCGCTCGCCGTCGTCCTCCTCGGCCCCGAGCTTGCCTCACGCCTTGGGCCGGAGCCGCCCGCCCCCGCCCCCACGCGGGCCACGGTGGCGCCGGACCCGGCCGCAGCCCTGTCGGCCGAGATGCTCGACCGCCTCGACCGCAACATGGCCCGCGGGAGCACCGCCCGCTACCTGAGCGAGGCCCAGGACGTGCTGCTGGCGGTGGCCGCGACCGAGGCCGACTGCGTGCGGGAGGAGGATCGGGTGGACGTGGGCGAGGCCCCGGACCGCAGCCGCGAGCTGCTCGCGCGGCGAGCGCTTCTCGTCGAAGGAAGGCCGGAGGCGGTGGCGAGCGCGCGGGCCGTCCTCGACGACGTCGAGATGGCGCTCCGGGAAGTCGCGGACCTGCCCTCGTGCGTGCGACGCCGCGACGTCGAGCGGCTCCGTCGCGAGGTGGATCAGCGCCACCTGCACATGCGGATCCGCCTCATGACGAGGGAGCTCGAGGGATGAAGCTGCTGGTCTCGGTACTCACGGCGATGGCCCTCCTCGTCCCGGCGGCGGCGCGGCCCCAGGACGATGCGGAGACCCTTCGCAACGCGAAGACGCTCTTCTTCGATCGCCACTACGCCGAGGCGCGCGACGCCTGGCAGGAGGTTCACTCCGCGGGCCGCGGGAGTGCGGGGGACGCCCTCTACTGGATCGCCCGTTGCAGCGAGAAGCTGGGCGAGAGCGAGCGGGCGCTGCGGGAGTACGGTGCGTACCTCGAATCCCGCCCTTCGGACCGAACGCTGCGCGAAGAGGCGAAGACGAGCCGCGTCGCCCTCTCCGCGAAGCTCTACAAGAGCGGGAGACGGCAGCACCTCGGTGTTCTGCAGGAGGCCCTTGGAGACTCGAGCAAGACCGTTCGCTACTTCGCGGCGCTCCAGATGGCCGGCCTGGGTCCGAAGGTCGGCGATCCGGCGGTGCCGGTGCTCCAGGAGATCCTGAGAAACGAGACGGACGAGGACCTCGTCGAGAGGGCCAAGCTCTCGCTCCTGCGGCTCGACCGGTCCGCCCTGGCCGAGGCGAGCCCTCCGCCCGCCACTCGCCGCGGAGCCCAGGGCGCGGGCTGGATCCGCGTCCGGATCTGGGAGGAGGGCAAGCAGAAGCCCCAGCTCTCGTTGAACCTCCCCGTCTTCCTGGCGGACATGGTCTTCAAGAGCCTGCCCGACGAGGCGCGAGACGAGCTTCGGGAGGAGGGCTTCGACGCGAACAGCTTCTGGGAGCGCCTGAAGCGGTCGGGTCCCACCGACATCCTGAGCATCAATGCCGAGGACGGGAGCCGCATCGAGATTTGGATCGAATAGGAGAAAGACTCATGAAGACGACGACCCTGGCGCTGGCCACCGGCCTGGCGATGATGCTGGCTCCCGCTGCCGCGAATGCCTCTTCGGCGGAAGACGACCTCGTGGTGGTGAAGAAGGCGACCTCATCCGGGAACGGGTCCAGGGCCACCGCCGAGGCGCCACCGCGGACGCGAGCGGACGAGCCCCAATGGCTCCGGGTACGCATCGCCGAGAACGGGGACAAGAAGTCGACGGTCAAGGTCAACCTCCCTCTCGCCCTGGTCCACGCCCTCGGGGACGACGTGCCGGTTCCCGGGTGCGGGGACCACGCGGGCCGAAAGGGACTCACCGTGGGCGAAGTGCTGCGCGCCCTCGACACCGGGGAGAGCCTCGTGGAGATCGAGGACGGGGAGTCCACGGTCCGGATCTGGGTGGAGTAGCCGCCCGCCACTGCCCGCTCCAGGCGACACCCCCCTGTGCACTCCGGGGGACGGCCCCCGGGCGGTGAGCGGCGTAAGTCGTTGCCTGCCAGTCCCGGCGCTGCTGGAACGTGCCTTGCGTCCCTCCCCGCCATGGACGCAGTCGTCATGACTGTGTCCTTGGCCAGGGCCGCCGGCCGCAGGCCGGTTCGGTCCCCGGCGAAGACACGGGAGGTTCGCCATGAGACCTGGAGCAGTCATTCCCGCGCTGGCGCTTGGAGCGGCGCTCCTGGCGCCGTCGGCGGCCCAGGCCGACCGCCACCACTCGCCGGAACAGAGCCGCCGCCCCGGGTACGATCGCTCGGACCGGAGCCCCGGCCGGTACGAACGGGGCTACTCTCGCCGCTCGTACCGACGAGCCCCCGCCCGCCGCTCCTACACGCGAGGCCACTACCGCTCCGCCCCACGGTACCGCCACTCTCGGCCACGGCACCCGGGGTACTACCGGCCGTCCTACCGCTCCCCGTACTACTACGGGTACCGGCCCTATCGGCGCCGGTACTACGCGCCCCGGCCGGTGCCGTACGGGTACTGGGGACCGGCATACAGGCCCTGGCCACCGTACCGCGGAGCCGTCCACGGCAGCGTCGCCATCGGCCTCCCCTTCATCGGGTTCAGCCTGCACTTCTAGAGGAGGTCTGGTCAGCTCTCGGGCGCGTAGTAGCCGAGCTTGTGCCGCACCGTCACGCCCTCGCGCTCGGGCACGCGCACCACGATCCGCCGCCACTTGCCGTCCCGGCGCGCGTTCGAAGAGACGTAGCCGACGCTGTAGAGGGTGCGCAGCTCCTCGGCGATGCGGTCGTAGACCGCGTCGAGCTCCGAGAGCGAGGCCGGGAAGTAGACGCGTCCTCCGGTCTCGCGGGTCAGCGCGGTCAGCAGGTACTCGGCCTGGCTGAACGCCTGCCGATTCCGGTCCTGTGGGCGGTTGGGCCGGAGGCTGATCGCGTAGATGTTGATCTCGTTCTTCTTGGCCAGCTCCAGCACCTGCTCGTCGCTCACCAGCGAGGCGGTGTCCTCGCCGTCGGAGAGGAGCACCACCGCCCGGCGCCGCAGCTCGGCCGGGTTGCCCTCCCGCGAGAGATCCTTGAGGGCGATGTACAGCGCGTTGTGGAGGGCGGTGGGGCCCGAGGTGTCGGTGGCGAGAATGGCGGCCTCGAGGGCGTCGAGATCGTTGGTGAAGGGCTGGAGCGTCGTCGTCCGGTCGTTGAACTGCACGATCTGGGCGAGGTCCACCGGCCGGAGAGTCCTGGTGAAGCGGATGGCCGCCTGCTGCGCCACCGCGATCTTCTCTTCCATGGAGGCCGAGGTGTCGAGCATGATGACCATGGAGATGGGAAGGTTCTCGTGGGTGAACAGGCTCAGCTCCTGACGAATGCCGTCCTCGAAGACCGCGAAGTCCGGGGCCTCGAGGTCGGTCACGTAGTTGTCGGCGGTGTCGGTCACCGAGAGGTTGAGGTTGATGATCTCGATGCCGGTCCCGAACGTGGGGGGCTGCACCTGGGCTCCGGCCCCGCCCGACGTCAGCAGGATCGCGGCGACGACAGCGGTGAGGGAAAGGAAGGCTCTTCTCGTCATCGTCTTCTTCCGGGGGATGGTCCGCTCCCTCAGGACTCCGGATTGAGCTCGGCCTCGATATCGGTCCGGATGGGCAGGCGCACCTCCGTCCCGGGCTGGGCGACCGTCACCTCGATCTCGCGCTTCTTGACGTCGGGGACGGTGGCGTAGGCCAGCCGGTAGCCCGCCCGGAGGTAGGGAGAGAGCTTCCGAAGCCCGGAGTCCGTGCCCATGTAGGACAGGATCGCGTCGTACTCGCCCCCCGAGGCCTTGGCCAGGCGCTCGAAGACGTAGCTCAGGTTCGCCCGCTCCGTGAACCCGGCCCCACCCACGTCGACCTGCAGCAGCAGGAAGAGGTCGGCGTTCTCCTCGGCCACGTCGGCGGAGCGCCACTTGTCGAGGTAGCTGAGCTCGGGGCCGGTGCCGCTGATCGCCACCACCGCGGTGCGGTTGCCCTCGCGCTGGTTCTTCTTCAGGTCCTTCGAGGCCTCGGCCAGGGCGTCGAGCATGTAGTTGCCGCCCTGGGGGGCGACGCGCCCCAGGGCCGGCGAGGCCTCGGCCGGGTCCTCGGTGTAGTCGAGGAGCTTCGTGGGGCGATCCCCGGTCGTCCAGATCGCGTAGCTCGTGCCCGAGGGCAGACGGGTGATGAAGGCGCTCACCGCGTCGACCACGTTGAGGCGGTACTCGGACCCGGCGGCCTGGCTCGTGTCCACGATCACCGCCACCGTGAGCGGCCGACGGTCGGGCTTGAAGGAGGTGATGTCACGCACGACTCCGTTCTCGGAGAGGGCGACATCCTGCTGGCCGAGGCCTTCGACCGGCTCACCTTCCTTGTCGAGAACGGTGGCGGTCAGGGCGCGCACCTCGGTGTCCGGGGCGACCGCGGACGCCTGCGCCAGGAGGAGCACCGCGAGCGTGAAACCTGTCATTATCGTCCTCCGAAATGCCGACTTTCGGCTTGCGTGTTCCCCCGAGAGACTCCTAACATCCACTATAGGTTTGGCTCTCCGCCAACGTCAAACCTGAGAATCGTCACCTCAAACCCCATGCTCCGCGCCACGGTGATCACGGTGAGCGACGCCTGCAGCCGCGGCGAGCGCGAGGACCTCTGCGGGCCCGAGGCGTGCCGGCGGCTGGCCTCCGCGGGGTTCGACGTGGACGGTCCCCGGGTCGTGCCCGACGAGCACCCGGCCATCGCGAGTGCCCTCCGGGCCGCGGCGGGCGCCTCGAGACTCGTCGTGACCACGGGGGGCACGGGCTTCGCGCCCCGCGACGTCACTCCGGAGGCGACCCTCGAGATCCTCGAGCGGGAGGCCCCGGGCCTGGCCGAGAGGATCCGCGCCCATGGTCTCGCCAAGACGCCGCTCGCCGCGCTCTCGCGGGGACGCGCCGGCCTCGTCGGCTCCTGTCTGGTGGTGAACCTGCCCGGAAGCCCGGGGGGGGTGCGAGACGGGCTCGACGCCCTCCTGCCCCTCCTCCCCCACGTGGTGGACCTGCTCGAGGGGCGCACGAAGCACGGGGAGTAGCCGTGGATTCGGCCCTCCCCGGGGCCCTCGCTTGACGCCTTTCGGACCCTTCTAATAAGATCCGCCCGGCCCTGAAGGGTTTACATGGACACTCTTCTCTTCCTGATCCCCCTGCTTCCGCTCGTCGGCTTCCTCTTCAACCTCACCGTTGGCGTGCGGGTGCTTTCCCCGCGGCGCGAGGAGTCCGGCGGGGACGCCCACGGCCACTCACCCTCGCCCGTCGTCGGCCTGGTGGCCTGCGGCACGGTCCTGGCGTCGTTCCTGGTGGCGGCGGGCGCGGTGGTGGCGGCGCACCAGGCGCCGGACCACACCCTCGCCCAGACGCTGTGGACCTGGATCCCGGGCGGAGCCGCGGAGACCGCCGTCCACGGCGTCGCCGGGGTCACCCCTTTCCAGGTGGAGTGGAGCTATCTCCTGGACCCCCTCTCCTCGGTGATGGTCCTGGTCGTGACGTTCGTCGGCTTCGTGATCCACGTCTACTCCATCGGGTACATGGGACACGACCCCGGCTACGCGCGCTACATGGCGTACCTGAACCTCTTCATGTTCGCCATGCTCACCCTCGTCCTGGGCGCCAACTACATGGTGCTCTTCGTGGGCTGGGAAGGCGTCGGCCTGTGTTCGTATCTCCTCATCGGGTTCTGGTTCGAGAAGCAGAGCGCCTCCGACGCCGGCAAGAAGGCCTTCATCGTCAACCGGATCGGTGACGCCGGATTCCTGGTCGGCGTCTTCCTGGTCTTCGTGACCTTCGGCACCCTGGACTTCCGGGCGGTGTCGGAGGCGGTGGCCCACATGCCGGTGGAGTACGCGTGGGGCGGGACCCTGACCCTCATCGGGCTGCTCCTCTTCGTGGGGGCCACCGGCAAGAGCGCCCAGCTCCCCCTGTACGTCTGGCTTCCCGACGCCATGGAGGGCCCGACCCCGGTCTCGGCCCTCATCCACGCCGCCACCATGGTGACCGCCGGCGTCTACATGGTGGCCCGCTCCTCGGCCATCTACGCCCACGCCCCGAAGGCGATGCTCGTGGTGGCCCTCGTCGGGGCCGCCACTGCGATCTTCGCGGCCAGCATCGGGCTCGTCCAGAACGACATCAAGCGGGTGCTGGCCTACTCCACGGTGAGCCAGCTCGGCTACATGTTCCTGGCCTGCGGGGTGGGGGCCTTCGGGGCCGGGATCTTCCACCTGGGCACCCACGCCTTCTTCAAGGCCCTTCTCTTCCTCGGCTCGGGCTCGGTCATCCACGCCATGTCCGGCGAGCAGGACATGCGGCACATGGGAGGGCTTCGCAAGAAGCTGCCGTGGACGCGCCTCACCATGCTCGTGGGCTGCATCGCCATCGCCGGCATCCCCCTCTTCTCCGGGTTCTTCTCGAAGGACGAGATCCTCTGGTCGGCCTTCAAGGTGGGGGGATACGGCCGCTGGGTCTGGGGCCTCGGCGTCGTGGCCGCGGCCATGACCGCCTTCTACATGTTCCGCCTCTACTGGATGACCTTCGGCGGGAGCTTCCGGGGCACCGAGGAGCAGGAGCACCACCTCCACGAGTCGCCGAAGGTGATGGTGATCCCGCTCCAGGTGCTCGCCGTCGGGGCCGCCCTCACCGGGTTCCTGGGGGTCCCCGCCGTCCTCTTCGGGAACAACCGGATCGAGCACTTCCTCCACCCCGCGTTCGAGGACGCCCACCACGCCCTGACCGAGGTGTTCGCGAGCCCGGTCCCCGGCCACGGGGTGGAGCTGGGCCTGATGGCCCTGAGCGTCGCCGTCGCCGGTCTGGGCATCTGGGTGGCCTATCGCTTCTACGGCGGCGCCCCGGTGATCCCGGAGCGCCTGGCCGCGGCGTGGCCCGGCGTGCACCGCACCCTCCTGAACAAGTACTGGGTGGACGAGATCTACAACGCCCTGATCGTCCGGGGGCTGGTCCTCGGTGGAGGCAACGCCCTCTTCGCCTCAGACCGCTACGTTGTCGACGGCGGCGACGGCGAGGTCCGTCCCGCCCTGGGCGTCAACGGTGTGGCCTGGAGCACGCGCGACGTGGTGGCGAGGGCCTCGAACCTCTGGGACCGCTGGGTCGTGGACGGGGCGGTCAACCTCACCGCCTTCATCCTCGACAACCTGAGCTATGCCTTCCGGGCCGTGCAGAACGGCCTCGTCCAGCACTACGCGCTCAGCATGCTGATCGGGATCTTCCTGCTCATCTTCGCTGGGCGCTTCGTGCTGGGGCTCTACTAGGGGGCTAAGAAATAGAGATGGACTTCTTCCGGGACCACCTCCTCTCCATCATCACCTACACCCCCCTGGTGGGAGCCCTCGTGCTGCTCCTGCCGGTGTTCAAGGGGAAGGACGACGCCGTGCGCTGGGCGGCCAACGCCATCGGCCTCCTCGGCTTCCTGGCGAGCCTGCCCCTCTGGTTCTGGTTCGACCGGGGGGCGGCCGGGTTCCAGTTCGTCGAGAAGTTCGATTGGATCCCCTCCATCGGCGTCCAGTACATCTTCGGGATCGACGGGATCAGCGCCCTCCTGATCCTCCTGACCACCCTCCTGGGCTTCATCGCCATCCTCTCCTCGTGGACCGCCATCACCGAGCGAGTGCGCCAGTACTACGTGTTCCTCCTCCTTCTCCAGACCGGGATGATCGGCGTCTTCTGCGCCCTCGACATGTTCCTCTTCTACCTGTTCTGGGAGGTCATGCTCGTCCCGATGTACTTCCTCATCGGGATCTGGGGGGGAGCGCGCCGGCTCTACGCCGCCATCAAGTTCTTCCTGTACACCCTGGTCGGCTCGGTGGTGATGCTCCTCGGGATCCTCGCCCTCTACTTCCACTCCCGGACGGTCCCGGGTCTCGAAGAGACCGGGACCTTCGACTACAGCGTCTGGGTCCAGATGGGCATCCCCGGCGGGCTCCAGTACTGGGTGTTCCTGGCCTTCTTCCTCGGGTTCGCCATCAAGGTGCCCATGTTCCCGTTCCACACCTGGCTCCCCGACGCCCACGTGGAGGCTCCCACCGCGGGGTCGGTGATCCTGGCCGGCGTCCTGCTGAAGATGGGGACCTACGGGTTCATCCGGTTCTCGCTGCCGCTGCTGCCCGAGGCGACGGTCCAGGCGGTGCCGTGGGTGGTCACCCTCTCGATCATCGCCATCGTCTACGCCGCCCTGGTCACCCTGGTCCAGAAGGACATGAAGAAGCTCATCGCCTACTCGTCGGTGAGCCACCTGGGCTTCGTGATGCTGGGGATGTTCGCCCTCAACCCCCTGGGGATGGAGGGCAGCGTCCTCCAGATGATCAACCACGGGCTGTCCACCGGCGGTCTCTTCCTCCTGGTGGGGCTCATCTACGAGCGGCGACACACGAAGGAGATCGCCGAGTTCGGCGGGCTGGCGAAGGTGATGCCGGTCTACGCCACCTTCACCCTGGTGATCTTCCTGGCCTCCATGGGGCTGCCGACGCTCAACGGCTTCATCGGCGAGCTCATGATCCTCCAGGGCGCCTTCGCCGCGAACCGGGTCTGGGCCTACTGGGCGGTGCTGGGCATCGTCCTCGGCGCGGCCTACCTGCTCTGGCTCTACCAGCGGGTCTTCTGGGGCAAGGTCACCAGGGAGGAGAACGAGAAGCTCTCCGACCTCAACGCCCGGGAGATCGCGACGCTGGTGCCCCTCGTGGTCCTGTGCTTCTGGATCGGGCTCTACCCGAAGCCGTTCCTGGCCTTCCTGCACCAGCCGGTGGCCCGGATCGCGGAGATCGTCCAGCCCGAGAAATTCGGTGGCCAGGTCGCGCACGCCGCCGACCACGAGACCCACGCGTCGGAGGCCGACGAGACCGGCTCCGCGGCCGACGAGGCGCCGTAGCGCCCTCCCTCGCTCCCTCGAAAAACTGACAGATAGACGTCGCGTCAGCCCCGCGATATAAGTGGGGTTCGCAAACCCGTCTTCTCCCGCAAGGAGGATCTCTCATGATGAAGTGGCTGGGGTGCCTCGGCGTGCTGGTGGTGATCGTCCTGATCATCGGTGGCATGGCGCTCGGTGTGTACAACAACCTCGTCGGCCTCGGGCAGGCGGTGGACGCCCAGTGGGCCCAGGTCGAGAACGTCTATCAGCGCCGGGCCGATCTCATCCCGAACCTGGTGGCGACCGTCAAGGGAGCGGCAGACTTCGAGAAGTCGACCCTGGAAGCGGTGGTCCAGGCACGCGCCAGCGTGGGCCAGGTCAACATGGGCAACCTCCCGAACGACCCCGCGGCGTTTGCCCGGTTCCAGCAGGCCCAGGACTCCCTCTCCAGCGCCCTCAGCCGCCTGATGGTCGTGGTGGAGCGGTACCCCGACATCAAGGCCAACCAGAACTTCCGGGACCTGCAGGTGCAGCTCGAGGGGACGGAGAACCGGATCACGGTGGAACGCCAGCGGTACAACGAGAAGGCCCAGGCATACAACACCGCGCGGCTGCGCTTCCCGGCGGTGATCTTCTCCAAGCTCCTCGGCTTCGGGGAGAAGGCCTACTTCACGGCCGCCCCCGGCGCCGACCAGGCCCCGACCGTGGATTTCCAGTTCGGTGACGCGCCCGCGACGCCGGCCGAGGCGCCGCAGTAGAGGCCACACGGGTGACGGGCATGCGGATGCGCACCATGCTGTGCGCGGTCGCCGGGCTGGTCTCCCTCGGGGGAGCGGTGCCGACGGTGCGGGCGGAGGACCTGCCGCCTCCGCCCACGTCCTGGTTCAACGACTACGCGGGCGTCGTCGACCCTGTCGACGCCCAACGTCTCGACCAGAAGCTGCGCCAGCTCCAGGAGGAGACCTCGACGCAGATCGTGGTGGCGGTCTTCCCAAGGCTGCCTTCACCCTCCCTCGAGGACTTCACCGCCCGGACGGCCGAGTCCTGGCGGGTTGGCCACCGGGAGCTCGACAACGGGGCGATCCTCTTCGTGTTCGTCGAAGACCGGAAGATGCGCATCGAGGTCGGGTACGGACTCGAGGGGGCGCTTCCCGACGCCCTCGCGGGGCGGATCCTCAACGACCAGGTGGTCCCCCGCCTCCGAGAGGGCGACTGGCTGGGCGGCTTCGAGGCCGGCATCGACGGCATCCTGGCCGCGGTCCGGGGGGAGTACACGGCCCCTCCCGCGGCGGAGCCCGAGGGCGTGCCCCTTTCCACCGTCGTCATCATCCTGGTCTTCATCGTCTTGTTCCTCCTGCTCGTCCACTACGGGTCACCGGGGGGCCGGCCGGGCCGAACCTACACCGGGGGGGGGTACCGGCGGGACCGCGGCCACTGGGGCGGCGGCACCTGGGCCGGAGGCGGATGGGGCGGAGGCAGCTGGGGTGGCGGCAGCTGGGGTGGCGGCGGCGGTGGTGGTTTCATGGGGGGGGGCGGCTCGTTCGGCGGCGGCGGGGCCTCGAGCAGCTGGTGAGAGGGAAGGGATGAAGACCGGGGCGTTCATCAGGGCTCTCGACGACGCGCGGATCGTGGCCGCGATCAGGGATGCGGAGACACGCTCCCGCGGAGAGATCCGGGTGCACGTCGCCACGGGGCCGGTGGACGACGCCCCCGCCGCCGCCCGGGCCGACTTCGCCCGGCTGGGGATGACGAAGACGGTGGAGCGCAACGGCGTCCTCATCCTGGTGGGGCCCGAGAGCCGATGCTGCGCGGTGGTGGGCGACGAGGGCATCGACCAGCACTGCGACGAGGGCTTCTGGGAGTCGGTGGTCGAGGCCCTGGGACAGGGTCTTCGCGCTGATCGTTTCACCGACGGGATAGTGGCCGCGGTGAACATGGTGGGAGACGAGCTGGCCCGCCATTTCCCCCGGCGTCCGGGAGAGGCCGACCGCAACGAGCTCCCCGACGCCATCAGCCGAGGGTAGAGCTCGTGCCGCGGGAGAGACGCCGACGGGATTTCCTCACCCCCCTGCTCCTCGCTCTTGCCGTCATCCTCGTCCTCGCCTTCATCGTGTTCCGTCCGTTTCTCCTCGTGGCGGCGGTGGCGGCCTGCGTGGCCCTGCTCCTGGGTCCCGTCCAGAGGCGCCTGACCGCACTCCTGCGTGGGCGTTCCGGTCTCGCTGCCATGATCATCGTCCTCGTGACCACCCTCGTGATTCTCGTCCCGGTCCTGACCTCGCTCTTCCTCCTGACGCGCCAGGCGGCGCTGTTCCTCCAGTGGATGACGACCCAGCCCGTCGTCGGCCCGGAGGAGCTCCGGCGCTTCTGGGAGCAGCTGCCCGAGCGCTATCCCACCCTCGAGGAGTGGATCGAGTACGTTCAGGCCCAGGTCACCCCGATCCTCACCGGAGGAGCAGCCCAGCTCACCAGCAGGGCAAACGCGCTCCTGCAGGGGGTCCTCACCCGGGTGAGCCGGGCGGCCATCGACCTCGGCCTCTTCCTGCTCATGCTCTTCTTCCTCCTGCGCGACGGGGGGCGGCTGAAGGTGGAGCTGGGGGCGGTGTCCCCGTTCTCCGAGGAGCAGGAAGAGCAGATCTTCGAGCACCTGGAGCGCACGATCCTCGGGGCGCTGCAGGCGGTGGTGGTGGTCCCGGTGGCCCAGGGAATCCTGGCCGGGATCGGCTTCATGATCTTCGGGGTTCCCTCGCCCCTCCTGTGGGGGACGGCCGTCATCCTGGCGGCCACGGTGCCCCTGGTGGGCTCGCCCCTCGGCTGGGTGCCCGCCGTCGTCTACCTGATGGTCCAGGGCCATCTGGGGCCGGCGCTGGGGCTGCTCGTCTACTGCACCGTCATCGTGAGCGGGAGCGACAACGTGGTGAAGCCACTCCTCCTCCGCGGTGCCGCGCGCATCCACCCCCTCCTGGGCTTCCTGTCGATCGTGGGCGGCGTCCTCGCGTTCGGGGTCTTCGGCTTCCTCATTGGGCCGGTCATCCTGTCCCTCGTTCTCTCGGCCATCCGGATCTATCGCCTCGACGTCCTGCGCAGCCCGACCCGGACCGGCCAGCCGACCCCCCCGCCCGTCGAGCCCTCTCTATCTTCCTCGAAAATAGCAAGTTAGCCCTGCTTGCCTGGGTCTGGTGCGTGTGATACCGTCCGTCCGTTGCCGTCCTCTGCGCCTTCCGACGACCCGGACTCACGAGGAAGCAGAGCAGGGGATCGGAGACGTGCCCTTCGTGAGGCGGGCCCGTACGTCGGGCTCGGAACGACCCTGGCCGCGACGGTGCTGGCCGGGCTGGGTGCGGGCTACTGGCTGGACGGCCAGCTGGGGACCCGCCCCTGGTTCCTGCTCGCCGGTGGGACGCTGGGCGTGATCGCGGCGCTCGTTTACTTCTTCCGGACGGTGACGGATCTTTGGAAGCCACGAAAAGACCCCAGGCGTTGAGCTTCAACCGGTACACCCTCGTCGTGTCCTGTGTGGCCGCGTCCTCTCTCCTGATCGCCCTGGCGCTCGACCCGCGGCGCCTGGACGCGGCCGGCCGCTGGGCCGCGCTGTACGGCGGCGCCCTGGCCGCGCTGAACGCGGTGGGTGCCTACGGGCTCGTCCTGTGGTCCGACGGCCGCGCGACGAACGTCTTCCTGCGCACGATCCTCTGGGGCACGCTGGGGCGGATGGCGACGCTGCTCCTCGGTGTGACGGTGGGCATCCTGGCCCTGGGTCTTCCCAGGGTGCCCCTCATCGTTTCGCTTCTGTCCTACTTCCTGCTCTTCCTCGTCATGCAGATCACGATCCTCCACCGCCGTGCCCCCGTCGCGCCCCGGGAGGCCCGGTGACCGCCGCCCTGCTGGTTGCCCTGCTGCTCCAGGCCGCGCCCGCGGCCGAGGGTCACCCCGCGACGGCGCCCGAGGTCCAGTCGACCCGCGAGGCCGAAGCGCTGGCCTCACCCGAGTCCGCGGCCCACGGCACCGAGGCCGGGGGCCACGGGGAGGAGTCGGGGCCGGCCGCCGTGATCATGCACCACGTGACCGACCAGACCTTCTTCGGGTTCCCGTCCAAGCACCTCGTCTTCTTCGTCCTGGCCGCGCTACTCGTCGTCGTGGGCGCGCGCCTGTCCATCCGCAGCTACCGCGGGGGATGGATCCCGCACGGCCTCGGGGGCGCGGTCGAAGCCCTCGTGCTGTTCATTCGCGACGAGGTCGCGGAGCCGAGCATCGGCCACGGAGACGGGCGGAAGTTCACGCCGCTCCTCTGCAGCTTCTTCTTCTTCATACTGGTGGCGGCGCTCCTCGGCCTGGTGCCGCTGCCCTCGTACGAGGGAGGCCGGTGGTCGTTCGCGGGGACCACCTCGACCGGCAACATCGCGGTGACGATGGCCCTGGCCGGAGTCTCGTTCCTGGCTCAGCAGTACGCGGGGATCTCGAAGTACGGCGTCCTCGGCCACTTCAAGAACCTGATTCCGGAGGGCCTGCCTCTCTGGCTGCTGCCCATCATGATCCCGGTGGAGATCATCAGCATGTTCACCAAGCCGTTCGCCCTCATGATCCGTCTGTTCGCCAACATGCTGGCCGGCCACATGGTGATCACCACGCTCCTCCTCCTGATCGCCCTCATGGGACAGCTCAGCTGGGGAGCGGGCGTGGCCATGACCCCCGTGTCGATTACCCTCGGCCTCTTCATCATGCTGCTCGAGATCCTCGTGGCCTTCATCCAGGCCTACATCTTCACCCTGCTCAGCGCCCTCTTCATCGGCATGTACGCCCACCCCGCACACTGACCATGTGCCCTTCTTTCACTCTCTTGGAGGAACCCGAACCATGGACGCCACCGCCCTCGCCTACTTCGCCGCAGGTATCGGCGCCGGACTGACCATCATTGGAGGCGCCGCCGGCATCGGCAAGCTCGCCGCGGCTGCCCTGGAGGGCATCGCGCGCCAGCCCAACGCCGCCGGAGACATCCGCGGCGCCATGATCGTGGCCGCCGGCCTCATCGAGGGAGTCACGTTCTTCGCGCTCATCGTCACCATTCTGCTCGCGATCAAGTAGGTTGGCGATGCTCATGTGGATTGCCGCCCCGCTCCCGCTGGCCAGCGCCGGCGGGGGCGGCGGGAGCTTCCTCAGCGTGGACACCACCCTCCTGTGGTCGACCCTCGTCCTCTTCGTCCTCTTCGCGTGGGTCCTCGGCAAGTTTGCCTGGGGGCCCCTCCTCAAGATACTGGACGAGCGGGAGACGGGCATCCGCGACAGCGTCGAGAGCGCGGAGAAGGCGGCCGCGGAGGCCAAGGCCCTCGTGGCGAAGCATCAGGAGATGCTCCGCGACGCGGGGCGCGAACGCGAGGAGATCCTCGCCCGGGCCCTGAAGGAGGCGGAGACGGTCCGGTCCGACCTGGTGGAGAAGGCGCGCTCCGACGCCGAGGGCATCGTCCAGAAGACCCGCGAGCAGATGCAGCACGAGAAGAACCAGGCCATCGCCGAGCTGCGGGAGCAGGTCGCCGACATCGCGGTGGAGGCAGCGTCGAAGATCGTGAAGTCCTCGCTGACCCCCGAGGCCCAGAAGAAGCTGGTCGACGACTACATCACCTCGCTTCCGCGGGCGTGAGGGAGGGGAAGATGAGCGAGATCGCGAAGATCTTCAAGGGCCTCCCGAAGCGCTTCAACAAGGCCAACGTCAAGGAGGACCGGACGTACTACTTCTCCCTCGGCGACGACGAGAAGTGGACGGTCGACATCACGAAGGACAAGTGCTCGGTGAGACAGGGGAAGAGCGACGCCGCCGACTGCTTCTTCAAGGGCTCGTCCGAGATGTTCCTGGACGTGTGGAACGGCAAACACAAGCTGGGTCCCACGGACTTCCTCACCGGGAAGGTGAAGAGCAACAACCCCCTCCAGCTCAAGGACTTCGTCGCCGCCTTCCAGAAGTCGAAGGGCTGATCCAGGCTCTCTGAGCTCAGGCTCCCCGCTCGCGGCCCTTCTTGGGCGCGGGCGCGCGATCCGGGTGGAGGTCATCCAGGGCCGCTCGCCTCACGCGCCCTGCGCGCCTCGCGCGCCTGTGCCCCCGTCACTTCGGACCGGACGTCACTGCGGCGACTACTGGCCCGTAGCGATCAGACGTTGGGCGACCGCAGCAGAGCTCGCTCGGGAACGTCAAGGCCGCGGCGGCCGGGCCCCGGCGAGGACCCTGCTCCACTTCGAAGCCTGCGGGCCCGCGGCCGGGTGGCCGACCGCGGCCGCACGCCCAGGGACTCAGGCGAGCACGGCAGCCGCGCAAGCAGGCACACAACAGTCCGAGCACGCCCGCAGACTGAGCGGGACCCTCATGGCATCTTCATGGTCATGGGGTCCCGGAGAGGAAGGACGGTGACCCGACCGCCCGGGGCCAGGGCCTCGAGGGTGACGGCGTGCTTCTCGTCGCCGCGGTCGATGGCCTCCTGGTTGCCGACCACGAGGAGGATCATCTTCTCCAGGGGCAGGTGGGTCCGGGCCACGCGCTGCACGTCGTCGGTGGTCACGGACCGGATGCGGTCGCGGTAGGTCCTCCAGTAGTCGGGAGCCCGACCGGTGTACTCGTCGGAGGCGAAGATGGCCATCGAGCGGGCCTTCGAGTCGAAGCTCGACGGGAAGGTCTCGATGAGGCTGCTCTGGGTGGTGGCCAGCTCCTCGGGAGTGACGCCCTCGTCCCGGATCCTGCGGATCTCCTCCAGGACCAGCTCGGTGGCCCAGGCCACGGTGGGGCTCTTTGACTGGAACATGGCCCGGAAGCGCCCCGGGTACCACACGCCGAAGCTCATCGCCGCCCGGGCGTCGTAGGCGAGGCCCTCGTTGGAGCGCACCGTGGTGGTGATGCGCGAGGTGAAACCGCTGCCGCCCAGGATGTCGACCATCACCTCGAGGGCGTAGACGTCGGGGTCGTCGCGCATCACGCCGGGGAGTCCCATGGAGACGCGGCCCTGGTTAACGTCCTTCTCGATGCGGTAGAGACCGGGCGGGGCCGGGTCGATCGTGTGGGGGATCGGGGGCAGCTCGGCGGGCGTTCCCGGCCAGTCCGCGAACGCCTCCTCGAGGCGCCGCAGCATGTCCGGGGTCTCGAAGGAGCCCGAGACCGCGGCGATCATCGTCTCGGGGTGGACGTACCTGCGGTGGAAGGCCACGAGATCGTCCCGGGTGATGGCCTCGATGGAGGCCTCGGTGGTGAACCGGTTTGTGAAGTGGCCCTCGCCGTCGAGGAGCACGTTCCACTCCCGCGCCTCGATGTCCGCCGAGTCGTCGTTGCGCTTCTTCATCGCCTGGAGGGATTGCTCCTTGGCCAGAGCCAGGCGGTCCGCCTGGAAACGAGGCTCGCGGAGAATCTCCACGAAGAGGGGGAGCGCCTCGTCGAGGTTGTCGGTGAGGCAGTTGAGGTTGGCGCCCCCGGCGGTGCCGCCGATCCCGGTCGAGGCCTGGGCGGCGAGAAAGTCGAGGCGCTCGTCGAGCTCCTCGGCGGTGAGGCTCTTCGTGCCTCCCCGCCGCATCTGCGAGCCGGTGAAGGACGCGAGACCTTCCCGACCCTCGGGGTCGAGCCAGCCGCCGACGCGCAGGGTGAGCGAGATGTTGACCAGGGGCAGGGCCCGGTCCTCGGCGATGAAGACGACCATGCCGTTCTTCAGGACGTGCCGGTGGCCCTCGGGCGACGGCGGCTCGAAGACGATGGGCTCGAACGTCAGCGCGTCGGGACGGGCGGCGATCTCCTGGGCGGCGACCGGGGACGCGGCCGCGGCGAGGACGAGGGCGACGAGAGCGTGGGGGGCCATGGGTATCCTCACTGGGACGCCTCCTCGGGAGCGGCGGTGAGCGTCTCGAGGCGCTCGCCGGCGCGCTTCAGAATCAGGTCGATGGCCGGCTTCATCTCCGGGGGCGCCTGGCCGGCGGCCTCCTTCATCTGGCCGATCATCTCCTCGAGCCGGGCCGGGTCCTCCACGGTCTCGATCTGCTTCAGGGTCTGGCGGACCATGGGCTGGGCGGGCGAGGGGAGGGCCGCCACCTCCGGGTCTTCCGGCGCCGCTCCCTCCTTGCGGAGGAAGATCCCCACCGTCCGCCGCGTCTCGGTGAGGTACTCCTGCGCCGCCCGCTGGAGGTCGGCGGCGGTGACCGCCTCGACCCGGGCGGCCGAGGTGTTGATGTACCGCCAGTCCCCGAGCCCGGCGTAGTTGAGGAGCTGCATGCCGATGTAGAAGGGCGAGGCAAGGCGTCGGTAGGCGAAGGCCTTGTAGCGGTTCTTCACCTTCTGGAGCTCCTCCGGCGGCACCGGATCGCTCTGGAGCCTCTCGATCTCCTCGTAGACGGCCGCCTCCACCGCCGCCGGGTCCTCGCCGTCCTTCACCGTGCACTCGACCATGAAGATGCCGTCGTACTTCTTCGCGTCGATGACGGCCGACACCCGGTTGGCGATCTTCCGGCCGTCCACGAGTCCCTTGTAGAGGCGTCCGGTGCGGCCGATCATCACGTCGGAGAGGAGGTCGAGGACCGGCATGTCCTTGTGGACGAAGGGAACTCCTTTCCACCAGATCCGGACGGTGGGGGACGTCTCGGCCTCGGCGTTGAACCGCTTCTCGCCCACCGGCTCCGGCTCCAGGGTGACGACCGGGGGCGGGTCGACCTCGCCCCGGGGGATGCGCCCGAAGTACCGCTCGAGGAGCGGCTTCACCTCCGCGACCTCGAAGTCGCCGGCGAGCACGCCGACGATGTTGTCGGGGGCGTAGTAGGTGGCGAAGTACTCCCGGGCCTGGGCCAGGGTGTACATGGGGATGTCCGAGGCCCAGCCCACGACCGGCCACATGTACGGGTGCGCCTCCCAGAAGGTGGCGTTGAAGGCCTCGTCGAACTTGCCCAGGGGGGTCGACTCCGTGCGCATCCGCCGCTCCTCGAAGACGACGTCGCGCTCGGAGTAGAACTCCCGGAAGACGGGGTTCAGGAGCCGGTCCGACTCCAGCCAGGCCCACAGCTCCAGTCGGTTGCTCGGGATCCTGACGAAGTAGAGAGTCTGGTCCTCGGTGGTTCCCGCGTTCAGGAGCTCTCCGCCGTTCTTCGTGTAGATCCGGTCCAGCTCGTCCTTGACGATGATCTCTCGCTGCCGCTGGACCAGCTCGTCGAACTCGGCGCTGAGCTCGCGGTAGCGCTGGGTCCAGCTCGCGGGATCGGCCAGGTCGTCGATCTCCCCCCGGCGGAGTCGCGCCCGCATCACCGCCTTCTCCGCCCGCATCTCCGTCTGGACCCTCTCCTGCTCTTCGATGATGCGCAGGTCGGCCTCGATGTCCTTCGTGCCGATGGTGTGGGTCCCCTTGAACATCATGTGCTCGAAGAAGTGGCTCAGGCCGGTGATCCCGGGGTGCTCGTTGGCCGAGCCCACGAGAGCGGTCCAGCCGGCCATGACCGTGGGTGAGTCGTGGCTCTCGTAGAGCAGAAAGGTCATGCCGTTGTCGAGGAGAACCTCCTCGACCTCGATCTGCGGGTTCTCGGCCGCGCTCGCGGGCCCGGCGAGGACGAGGACCAGACTAAGGGTCCCCAGAGGGTTCGGCCATTTGAATCTCATTCCAGCACTCCCAGGCCTCCGAGCCTAGCAGCCTCCACGAGGCCCGCCAAGCCGCGCGGGGTCCCGGCGGAGCCCGGTTGACGGGTCGGCAAACCGCCCGCTACTCTCAGCCAGAACGTGGAACGTGCCTCTCTCGCCGTTCTTGTGCTGCTCGTCGCCGCCGGAGGCGCCGCGGCCCAGGAGCCAACCCTCGCCCTCGAACCCCACCCGGCACCGGAGCTGTCCCTGTCCCCGGCTCCCGGGGAGCGCCAGGATCCGGATATGCCGACGGAGACCCTGGGTGCCCCGACCGCCGGGGCTCCGACCCTCTCCCTCGCGGACGCGGTGCGGATGGCCCTCGAGCGCAACTTCTCGCTGCGGGACTCGTCCGACTCGGTGGCCTCGGCGCGGTGGCAGGAATCGGCCGCCCGCAGCGAGTTCCTCCCCCAGATGGTCCCGACCTTCGAGCGGGGCGAGGGGCGGACCCTGTTCGGTCTCGACGTCTCCCAGAAGCTGCCGTGGACGGGAGGTACCGTCGTGGCCAGCGGCCGGTACCTCACCGACCCGGACACGGAGGGGCTCTACCCCCGCACGAGCGACGTGCGGCTGCTGCTGAGCCAGCCGCTGCTCAAGGACGCCGGACCCAACGCCACGTACTTCAACCTCACCAACGCGGAGCGTGCGGTGGTCGGGCAGGAGAGGTCCTTCGAGCTGGCCCGGCAGAGGCTCGCGGTCCAGGTGGCGTCTTCGTTCTACTCCGTCGTCGCCCAGCGTCAGCTCTTCGAGGTGGCCGAGCAGAGCCTGGAGCGGACCGAGAGCCTGCTGAAGGCGTCCGACGCGCGGCTGAAGGTGGGGATGGCGAGCAAGCTCGACGTCTTCCGGGCCGAGCTGCAGGCGGCCCAGGCCCGCGAGGGTATGATCCGGTCGAGAGCCTCGCTCGAGACCGCCCTCGAGCAGTTCCGGGGGATCCTGGCGCTTCCCCCGGACAACCTCGTGGAGCCCGAGGCGGTCTCGCTGGCGGCGCCGGAAGGGAGGGACGTGGAGCCGGTGGAGGTGCTGGTGGGCCGCGCTCTCGACCACCGCCTCGAGCTCAAGGAGGCCCGGGACCGCGTCGAGGACGCCCGCCGCGCGGCCTCCCTGGCCCGCCAGGAGATGCTGCCGCGCCTCGACGTGAACCTGGGCGTGACCCGTCTCGGCTTTGGCCAGTCCTTCAGCGACCTCTGGGGCCTGTCCGACCGACAGGTGGAGCTCTTCCTGAGCGCCTCCTACCCGATCCGGCAGAGCAGCCAGAAGGCGAACCGGGCGGTGAGCGAGCTCCAGGTGCGCTCCCGGGAGCGGGCCGTGGAGCAGCTCGAGCTCGAGATCGAGCGGGAGGTGTACCAGGCCGTGCGGGAGCTGGACCGAATCCGGCAGAGCGTGGAGGTGCAGGATCAGGCGGTGGATGTCGCCGCCAAGCAGCGGCGCCTGGCCGTGCTGCGCTACCAGCGTGGTCTCGCCAGCAACTTCGACGTCATCGATGCCGAGAGCAACCTCGTGGTCGCCCGCTCGTCCCTCGTCGGGCTCCTGACCAGCTACGCGGTGGCTCGCCTCGAGCTCCAGCGGGTGACCGGGACCCTCGCCGTCGACGCGGAGTTCACCCCGTGAGCGCCGACCGCTCCACCCTCGCCCGGATCGGGGCTGCGACTGCCGGGGCGGTGCGTCCGTGGCTGAAGCCGGGCCGCTGGAGCCGGGACGAGCTCGGCGCCCTCCTCGAGTCGGGTCGTCGTCGGCCACTCCGCGCGGCCGGGCTGGCCGCGCTCCTCGTCCTGGTGGTGGGCCTCGTGGCCTGGGCGGTCGCCGGACGGGGTCCCTCGGCTGCCGCTGTCGAAGCGCGTGAGGGCCCCTTCCGCGTGTCCATCGTCGAGGCCGGAACCCTCGAGGCCCTGCGGTCGGTGACCTACGCCTCGCAGATCCAGAGCAATCAGGCGAAGATCGTCGCCCTGGCTCCGGAGGGAGACCTGGTGGAGAAGGGCGATCTCCTGATCCTCTTCGATGCGGCTCCCTTCGAGGAAGAGATACGCCGCAACCAGGCGCTGCTGGCGCAGGCGCAGGCCGATCTCCTGAAGGCCGGCGAGGACCTCAAGCTGCAGGCCATCCAGAACACCGAGGAGCTGCAGGCGGCGCGGCTCCGGGTCGAGGAGTCCGACCTCGAGCTGCAGGACGTCCGCAAGGGCAAGGGCCAGCTCAAGGAGGAGGAAGCGGCGGCGGCGGTTGCGGCCGCCGAGCGGGGACTCCAGGAAGCGGAGGGTCAGCTCGAGGACCTGCAGCCACTCCTCGCCGAGGGCTTCATCACTCGCACCGAGCTGGAGAGGGCCGAGCAGCAGCGGGACCAGGCCGCGGAGGAGCTCATCCTGGCCCGGCGCCGGCGGGACGCGCTCCTGAACTTCTCTCGTCCCCTCGAGCTCAGCCAGGCCCGCTCCGAAGCCCAGGCGAGCCAGGAGACCCTCCGCCAGCTCGAGAACGCGAATGCCTACCGCCTCGCGCAGAAGGAGGCGGCCATCTCCGCGGCCCGGAGCCGGATCGACGAGGCCTCGGCGAAGGTCGAGCTGGCGAAGCAGCAGCTCGGGCGGTGCGAGGTCCGGGCCGACGTGCCCGGTATCGTGGTCTACAAGGAGGTCTTCTTCGGCTCCGAGCGCCGCCGGCCCCAGGTAGGTGACCAGGTGTGGGCCAACCAGCCTCTCCTCATCCTTCCCGACATCTCGAAGATGGTTGTCGAGACCCGGGTGCGGGAGACCGACATCCACAAGGTCGAGCGGAACCAGCACGTGAAGGTCCGCGTGGACGCCTACCCGGACCTCCGCCTGACCGGAACCGTCACCCTGGTCGGGACCCTCGCCCAGGAGGAGAAGGAGAGACGTGGGGCCAAGTTCTTCGGCGTGAAGGTCCAGGTCAACGAGTCCGAGCCCCGCTTGCGACCGGGGATGACAGCCCGGGTGGAGATCGAGGTCGAGGAGCGCGCGCTCTCGGTCTTCGTTCCCCTCGAGGCGGTCTTCGACAAGGACGGCCACCACGTCGTCTACCCGGTTGCCCGGCGTCCCCGCCCCCGCGAGGTCGTCCTCGGCCCATCCAACGCCGACTTCGTGGTCGTCGAGGAGGGTCTCGCTGCTGGCGAGCGGGTCCTGCTCCACGACCCCGGGGCGGCGATGCCCGATTTCAGTGGCCAGCCCGGGTCCTGACCGCCCCTCGGCGGCCCTCGTCTCGCTGCGGGGCGTGGCGCGCGTCTACCAGAGGGGAAGCACCGACGTTGCCGCTCTGTCCGGCGTCGATCTCGACATTCGCGACGGGGAGAAGCTCGCGATCATGGGCCCCTCGGGGTCGGGCAAGACGACCCTCCTGTCCATCCTCGGCTGCCTCGACCGCCCCACCCGCGGCGAGCACCTGTTCGAAGGACGGGCGGTCGCCGAACTGGACGACGACACCCTGTCCCAGCTGCGCAACCGGGCCATCGGATTCGTGTTCCAGTCCTTCCACCTGCTCCCCCACCTGTCGGTGGTGGAGAACGTCGAGACACCGCTGCAGTACGGGCAGCGACCCCCTCGGGAGTGGCGTCCCCGGGCGCTCGAGGCGCTCGAGCGCGTCGGGCTCGAGCAGCGCGCCGAGCACCGCCCTTCGGAGCTGTCCGGGGGCGAGGCCCAGAGGACCGCCATCGCCCGGGCCCTCGTCGTGGAGCCGCGCCTCCTCCTGGCCGACGAGCCCACGGGCAACCTCGACTCCGCGACCGGCACGGAGATCGCGGTGCTGCTCGACGAGCTCCATGCCCAGGGCTCGACGGTCGTTCTGGTGACCCACAACGAGGACCTCGCGCGCCGCGCGGAGCGGGTGGTGACCCTGCGGGACGGACACATCGAAAAGGAGGAGCGCCCTTGACGCCGACAGATTCCTCACCCGAGCCCGTGGCCGTGCCGACGCCGGAGGCGAGGAGCGTGGTTCCCCTCGCCGCCCGCGCCGTCGTCCTCCTGTTTCTCACTCTCATCCCCTTCCGGATCGTGTCGGAGGGGTACGTCCCCGGCGACGACGCCCTGCGGCACGCGGCGAAAGCCGTGTCCGGCCGGGACTGGAGCGAGGTGCTGGTGTTGCGGTCCGACGTGACGATGGACAGCCACCCGGGCTGGCACGCCCTCCTGGGGGTTGTTCACCGGGCCACCGGGGCCGACGCCAACGCCCTGGTTCTCTTCTCGATTGTGGCCCTCTATCTCGCCCTCGTCCTCCCCGCGGTCTTCCTCGTGCGGCGGCCCGAGGCGTGGGCGCTCGCGCTGTTCGTCTTCGGCGTCCTCGACCAGCGGGTGGTGACACGCTTCGCGTCGGGTCGGCCGTTCGTGCTGAGCATGGCCGCGCTCGTCGTCCTGTGCGTGCTCCTCGTGCGGGTCCCCCTGGACCGTCACCGATGGCGCACCCTGGCCGGGGTGGCGGCCCTCCTCGGGGTCGTGGCCTGGATGCACCCGAGCTGGCACCTCTTCCTCATCCCGGTGTTCGCCTGTCTCCTGGCCCGGCGTTGGGGCCTGGCCGCCGGGCTCCTGGCCGCCCTTCTCCTCGGCGTCCTCATCGCCGGTACCCTCTACGGCAACCCCTTCGAGTTCGTGGAGCAGAGCCTCCGACACACCGTCCTCGCCTTCGGGACCCCGGCCCCGCCGGGAACGCTGGTGAGCGAGTTCAACCCCGGCGATGGTGCCGCCGAGGTCCTGGTCGGCGTGGCCCTCCTCCTCCTCTGGCGGTACGCCCGTGGCCGCTGGCGGGTCGGGGTGGTGGACAACCCGATCTTTCTCCTCGCCGCGACCGGGTGGCTCCTGGGCTGGGTCGTCGTCCGCTTCTGGTCGGACTGGGGGACGCCGGCCCTCCTCGTCTGGTTGGCGTACGAGTTCCAGGAGGTCCTCGAGGAGAAGCTGCCGGTCAAGTCCGCAAAGCGGGTCCTCGTGGCCTTCGTCGCGGGGCTGGGCGCGCTGCTCGTCCTGAGCGGCAACCTTCGCGGCCAGCGCTTCCTGACGCCGGACAAGCCCTATCTGTCCCTGCTGTCCCCGGACGTCGCCTCGGTGCTCCCGGACCCCGGGGGGATCCTATACACCGACGACATGCGGGTCTTCTTCCAGCTCTTCTACCACGACCCCACCGCGCCCTGGCGCTACATCATCGGATACGAGCCGGCCCTCATGCCGCCGGATGACCTCGACACCTTCCGGACGACGTTGTCCCGGCGCACCCCCAGCAGCTTCGAGCCCTGGACGAAGAAGATGAAGCCCGAGGACCGTCTGATCCTGCAGAGCACCCAGGGTCAGCCGCTCATCGAGGGGCTGGAGTGGACGCAGGTCAGCCCGACCGTCTGGAGCGGCCGCCGTCCACGGCGCTGAGGGGACGTGGCGACTCTCGTTCTCGTTCGACTCGGCCTGCGCAGCCTGATGCTGCACAAGCTCCGCTCCGGGCTCTCCATCCTGGGGGTGGTCTTTGGGGTGGCCGCGGTGGTGGCGATGTCGTCGGTGGGGGAGGGCGCGCGCCGTGAGACGCTGGCCCAGATCGAGGCGCTGGGCATCGACACCGTGACCGTGCGGTCCCGGCCGACGGACGAGTCGGGGGCCGCCCTCGGGCTGCGGTCCCGGGACGCCGACTCCGTCCGGCGCGTGGTGCCCGGAGTCCGGGCGGTGGCCCCCGTCCGCCTGGCCGAGCTGGAGGCGGACGCCGGCGGTCGGTCGGCCGGGGTCACCGTGGTCGGGGTCACGCCCAGCTATCGCGAGGCGACGCGCCTCGATCTCGCCCGCGGCCGCTTCCTCGCCGCTCTCGACGTCTCCGACCGCAAGCGCGTCGCGGTGCTCGGGCAGGCGGTGGCGGCGCGGCTCTTCCCCCTCCAGAGCCCCCTCGGCGAGTCGCTGCGGATCGGCGGCGACTGGTTTCAGGTCGTCGGGGTCCTCGAGGGCCGCGCCTCTCCCCGGGGCCGCGGGGCGGTCGTCGGGGCCCGGGACCTCAATCGCTGCGTCATCGTTCCCCTGCCCAGCCTCGACCACGGTCTCGATACACGCGAGGGCGGGGTCGACGAGATCGTCTTTCGGGTCTCCACACCCGAGGAGGTGGTGCCGGCGGCGACGGTGGCCCGCTCCCTGCTGCACCGGACCACCGGGGGGGCGTCTCTCGAGGTGGTGGTGCCCCGGGAGATCCTCCGCCAGCGCGAGCGAGCGCAACGGGTCTTCAACGTGGTCACCGGGGCGGTGGCGGCCATCAGCCTCCTGGTGGGGGGCATCGGGATCATGAACATCATGCTCGCCAGCGTGGCCGAGCGGACCCGCGAGGTGGGGATCCGTCGGGCTCTGGGGGCGCGCCGCCGCGACGTGGCCGCCCAGTTCCTGGTGGAGAGCTCCCTTCTGACCCTCGCCGGAGGGGTCCTGGGCAGCCTGCTGGGACTCGGGGGCTCATTCCTCATCCAGGGCCTGGCCGGCTGGCCCACCGCCATCCACCCCCTGATGCTCCTGGTGGCGCTGCTCGTGGCCCTCCTCGTGGGCATCGGCTTCGGCTTCTACCCCGCTTGGCACGCCTCCCAGCTCGAGCCCATGACCGCCCTGCGCCGGGAGTGACCGTCGATCTCCGGAGCTACCGAGCCCAGGGCCCATCGTCCAGGAGCCCCAAGGGGGTCAGGTCGTGAACCCACCCCGCCTCGCTCCCCTGCCCTCCTTCATTCCTCCACATTCCGCCGCTCCGCCGTCCGTCCCACTCCCCTCAACAGACCTGACCCCAGGGTACCAGCGTACCCCCAGAGCTCCGGGCTGCCGCTGTCTGCGGGCCCGCAGGCCTCGAAGTGCAGCAGGGTCCTCGACGGGTCCCGGCCGCCGAGGCCTTGACGGCCGGCGCCCCGCGACTGGAGCGGCAGCCCGCGTCCCTTCGAGGCCTGGGACCCCAGGCCGAAGCTAAAGCGCCCGCAGGGTGTGGGCGACGTTGGCGCGTGCCGCCCGGATCGCGGGCGGAAGCCCCCCGACCGCGCCCATGAGCAGGGCGAACCCCATGCCGACCGCGAGCAGATCCGGGGTGATCCGGAACGCGAAGGCCAGGTGAGAGAAGGTCTGCCAGTTGATGGTGCCGGTGGTGAGGCCGTTCACCGGAAGCACCGCCACGCAACCCACGAGGCCTCCCACGAAGGAGATGATGAGCGCCTCCACGAAGAACGACAGCACGATGGTCCCGCCGCCGAACCCGATCGCCCGCAGGACCGCGATCTCGCGGGACCGCTCCGAGACCGCGGAGTACATCGTGTTGAGGGCCCCGAAGACGGCACCGAGCCCCATCAGCACGGCGACCAGGGTCCCAAGCGCGGTGATGAGCGCGGTGACCACCCGGGACTGCTTGGCGTAGTACGTGGGCTCCGGCATCGCCTGGACGGTGAGGCGCGGATCGCCCTCGAGCGTCGCCTCGAAGGCGGCGAAGTCGTCGGGGGACCGCAGCCGGACCGTGATGGACTGGAAGATGTTGGGTGGCCGCTGGTAGAAGCCATTCAGGATGGCGGCGTCGGCCCAGACCTCGGAGTCGAAGGCGGTGCCCTTCCCGTCGAAGACGCCCACGACCTTCCAGGTGCCCGCTCCAATGCGCACGGTCGCCCCGAGGTCGAGGCCCACGTAGGCGTCCCGGGCGCCCTTCCCGACCACGGCCTCGGCGAGCCCGGGCGTGAGGAAGCGCCCCTCCACCATCTGCACGTTGTCGCGGACCTTGAGCACCTTCGGCGAGACCCCACGGATCTGGACGTTGGCCTCGGCGTCGGGCGTGTTGCGCATCGGCAGGGCCGCGATCACCACGACCTCGGGGCTCACCAGCGGTCCCGACTCGTCGTGGGCCACCTGCGGCGCGTCCTCCACGATCCGCACGTCGTCGCCCGGCATGATGCTCGTCATCTCATTGTCCGCGCCGGAGCGCTGGACGATCACGTTCTGGGGAAGGCCCGACGAGGTCATGGTGGCCTTGAAGCCCCGGGCGAGGGCGAGCATGGCCACGAAGACGCCCACCGTGCCCGCGATCCCGATGACCGCCACCACCGAAGAGCTCCACCGCTCCTTCGCGCTGCGCAGGTTGTAGGAGATCGGGATGGCCATTGTCAGATCCTCCGGAGCGCGTCGACGACGCTCAGCCGCATGGCGCCCAGCGCGGGGAGGAGGCCCGCGAGGAGCCCCGTCCCGACGGCCACCGCGGCGCCCGCGGCGAGCGCCGACGGAGACAAGAACATGGGCAGGATCCCGTTCGTGATGTCCTGCTGGGTCATGCCCCGGGCGAGCCAGAGGCCGATGGCGCCGCCCACCGCCGCGATCAGCACGGACTCGGCGAGGACGAAGCCGAGGACGAAGCGGTCGGTGTAGCCGACCGCCTTCAGCACGGCCAGCTCGTTCGTCCGCTCCCGGACCGCGATCGCCATGGTGTTGCCGGTGACGAGGAGGAGGGTGAAGAAGACGATCGAGCCGATGGCGAGGATGAGGAACTCGATGTTGCCCATCTGCTTCATGAATGAGGAGGCGAACGCCGATTCGGTCTGCGTGCGCGTTTCCGAGGGCGAGTTGGCGAACTCCGCATCGATGGCCCGGGCCACCCTCAGGGCGTCGTCGGGGTCGGAGACGCGCACGACGTACCAGCCCACGATCGCCTGCCAGTACTGCGGCGCCTTCTCGTAGAAGTACTTGTGCCGGATCCACATCTGCCCCTCGTCGTCCTGGGGACGCGTGCCGTGGTAGATCCCCCGTACGTTGAACTCCCAGCTTCCTTCGCCCAGGTAGCTCGGGGGCTTCAGGGGGATGCGGTCTCCGACCTTCCAGCCGAAGCGCCGGGCCAGCTTGGCCCCAACCACGACGCCTTGTCGGTCGGCCACGAAGTCCCGCCACTGCTCCTCGGGCACCTCGAACTCGGGGTACATCCGTTTCCAGTCCTCGGGCACGATGACGAACTGCGAGAAGAAGTTCTTCGGGTCCTGGTAGACCCCGCCGAACCAGGTCGAGTGGGCGACGTCCTTCACCCCCGGGATACGGCGGATGCGCTCCATGTAGGGGAGAGGGAGGGGTTGGATGACGCCGGTCCGCCCGATGACCACGAGGCGGTCCGCGCCCGCGATGTCGATGCCCTGACGGAAGCCGGACTGAACGGCAGCGAGGAAGCCGAACAGGAAGAGGGCCACCGCGAACGAGCCGATCGTGAGCACCGTGCGGAGCTTCTTCCGCCGGAGGTTCGCCAGGAGCAGGGGCAGGAATCTCATGCCATCGCCTCCTCCGGTTGCCGGTCCCCGCCTTCGACGAGAGCGCCCTTGTCGAGGTGGAGGAGGGCGCTCGCCCGCTCCGCGGCCCGGGGGTCGTGGGTGACCATGAGGATCGTCTTTCCGTGCTCGGACACGAGCATGCTCAGGATGTCGAGGATCTCCTCCGCGCTCCGGCGGTCGAGGTCGCCGGTGGGCTCGTCACAGAGAAGGAAGGTCGGGTCGGCGGCGATGGCCCGCGCGATGGCCACCCTCTGCTCCTGCCCGCCCGACAGCTGGCGGGGGAAGTGACCCATCCGGTCCTCGAGGCCCACGATGCGGAGCGCCGCCTCCACGTGCTGGCGTCGCTCCCGACGGCCGAGCGGAGCGAGCAGCAGGGGCAGCTCCACGTTCCGGTACGCGGTCAGGACCGGGATCAGGTTGTAGGCCTGGAAGACGAAGCCCACGTGGCGCGCCCGCCACCGGGTGAGCCTGCGGCGCGACATGTGCGTGATCTCGTCGCCGGCCACCGTGACGGTCCCGGCCGAGGGTACGTCCAACCCGCCCACCAGGTTCAGAAGCGTCGTTTTGCCCGAGCCGCTCGGGCCCATGAAGGCGACGAACTCCCCTCTCTCGACGTCGAGGTTGAGACCCTGGAGGACGTGGATCTCCTCGCCTCCTCGCCGATAGCTCTTGTCGAGCCCGCGCAGGCGGATGAGGCTCTTGCCGTTGCCGTTCCCGTCGACTCTCACCATGCCGTGTCCTCCGTCGCGAGCGGTTCGCGCTCTCGTTGCGATCCTACGTCGGCGGCGGCAGGACTGTTCCCCCCGGGTCGGCGAACGCACGGCTCGCGTCGGTGAGTCGCCGGTGGCGGCTCAGTCGGCGGGAGCCCACGCGGCGAGGCACGCGGCCTCGACCTGCGCGGGCGTGGGACTCGCCATGGCCCGGCGGGCACTCAGATACTGCAGGGCCACGTCTGGTCCCTCCTCGCGGAAGCGCCCGGCGATGAGGTGGGCCAGGACGAGCGTCGAGGAACGCCCGAAGCCGGCCATGCACGTGACGAGAACCGGCATTCCCGCGGCTTCGCATTCCCGGAGGAAGGCCAGCCCCATGCGGAGCTGGGTCGGCCGGGGCGACTCGTGGTCCGGAGTGGGGAGCCACAGGAACGCCTCGAAGCCCCAGGGGTCCGCCCCCTCCGCCTTCATGTCGACGCAGGCGCGGATTCCCTGGGCCCGGAGGCGTACGTAGTCCTCGACCGAGCAGATCCGCGAGCCGAGCCAGACGAGCTCGGTCACGCGGTCGTAGCTGACCTGCTCAGGCGACCGGATCAAGGAAGCGCTCGCAAAGATCGACGAGCGTCTTCACGCCAAAGCCGATCGCCCCGGTCTCGTAGTACTTCCAGTCCTTGTCCCGGAACATGGGTCCGGCGATGTCGAGGTGGGCCCAGGCCGCGCCCTCGGGGACGAACTCGCGCAGGAAGAGCCCGGCGGTGATGGCCCCGGCCAGACCCCCGGCGGCGATGTTGTTCACGTCGGCGAAGGGGGTCTTGAGGCTGTCCTTGTACTCCTCGACGAGGGGGAGCTCCCACCAGGCCTCACCGTGGTTCGCACCGGAGTCGATCACCCGCTGCATCAGCTCCGGGTCCTCCCCCATGATGCCGGCGACGCTCGGCCCCAGGGCCCGCAGCACCGCCCCGGTCAGGGTGGCGATGTCCAGGATGTGGGTGGCGCCCTCCTCGCCGGCGCGAGCCAGCCCGTCGGCGAGGACGAGGCGACCCTCGGCGTCGGTGTTGTCGACCATGACCGACTTGCCGTTCTTCGCCGTGAAGATGTCGCCGGGGCGCTGGGCGTTGGCGTCGGGCATGTTCTCGGCGCAGCACATGATGCCGACGACCTTCAGCTCGGGGCGGAGCTTGCCGAGGGCCCGCATGGCGAACAGGGTGGCCGCGGCTCCCCCCATGTCGCCCTTCATCTCCCACATCTTGTCGCCGGGCTTGAGGCTGATGCCCCCGGTGTCGAAGGTGATGCCCTTGCCCACGATCGCGACGGTGTGCTTCGAGGGCTTGCGGGGGATGAGGCGGAGAATGATCATGCGTCCGGGGTGGGCGCTGCCGGCCCCCACCCGCAGGATGCCCTGGTACCCACGGGCCTCGAGGGCGGCGGGGTCGAGGACCTCGGCCTCGAGGTTGACCTCTCGGGCGATGTCGGTGGCCTCCTTCTCGAAGGCCTCCGGGGTCACCACCGCTCCCGGCTCGTTGATGAAGTCCCGGGCCCGGTTCACGTTCTCCGACACCCAGAGGTAGCGGGACTTGCGAGCCTCGGCGTCCGTCTCGTGATCGGGGTGGGCGAAGATCGTCAGCGCCGCGTCCTTGGCGAAGAACTCGTCCTTCTCCTGCCGGTAGCGGTCGAAGGTGTAGGTGCCGAGCACCGCCCCCTCCACCACCTTGCCGACGAAGGGAGCCGCCTCCTTCGCGTTGACGACCACGCCCACCTTCGGCCACCGATAGTCGCGCGCGAGGCGCAGCGCCCGGGCGGTGAAGGTCTTGACGTTCTCCCAGATGTTCCAGCTCTTGAGCTGCGGGCTCCAGTAGACGACGACCGCCCCCGCGCTCGCCCCCTCGCCGAGGGTGGCGAAGTACTCCCTCTTGAGGGACTTGTCGCGGAAAGCGGCGGCGGCGCGCTCCACGTGCTCGGCGACGGCCGGGTCGTCGATGTCGTGCAGCGTCATCTCCTCGTCGAGGACGACGGCGAGCAGGTCGACGGGGGTCTGGGAGACGGGAGAGAAGGCGAGCTTGACGTTCATGTGACCTCGTGGCGCTGAGTGATGAATACGGCTTCGCAGCCGCCAATTATACGATGGTCGGGGCGCTGGCTAGGGACGGTCCTCGAGATCGCGGCGCCCCCGGCGCGCGACCGCCCAGAGGGCGAGGGCCAGGAGGACCGCCGCCAGGATCACCGCCCCCGCGAAGAGCACCACCGTCGAGAAGAGGATGCTGCGGTCGTCCATCACCGCCCCGAAGTCGATCCTCCCGCCGTCGAGAGCGGTGCCCACGTCCTGCCGCCAGCCGAGGATGTTTCCGCGCTCGACACCGTCGGCGGCGTTGCGGTGCCCGTAGACCTTGCTGGGAAGGTGGAAGCGGATGGCCATGAGGCCTTCCCGGTTGCGGGCGGAGTCGACGCCGATGTCCGGGGCGTCGAGGGGGCGCTGCCAGCCGCCCTCCAGGCGGAGGCGGCCGTCGTCGCCCTGGAGCGCCACGCGCAGGTCGGGGAAGGCCGGTGTGTACGACAGGCGGCTCACATCCGAGAACTCGGCGGAGACGAACAGGTAGGGTTGGCCGCCCCGTCGGGTCAGGGTGACGCGCTTGACGCGGAGGCCGGACCGCTCGAAGAGCTCGCGGGCGGCCTCTCGTGTCGCCGTCCCGTCCGGGTCCCCCGGATCGCCGAGGGCCTTGAAAGCCGTCCACAGGGCGGGCCGGCCGGTCACGTTGACCGCACCCGACCCGTCCACCCGCAGCCAGAACTCGTGTTCGTACTCGTAGGTGAGGCAGCCGGGCAGCGTGATCAGCAGCAGGAGCCCGACCGCCAGGCGGGGGACCATGGCCGGGCGATTCTAGCAGGGTGCGGGGGCCAGCGCCCGGAGTAGAATTCGCGGATGTCCCGCCCGAAGACGGTGTACCTGGTGGACGGTAGCGGCCAGCTGCACCGTGCCTTCCACGCCATCCGCGGCCTCGCCTCCAGCCGGGGCCTGCCCACGAACGCCACCTACGGCTTCACGACCATGCTCCGGAAGCTCATCGAGGACGAGAAGCCAGAGTACCTGGGCATCCTCTTCGACGCCCCGGGGAAGACGTTCCGTCATGAGGAGTACGAGGAGTACAAGGCCAACCGGCCGAAGATGGACGACGACCTGGCGGTGCAGATCCCGTGGGTCCGGCGGGTGTGCGAGGCCTTCCGCCTCCCGGTGACCGAGGTCCCCGGCTACGAGGCCGACGATGCCCTCGCCACGCTGGCCCGGCAGGCGGTGGAGCAGGGCCACGAGGTGGTCATCGTGTCCGCCGACAAGGACCTCCTGCAGCTCGTCGGCGACGGCGTTCGCGTCCTGAACCCCGGGCGCGAAGGGACCGGGGCAACGCTGTTCGACCGCGAGGCGGTCGAGGCGAAATGGGGTGTGCCCCCCGAGCGCGTCGTGGACGTCCTGGCCCTCGTGGGGGACACCGTCGACAACGTGCCGGGCGTGCCCGGCATCGGCGACAAAGGCGCCCGCGCTCTCGTCCAGGAGTACGGCCCCGTCGAGGCCGTGCTCGAGCACGCCGGGGAGGTCAAGCGCAAGGCCTACCGAGAGGGGCTGGAGTCGCACCGGGACGAGGCCCTGCTCTCGAAGCGGCTCGTCACGCTCCGGACCGATGCCCCCGTCACCCTCGACCTGGACGAGCTGAAGCGCCAGGACGTGGACCGGGCCGCCGCCCACGCCCTCTTCAAGGAGCTGGAGTTCCAGGCCCTGGCCCGGGAGTACGTGCCCGAGGTGGGAGACGGAGCCGGCGAGCACCGGGTCCTGGCGAGCCGGAAGGACATCGAGGCCGCGGTGGCCGCCGCCCGCGCCGCCGGTCGCGTGGCCCTCGAGGTGGTGGTCACGAGCCCGCAGGCCATGCGGGCGGAGGTGCTCGGGATCGCCCTGGCGTCGACACCCGGTCGCACCGGCTACGTTCCCCTGGGCCACTCGGGGCTGGACGCCTCGAGGGATACCGGCGGCGAGGAAGCGGTCGGGCTGCTCGCGCCGCTGCTGTCCGACGCCGACGTGGAGAAGGTGTCGGCCCACGCCAAGCGGGACCACGTCGTCCTGGCGCACCGGGGCATTCCTCTCGCCGGAGTGGTCTTCGACACCCTCCTGGCCTCGTACCTCCTCAACCCGGGCCGGCGCGTGTACGCCCCGGAGGACCTCTCCTTCGAGTTCCTCGAGGAGCGACGCAGCCCGGGCCCGGGCGGGATCGCGGCCGAGGACGCGGCGGTGGATCCGACGGCCCGGGGGGCCGGCGTGGACGCGGACGTTGCGCTGCGCCTCGTCGAGCCCATGACGGCCCGTCTCGAGGAGGAGGGGCTCCTCCCTGCCTACGAGTCGATGGAGCTGCCCCTGGTGGAGGTCCTGGCCGACATGGAGCGGGCCGGCGTCAAGGTGGACGCGGAGCTCCTCGCCTCGATGAGCCGGGACATGGAGAAGCAGCTCCATTCCCTGACGAAGCAGATCCACCGCTTGGCCAAGGGGGAGTTCAACATCAACTCGCCCGCCCAGCTGCGGGAGGTGCTGTTCGAGCGGCTGGGGATGAAGAGCGGAAAGAAGACCGGCAAGACCCGGGTGGCTTCCACCGCCGAAGACGTGCTCGAGGAGCTCGCTCTCGTTCACGAGTTACCGCGGAAGATCCTCGAGTACCGCTCGGTGCAGAAGCTGAAGTCGACCTACGTGGACGCCCTCCCCGAGCTGATCCTGCCCGAGACCGGTCGCATCCACGCGACCTTCAACCAGACGGTGGCGGCCACCGGGCGGCTCTCCTCGGCCGACCCGAACCTCCAGAACATCCCCATCCGCACCGCGGAGGGTCGACGCATCCGCGAGGCCTTCGTGGCGGAGCCGGGCCACCTGCTGCTCTCCGCCGACTACAGCCAGATCGAGCTCCGGATCCTCGCCCACCTCTCCGGGGACGAGACCCTCATCGACACCTTCCGCCGCGGAGAGGATGTCCACGACCGGACCGCGCGGGAGGTCTTCGGTCCTCTCTCCCCGATCCCGCCGGACGAGCAGCGGCGGATCGCGAAGATGGTCAACTACGCGCTCCTCTACGGGAAGACGGCCTTCACCCTGGCCCGGGACCTGGGCGTCTCCCGCAAGGAGGCCGAGTCGTTCATCGAGGCCTACTTCGCCCGGTACCCCCGGGTGCGAGGCTTCATCGAGGAGACGATCGCCGAGGCTCGGGAGACGGGGACGGTCCGGACCCTCCTTGGCCGGCTGCGGCGTCTCCCCGACCTGCGGGCCAGGAGCTACCCGGTGCGCATGGAGGCGGAGCGCCAGGCCATGAACACCCCGGTGCAGGGCTCGGCCGCCGACCTCATCAAGCGAGCGATGATCGACCTGTGGCGGGAGCTCGGCGAGCGAAACATGCGGTCCCGGCTGATCCTGCAGATCCACGATGAGCTGCTGCTCGAGGTCCCCGAGGACGAAGCCAAGAGCGCGCAGACGCTGGTGGCCGAGGTCATGGAGGGGGCCCTCGACCTCGTCGTCCCCCTGGTCGTTGACGCGCGCCTCGGAGCGAGCTGGGCAGAGGTCCACTGACCCCCGGGACCCGGCGGTGGGGAGGGCCGAAGGGCGCGGGGTCATGTATCCGCGTCGTGCGTCCGATCGTCGTCGAGAGGCGGATGCACGATGCAGGACCTGACCCCTCCGTTTGTGCGAGAATCAGAGATTCGGAGGTCGACTACCTTTGCCACTGTACGAATACGAATGCCCGAGCTGCGGGGTCTTCGAGCGGGTCCAGAAGTTCTCGGACCCCATTCTTACCACCTGCCCGAGGTGCCAGAAGCCGGTGGAGAAGCTCCTCTCCGCCCCCGCGATCCAGTTCAAGGGCACCGGCTGGTACGTCACCGACTACGCCGGCAAGGGCAAGGAGAAGGAAGCGAAGGGCAAGGAGGGCGCCGGCAAGAGCGGCGACTCCGACAAGAAGGCGTCCGCGAAGACCGGTGACGACAAGAAGTCCTCGGGCGCCAAGACGAGCTCCGAGTCCGGCAAGAAGTAGGCCGAGCTAGAGGGACAGCGACTTCAGGTACTCGCGGAAGGGACCGCCGAGGTCCTCCCGCTTGAGTGCGAACTCCACGGTGGCCCGGAGGAAGCCCAGCTTGTTGCCAGCGTCGTGGCGCACGCCCTGGAACTGGTAGCCGTAGAGCGGGCGGCTCTCCTTCAGCTTGCGCAGGGCGTTGGTGAGCTGGATCTCCCCGCCCCGGTCCCGGGGGGTCTCCTCGAGGGCGTCGAAGATGTCAGGGGTGAGGATGTACCGCCCGATGATGGCGAGGTCGCTTGGGGCGTCCTCCGCGCTCGGCTTCTCCACCATGTCGTTGATGCGGAACAGCCGCCCCGTCCCCCCCTCGGGCTCGCCGTCGATGACGCCGTAGGCCGAGATCTCCTGGCGGGGCACCTTCTGCACCGCGACGACCGGGCCTCCGTAGCTCTCGAAGACGTTGATCATCTGGCGCATGCAGGGGACCTTACCGTCGATGATGTCGTCTCCGAGCATGACCGCGAACGGCTCGTCTCCCACGAGGTCCCGGGTCATGAGGACCGCGTGGCCGAGGCCGAGCTGCTCCCCCTGCCGCACGTAGGAGATGTTGATCATGTTCGATATCGAGCGGACCTGCTCGAGCATCTCCGTCTTCCCCCGCTGCTCGAGCAGCCGCTCGAGCTCGTGGGAGACGTCGAAGTGGTCCTCGATGGTGTTCTTGCCCTTGCCGGTGACGATGATGATGCTGCTCAGACCGGAGGCGACTGCCTCCTCGATGACGTACTGGATGATCGGCTTGTCGACGACGACGAGCATCTCCTTGGGCTGGGCCTTCGTGGCGGGGAGGAAGCGGGTGCCCAGGCCGGCCGCCGGGAAGACCGCTTTTCGGATCTTCTTGCTGACCATGCCGGGATGCTACCACACCGCTCGGACCGGCTTCGGGGGTCGTGCTATCCTCGGCGCCGCCATGCTCGACCTCAGGTTCGTCGTGGAAAACCGCGAGCAGATTCTCGCCATGCTGGCCTCGCGAGGCCAGAGCCTCGAGCAGATCCAGGCCGGCCCGGCCCTGGCCGGGACCGACCCCTGGCGGCTCGACGCCGAGCGACGGGCGCTCATCCAGGAGGTCGAGCAGCTCCGCCACCAGCAGCGGAAGGTGGGTGAGGAGATCGCCCGGCGCGGCAAGGCGAAGGAGGACGCCTCTGATCTGAAGGCCGAGATGAAGGGGGTCGCGGCCCGCATCAAGGAGGGCGACGCCCGGCGCCAGGACGTCGAGGAGCGGATCCGGCGCTTCCTCCTCGTCGTGCCCAACGTGCCCGACGCGGGTGTCCCGGTGGGACCCGACGAGTCCGCGAACGTCGAGGTCCGGCGGGTGGGAGAGCCGAAGGTCTTCGACTTCGAGCCGAAGGCGCACTGGGACCTGGGTCCCGAGCTTGGCATCCTGGACTTCGAGCGGGCGGCGAAGATCTCGGGGGCCCGCTTCGTCGTGGAGTGGGGCCTGGGGGCGCGTCTCGAGCGGGCTCTCGGCCAGTTCATGCTCGACCTCCAGACCGAGCGCGGCTACCGGGAGGTCATCCCCCCCTACCTCGTCACCGCCGACACGCTCACCGGGACCGGTCAGCTGCCGAAGTTCGAGAGCGACCTCTTCAAGACCGCCACCGGGGGGCGCGACCTCTACCTCATCCCCACCGCCGAGGTGCCCGTCACCTGCCTGCACCGCGACGAGATGCTCGACGCCGACAGCCTCCCCCGGAGGTACGCGGCCCTCACCCCGTGCTTCCGGTCCGAGGCGGGCTCGCACGGCAAGGACGTCCGGGGTCTCATCCGGCAGCACCAGTTCCACAAGGTGGAGCTCGTCAAGCTTACGACACCTCAGACCTCGATGGACGAGCTGGAGTCCATGGTCGCCGACGCCGAGGAGGTCCTGAAGCGGCTGGAGCTGCCCTACCGCGTGGTGGTGCTCTCGACCGGGGACATGGGCTTCTCGGCGGCCCGGACGTACGACATCGAGGTCTGGCTTCCCGGCCAGCAGACCTACCGGGAGATCTCCTCGTGCTCGAACTGCACCGACTTCCAGGCGCGTCGAGCGAACCTCCGGTACCGGCCCGAGCCCGGAGCGAAGCCGCGGTTCCTGCACACGCTGAACGGCAGTGGCCTGGCGGTGGGGCGGACGCTGATTGCCGTCCTCGAGAACTACCAGCAGGCGGACGGCTCGGTGGTGATCCCGGAGGCCCTGCGGCCCTACATGGGAGGGGCCGAGCGGATCTCCCGCGGCTGAGCCCCGCGGGGCGAGGACGCCTGACGCGGGGGCTCAGGCCCGGGCGTGGTGGAGCGCGGCGTGGCGCCAGGCTGCGGCGGCTCGCGAGGCGTAGGCCTCCATCAAGCGATCGTCCGGGGACTCGCCGTTCGGGTCGGGGAGGACCAGACAGCCCACGTGGGCGTCGGGAGTGGCGAGTGGCACCAGGTACGTCTGCTCGGCGGGCAGGTCGGCTCCCAGCGCCTCCGCCACCTCGAGCATGCGTTGGGCGGTCAGGCGACGCGCGGTGGTGGCGCACAGGTCGGGCGGGGCGGGGCGGGACCCGGCCGCGGCGAAGCCCTCGCCCCTGGTGGCGGCGACGACCGGCCCGCGGGGGGTCTGGAGGACGAGCAGCCCTCCCTCGTAGTTCCCGATCCGGCAGGCGCCCTGCAGGGTGGCCTGGGCGACGACCTCGGGATTGGCGCCGTCGAAGACCCGCTGATCCACCGCCACCACCTGCTCGAGCAACGCCGCGTAGCGACGGACCTGCTCCAGCAGCTGCCCCCGGCGCAGGGCCGCGGCCGCCCAGAAGGCCACGGCCTTGGCTCGCACGATCTCCTCCTCCGAGAAGGGGGTCGTGGCGAGTCGGCCCGCCATCAGCAGTCCGACCACGTCGCCTTCGAGGAGCAGGGGCAGGGCCGCCCACGTCCGCAGGGGAGGCGACCCCGGCAGGGGCCGGACACCCTCGAGCGCGGCTTCGGTGACGACCACCGGGCGTCGGCTCTCGCGAGCCTGCTCGAGCCGGGGGTCGGACGCCGCGGCCCCGGACTGGTCCTCCTCGGCGCCGCGGGTGGCGAGGATGCGAAACGCTTCCCCGGGCTCCCGCGCCGCCACCGCCGCGTAGTCGAGCTCCACGACGCGTCCCAGCTGCGTGAGGACCTCCTCGAGGGCCTCCTCGAGCCGAGCGGGACGATGAATGGCCTCGAGGGCGCGCCGCAGCTCCTCCGCCTGGAGGCGCCGTTCACGCTCCGTTTCCACGGTGAGGCCGGGGCCGAGGAAGCGTCGCTCGCGAGCGAGGGCTTCGCGCAGGGCGTCCGCCACCTCGCGGCGAAGCCCCTCGTCACGGCCGGACAGACGGCCATCCACGTCGCGAAGCAGGCGATCGATGTTCATCCCGAGGACGCCCGCGTGAGTGTACCATCGGGACCGCGTAGAATCGGTCCGAGGACCAACCGGCCTTCGGCCGGATGCATTGGCTGAGGACATGATCCCGCCACGGCGATCATTTCCTTGGCGGGAGACAGCCACGGCCCGCGAGCGCATCCTGTTCGTCTGCACCGCCAACATCGACCGCTCCCGCACCGCGGAGGATCTCTACTCCAAAGACACCCGCTACGAGGTGCGCTCGGCGGGAGTGGCGCCGTTTGCCGCCGTGCCGGTCACCCGTGAGCTGCTCCTCTGGGCGGACCGCGTGTTTGTGTTGAACGAGAGCGAGGACCAGCACCGGACGATCATTCGGATCCGCTTCCCGGACGTGGACCGGCCGATCATCGACCTCGACGTGGAGGACCGCTGGCGGCGGGGCCATCCCGAGCTCGTCAGTCTCCTGCGGCGCCGCCTGCGCCCCCACATCGGGGCTCCCATGTCGGCCCGAGATGGAGCACAATGTCGGGAGGAGGGCTAGTCTAACTGGTAAGGCAGGAGCCTTGAAAGCTCCCGGGTCCTCGCGGCCCTTGGGGGTTCGAGTCCCCCGCCCTCCGCCACCCCGGGGGCCCCAAGGGGCGGGGCCGGGGATGACGCTTTCGTGCTACGCTTATCGGTCTTGGCCCTCCTTGATGGCCGCCCCTACCCCGGGGCTGCGCCTCGAGCGGAGAGGTGCTGGAGTGGCTGAACAGGGCAGATTGCTAATCTGTTGTAGGGGGTAAACCTCTACCGGGGGTTCGAATCCCCCCCTCTCCGCCAGCTTTCTCACCCAGGGGCACCCGTGCCCGGGTCCCTCCCCCCACCGGCCCAGGGCGCTCCGAGTCACCGAGCTTCCCCGCTCGCGCAGCCTTCACGGACTGGATACCAAGTGAGCCTAATTCGTCCCTATTCGGATGAATGGCGCACGAATACGGACATAATCGTTGACGAAGGAATCAATTTCGTCTAATCTCTATGCGTGGGAGGTGCTGATGGCACGGCGTGCGGATCTCATTGACCAGTTCACGGAGCTCGTGGTCGGAGGGGATGACCCACGCCGGCTCGCCGAGCGCACCCTCGAAGTCGTGATGTCCCTGATCAACGGCCGGAGCGGGGCCGTCTTCACCTGCCCCGACGACACCGTGACGCTGTTCGCGTCGCGGGGCATCGACCAGGCCGTTCTCGACACCGTGCCTGCGGTCTGGGACGCGCACCGCGACACCCTGCGCGGAGGCGAGAGCGTCTACATCCCCGATCGCCTCGCCGACCGCAGCCTGCCGGCGCCCGACACCCGCCGGCCCGCTCCCGCCAGCTTCGTGGTGGTGCCGGTCTTCGAGGACGAGAGCCTGCTCGCCCTTCTCTACGTCGACAGCCTGGAGCCTCACTTCTGTGACGCCCACGACCTCGGCCGTCTCCCCAAGTTCTCGCGCATCATTGCCAAGGCGGTGAACGAGAACGGGGCGGGGGGAGAGCAGAACGGGTCCGGCGAGGCGTGGGAGGCCTACCTCGAGCGCACACCGGTCGAGGACATGGAGCGCGAGAAGCTGCTCCTCCTGCTGAACCGCAACGAGTGGAACATCGCCCGCGTGGCCCGGCTGATGGGGGTCACCCGGCGCACCATCTACCTGCGCCTGCAGCGCTACAACATACCCCGCGAGCGCGTGCCCAAGTCGCGGCAGCGCGCCTCCTGAAGACCGAGGCTATCGACCCCGGGCCTGGATCTTCGCCCATGTGTCGCGGAGCGTGCACGTCCGGTTGAAGGCCGGGCGCTCGGGCGTCGAGTCGGGATCCTTGCAGAAGTAGCCCAGCCGCTCGAACTGCACGACGCCCCCGACCGGGGCCGCGGCCAGGGCGGGCTCGAGCAGTCCGCCCTCGAGCACCTCGAGGGACTGCGGATTGAGGTCGTCGATGAAGTCGCCCTCCGCCCCGGGGTCGGGCCGGGTGAACAGGTGCTCGTAGAGGCGGACCTCGGCGGGCAGGGCGTGGGCGGCCGAGACCCAGTGGAGAGTGGCCTTCGGCCGACGACCGTCGGGGGCGTCGCCCCCCTTCGTGGCCGGATCGTAGGTGCAGCGCAGCTCGACGATCTCGCCCCGCTCGTCCTTCACCACCTCCCGGCAGGTGATGAAGTAGGCGTAGCGGAGGCGCACCTCCCGCCCCGGGGCCAGTCGGAAGAACTTCTTGGGTGGGTCCTCCATGAAGTCCTCGCGCTCGATGTAGAGCTCGCGCGAGAACTCCACCTTGCGCGTTCCCGCGCCGGGGTCCTCGGGGTTGTTGACGGCCCCGACCTCCTCGACCTGACCTTCCGGGTAGTTCTCGATGACCACCTTGAGCGGTCGGAGCACCGCGAAACGCCGCGGGGCCTCGAGGTTGAGGACGGTCCGGACGCTGTGCTCGAGCATGGCCACTTCCATCACCCCGTCGCGCTTGGCCACCCCGTGCTTCACCGCGAAGTCACGCACCGCCGCGGGGGGATACCCCCGTCGACGAATCCCGGAGATCGTGGGCATCCGGGGGTCATCCCATCCGCGCACATGCCCGTCGCGAACCAGCTGGAGCAGGCGCCGCTTGGAGAGCACGGTGTAGGAGATGTTGAGGCGCGCGAACTCGATCTGGCGGGGGCGCGCCGGCACCGGCAGGTTCTCCAGGAACCAGTCGTAGAGAGGGCGGTGGTCCTCGAACTCCAGGGTGCACAGCGAGTGGGTGATCCCCTCGATGGCGTCGGACTGGCCGTGGGTGAAGTCGTAGGTCGGATACACACACCAGGCGTCGCCGGTGCGCGGGTGGGTGGCGTGGAGGATCCGGTAGAGCACCGGGTCCCTCATGTTGATGTTGCCCGAGGCCATGTCGATCTTCGCTCTCAGCACCCGCGTGCCGTCGGGGAACTCGCCCTGTCGCATGCGGGCGAAGAGATCCCGGCTCTCCTCGGCGGGCCGCTCGCGCCACGGGCTGTTCTTCCCTGGCTCGGTCAGGGTGCCCCGGTGCTCCCGGATCTCGTCCGCGGACAGGTCGTCCACGTAGGCCTTGCCCGTCTCGATGAGGTGCATCGCCCACTCGTAGAGCTGCTCGAAGTAGTCGGACGCGTGGTAGAGGTGCTCGCCCCAGTCGAAGCCCAGCCAGCGCACGTCCCGCTCGATGGCCTCGATGTACTCCTGTTCCTCCTTGGTGGGGTTGGTGTCGTCGAACCGGAGGTGACACCGCCCGCCGAACTCCTGCGCAACCCCGAAGTTGAGGCAGATGGACTTGGTGTGGCCGATGTGGAGGTAGCCGTTGGGCTCGGGGGGAAAGCGGGTGACGACCGAGGCGTGCTTCCCGCTCTTCAGGTCCTTGGCGATGATCTCGCGAATGAAGTCGGTGCGATCGGGGGCGGCGGTCTCGTCGCTCATCCTGTGGCTCCGGTCGGGTCGGCCGTCACGACTTCCGCCCCTTGAGGGTCTCGACGGCACCGCGCAGACGACGCCGGCACGTCTCCTTCCCGAGAACGGCCAGGGTCTCGAACAGCGGGGGGGAAGCCTTCCGGCCGGTGGTGGCCACGCGCACGGTCATGAAGAGCTCCTTGGCCGTCCACCCCTTCGCCTCCGCGAAGCGCCGCAGGCCCTCCTCCAGCGCCCCCGCGTTCCAGTCCAGGACCCGGTCCACCTCCTCCTCGAGGAGGGCCCGGAGAAGCTTTGCCGTCTCGGGGGCCGAGCGGCCCTTCGGCACCAGCGCCTTCAAGGCCTCGTCGTCCAGGGTCACATCCCCGGTGAAGAAGAAGCCCGCGTAGGCGAAGAAGTCCTCCAGGGTGTCGACGCGCTCCTGGACGAGGGGCAGGACCTCGAGCAGGTGCTCGTCCGAGAGCGGCCCCGCCCGAAGTCGGTCGAGGATCTCTGGCGGCGCGAGCCGACGCAGGTACTTCCCGTTGAGCCACTTGAGCTTCTCGACGTCGAAGACCGGACCCCCGAGGGAGACTCGCTCCAGGGAAAACTCGGCGATGAACTCCTCGAGAGTGAACTCCTCCCGCTCGTCGGGCATGGCCCAGCCCATGAGGGCAAGGTAGTTGACCATGGCCTCCGGCAGGTAGCCCGCCCCCCGGTAGAAGTTGAGGCTCACCGGGTTCTTGCGCTTCGAGATCTTCGACCGGTCGGCGTTGCGGAGGAGCGGCAGGTGACAGAAGACGGGCGGCTCCCAGCCGAACCCCTCGTACAGCCGAACGTGCTTGGGCAGTGACGAGAGCCACTCCTCGGCCCGGATCACGTGGGTGATCCCCATCAGGTGGTCGTCGACCACGTTGGCCAGGTGGTAGGTGGGGAAGCCGTCGCTCTTGAGCAGCACCTGGTCGTCGATCTGCGCGTTGTCGAACTCGATCTCGCCGCGGAGCAGGTCCGGCACCACCACCTGGCCCTCGTCGGGCATGGCGAGGCGGATGACGTGGGTCTCCCCCGCTTCCTGACGCTTCCGCGCCTCGTCGGCCGGCAGCCCCCGACACCGGCCGTCGTAGCCGAAGTTGAGCTTCTGCGCCTTCTGCTCGGCGCGCAGGGCGTCGAGCCTCTCCCGCGTACAGAAGCACGGGTAGGCCGCGCCCTTCTCCACCAGGACCTCGACGTGCTCCCGGTAGATCGCGGTCCGCTCGCTCTGTCGGTAGGGACCCACCGGCCCCCCGACGTCCGGTCCCTCGTCCCACTCGAGGCCCAGCCAGCGGAGGGCCTCGAAGATCATCGCCTCGCTCGCCGCGGAGCTGCGCTCCCGGTCCGTGTCCTCGATCCGCAGGATGAACTGCCCCCCGTGCCTCCTCGCCAGGGCGTAGTTGAACAGCGCCACGTAGGCGGTCCCCACGTGGGGGTCGCCAGTGGGGCTGGGAGCGATGCGCGTCCGGACGGTCATGGCAACCGCTGAGGCTATCACAGGCCGCCGGAAGGTCCACCGAGGACCCGGCGCCGAGGCCGGCGCCCCTCGGCGAGCGACCCCACCGGATTGACCGTCCCCGCCAGCGCCGGTAAACTAAAGGTTCCGTTTCGGTGGCGCTATCGTCTAGGGGTTAGGACGGGTGGTTCTCAGCCATCAAACCGGGGTTCGAATCCCCGTAGCGCTACCAGCCCAGTGACGTTGCCGGCCGTGGCTGGCGTGCGGGGCCATGGAGGCGCGCCATCGCGCTGGGCTCAACGGAAGTTCTCCAACAGCATCAGCTCGGACGTTCCAACAGGTCGCTCCCCGTACAGTATCCACTGTTCGTCGGGTGAGACCTCCAGGGACCAATGGTCGAACGGACCGCTCTTTCGGAAGAGTTCCGACACCTGCCGGGAGTGGAGATCCAAATACTGGATTGACCAGTCTCGCGCCTGCTCACCAAGC